>JAZQPB010000336.1:0-35961 GCA_045628165.1 Bacteroidales bacterium | reverse complement strand
TGCGGGACCACTGCTAACTGCACAGAAAGCACGTCCCGTTAGGGACAAAGAGATTTTTGTTAAATTTTTGCCCAGGATTTCGGGCGATATTTTAAAATGATTTTAATAAAATTTTGAGCGAAGCGACGTTTTTCTCTTTTCGTCGAATTCACGTTATTTTATTATAATAATCGCCAAAGATAACAAAAAAATTATACAATATATCAGATAAATAACTAAAAAAAAGCCTCTGGCGCGGCTTTTTTGCGGCCGTGCCAGAGGCAGTATTATCAATCAGAGCTTATGATGTTCTGATTTTTCAGCTGAAATTAGCGAGCGTCGATGATGCCCTTGAAGTCAGCAGCCTTCAATGAAGCGCCGCCGATGAGGCCACCGTCGATATCAGGCTTGCCGAAGAGCTCAGGAGCGTTGCTTGCCTTGCAAGAACCACCGTAGAGGATGGTTGTGTCGTCAGCTACCTGTGCGCCGTATACATCGGCTACGCAAGAGCGGATGTAAGCGTGGATTTCCTGTGCCTGCTCGGCAGTAGCGGTCTTGCCGGTACCGATAGCCCAGATTGGCTCGTAAGCGATGATGATGTTCTTCCACTGCTCGGCTGTGAGGTGGAATACAGAACCGGCGAGCTCAGCCTTTACAACCTCGTTCTGCTTGTTGGCCTCGCGCTCTGCAAGCGACTCACCGATACAGAAAATTACCTGGAGACCGTTGGCGAGAGCAAGCTCTACCTTCTCCTTGAGGATCTCTGGAGTCTCCTTGTAGTACTCGCGACGCTCAGAGTGACCGAGGATTACGTACTGTGCACCTGTAGACTTAACCATCTCGGCAGAAACCTCACCGGTGTAAGCGCCAGAAGCCTTGTCGGCGCAGTTCTCGGCTGCGAGCTCGATAGCGCTGCCCTTGATTACCTCGGCTACGCTTGCCAGGTGAATGAATGGAGTACCGATAATAACGCCACAGTTAGGGTTCTTAACTACCTCTGTGAGCTCCTTTGCGAGAGCGATGCCTTCCTGCAGGTTCTTGTTCATCTTCCAGTTGCCTGCTACGATTTTCTTTCTCATTTTTGTTTAAATGTATTTTTTATGTTGATTAAAAACTGTAAGCTGTTTTTACTATGGCCTCCGCAGTCGGCAGAGGTCTCTAAACTCTAAACTCTAAACTCTCCACTATTTATACTTCCAGTTAAGCTCCTCAAGCTGCTTGTAGTAGAGTTCCTTTTCCTCCACCTCCTTGGCGATGTCGCCCATGGAGAGCTGCTGTATCTCGCCGGTGGATTCTATTATCGAGAGGCCTTCTCTCTCCGATGCGTTCTCGAGTTTCTGCTGATGGCTGTTGAGCTTGGCCATGCGCTTCTCCTGCTGTTTGGCCAGCTGAAGCTTTCCCTTGAGCTCGGTGTATTCCTTTTCCTGCTTCTCGAAAGCCGAGAGGCGCTCCTTGTATCCGTCTATTTTCAGCTGATAGTCCTTTACTATGCCCTCGCACTTGTCGAGCGTGGGGAACGACACTCTCGATGCGTATTTCTCCTTTATCTCGTTGAATTTCTCCATGAGTTTTTCCTTCTCGTAGAAATTGCCCTCCTTCTCGTATTCCTGATGGAAAGTGCTGAAAATGGCGTCGTTGCACCAGGCGGTAAGTCTGCGGATCTCGCTCTGCGACTTAAAACTGTTTTGCCTTGCGCTCGATATTGCGTGGTTTACCTTCATCTCGAGGCTCAGGTTGCTGTCGGCTCCGTCCTCGAAATTGTTTTGAGTGTTCTTGTCGCGGATTTTGCTGGCTATAAAAGTCAGGAGTATAAGTCCGAGACCGCCTCCAGCTACTGCCAGGCCGAAGAGAGAGGCCAAAAATCCGTTCTCGTCCTTCAGCATCATTACTCCGCCGGCTATCAATGCGATTACGCCTATCAGGTAAAAGAATTTCTTCATAAGTTTTAATTATTGTGTTTTGTATAATTTGTATTTTGTTTGGGGCAAAGATAGTTAATTTTTTGTTTTATTTGGAAAAAAATTATTTCTTTTTTGCCGTAATTTTCAAAATAAGTTTGGTCCCCTGGTCTATGCGGCAGTGGTTGCCGCCCCTCAATCCTATCACCCAGAGAATTTTGCCGCCGGTGCTCAGTATCTCCACATTCTGCTTGTCGTTGATGCTCAGCTTGTTGTCTATCAGAATATCGGATACCTTTTTTTTCTGACCGCCGAATACTGTTATCACGTCGCCTTTCTGCCACGGGTTTATTTCCATTGGCAGTCCCAGTTTCTGGAGCTTCGTATAGTCGAGGTATATGGTGTCGGGGCGGCGCACTGGCGCAAAATCCGCCGGGCTTATCCTCTCTATTATAATAGTGTGCTGTCCGGTATCGGCGAGTCCGCGCTCTATGTCGGCATCGGATATGCTGGCCGTTTTTTTTGTATCAGCTGATAGCGTACTAATTATCAGGCTGTTGCGGTCCTTGGTTATCTGGTGGGTCTTGCTGCGGAATATCCGTCCGCTCTCGCCGGATAGGGCGCGCAGTATGTCGCGGGCCTGTGCCTTGTGGAATCCGTACCGGCTCACAATTTCGTAAAGCAGGCATTCCGGCTCGGGGTATTCTTTCAGTTTTTTTATGTTTATGCAGCTGATGGCGTTGCTGTGTGTGAGCACCCCGGGTATGGCATTGTCTATCGAATTGGCGTACAGTGTTTTGGCCATGCCGAGATACTGGAGGCTCTCGCTTATGGAAGCCCTTGCCGAAGGGTTTATCTGTTCGAGTACGGGGATTACGAGGTTGCGGATTTTGTTTCGCGCATAGTCGGTCTCGAGGTTGGTCTTGTCGGTGCGGTACGATAGTTTTCTCTCTTTCAGGTAGCTCTCTATTTCGCTGCGGCTCAGGCACATCAGCGGACGTATTATTGGTCCGTTCTTTATCTTGATGCCGGTGAGTCCGCGTATGCCTGCGCCCCGTGTAAGGTTTAGGAGCAGGGTTTCTATGGCGTCGTCCTGATGGTGAGCCACGGCGGTGAGTGTGTATCCGCAGGTATTCATCAGACGGCTGAATTCGGCGTATCTTATCTCTCTGGCGGCCATCTCTATGGATATTGCCTTCTGCTGTGCATATTGCTGGGTATCAGCTTTCAGCAGATGGAATTGGGCATTGTATTTTTTTGCCATCAGCTGCACAAACTCCTGATCGCCGTCGCTGTCGGAGCCGCGGAGCTGAAAATTCACGTGGCATATTCCAAACCTGATGCCCAGGCGGTGGATTATGTCGGCCATGGCCACCGAGTCGGGGCCGCCGCTCACTGCGAGCAGCAGCCTGTCCTTCTCAGGGTCTATAAGATTGTTGTCGGAGATAAACTGCCGGATTTTTCGGATCATGATAATGGATTTTTGTTGTTATTTAAGGCCGAGGATCTCGGCCATCTTGTCGGCGTAGCGCTTGCCGAGCTCCTCGTATCCTGCGTGGTTGAAGTGGATTGAGTTGTCGTCACCAAGTTTTACGGTGCCGTTCTCGCCCTTCTTGTCGTTCTCACAGCCGTTGCTCGGGATTACGTAGGCGTTGCTTATGTAGTTGGGGATGTTGTTGATGCAGCCGTTGCCGTTGCTGGTTACCTGTCCGGCTATGAATGGAACGTTCTTTACCTTGAGGTCGGTGCAGATGTTGTCATACACTTTCTTTACCTTCTGGTTCCATTCGGGAGAGTATCCGTCGGTCTCGCCCTGGTGGAAGAGTATTCCCTCCAATACGTCGCCGTTGGCTATGGCCTGCTTGGCTACGGTTATCAGACGGGTGTATGGGTCGTTGTCGTAGCATTTGTAATATCCCTGAAGCCAGTTGGCGGCGCCTTTTATGTAGTTGTCCTTGTATTCAGCCAGGAAACCGTCGATGGCTGTGCCTCCGAGAGCCACTACGGCTACTCTCACGTTGTCGCCCTTGGGTACGTATGTGGCAAGTGTGCGGCCGAAGTAGTCGGTGACTCCTACTCCGCCTGCCTGTCCTGCGCGGCAGAGTGGGGGAGTGGCGGTGCGCAGGTCGCCTACCTTGTATGCCTTGCCGTCATAATTGCCTGCGTAGCATACGTAGCTCTGGAAGTTGGCTGGGCATTTCTTGTCCTTCTCGATGGGCTGGGCGTTGCCTTCCATGTTGCTCTGTCCAAAACAGATGAAGAAGTGGTTGACATTAGCTGGCTCCTCTGTGCCGGGCTCTGGCTCGGGCTCTGTGTAGTCGAGTTTGGAGTCTTCCTTGTCGCAGGCTCCCATGGTGAATGCGAGCATCAGCGCTGCGGCCGATGCGAGAAATCTTTTAAGTTTCATAATTTGTAATTTGTTTTTTATGTTTTGTAATAATTTTTTTTAAGACCACAAAGTTAGTGAATTTTATTGACAAATCGGTGTATGAGTTGCCGATTTTTTTTTATTCGGCGGCGCCCTCCTGGGTTATCCTGGCCTGGTCGTTTACATTGTAGCTGATACTCTTGAACTGTATGCTGCCGGTGCGCGGAAGTGTGCCGCTGTTGGCCGATACGCTGAATGTGTGGACGTTGGTGCCTGCCATGCCGTTGATGTCTTGGCTCGATATCCATGCCGGGCATACTATTGTGTATTTGCTGTTGGCCTTTACCGCTATTTCTATTGTGTTGGCCTCGGCTCCCACGTTGAGTATCTTGGAGCTCTGTATGGTGATGTATGGTTTTTCGCCGGTCTGGGTGAGCTCCACTACTCTCCGGGCGGTTCCGCAGGTGATGGTTACTCTTGGTGTGCGCGCTACCGGGGTGTTGTTGGGGCCGGCCGTTACGGTGATGGTGTGTTCGCCCTCGCCGCCGCTGGCCTGGCTGAATGTGAGGAAGCTTTCGCCGGTGGCTGTCCAGTCGCCGTTGGCTGTAAAGGTGATTACAGATTCGCCGCCATCAGCTGCCATGATGTTCTGAGGCTCCTGGAGTATGTATACCTCGTCGTATTTCTTGTTCTGTGTGACGGGTACTCTGGCCGATACTCCGAGCTTGCTGTTGCTGAATGTGATGCCGGCCGTGCGGCTGTCGTATGTGCCGTTGTGCGATACGGTGAATGTGTGGGTGCTGTTGCCGGATTTTCCGGATGCGGGGCCGGTTATCCAGTCGGGCGTGGATATGTCGTAGTCGCAGTTGGAGCTTACTGATACCTGTATCGTGTTGCCCTTGTAGTTGATGTTCTTGATTTCGGCCTCCGATGTTATTACAAGGCGTGCCACCTCGGCGTTCTGGGTGATGGCTACCACGCGCTCCTCGCGTCCGCAGGTGAAGGTGATGGTGCCGGTGCGGATGTCGAACGATGGGTTGGGCTCCACGCTTACTGCCATTCCCGTGATGCCCTTGGCGCCTGATTCGGATGTGATGCTCAGCCACTGGCGTGCCGGGGCCGATATCTCTGCTTTCCAGGGGTCGGATGCGGTTACGGTGAGGGTCTTGTCGGGCGATATCTTCTCGAATGTGAGGGAGTTGGCCGATATTTTCAGGGTCTCTACTTTCTTGCCCTGTTTTACGGGTATCTCCTTGCGCAGTTTGTGCTCGGTGTTGCTCAATACTATGTAGCCCGAGCGGTCGTCGTAGGTGAGGTTGTCCTCTATCTCGAAGAATATTGTCTTGTCGCCGGCCTCGCCGGTGGTCTGTCCGTGGATCCATGCCGGCGTGGTGATGTTGTAGTCGAGATTGGCCGATACGGCTATCTTGATGGTCTTGGTGTGGAAGTCGGTATCGAATCCGCCGTCGCCCTGGGTGATGTTGAGCGTGGGCTCGGCGGCTAATTGCTCGAATTCCAGCACTTCGTTCTTGCTGCCGTTGCTTATGGTTACCGAGCCCTTGCGGCTGGCAAATGAGAAGTTCATGCTGGCCACTACCACGAGGTCCACGTTTTTGCCGGCCTTGCCGCCGTCGCGTGGATTCAGGGTGAGCCATGATTTTGCGTTGTCGGATACTGTGGCTGTCCAGTCCTTGTTGGTGGTGAATCTCACGAGGGCGTCCTGTCCCGATGCCGCAAATGTGGTGAAGTTTACGTTCAGGATGTCGAGAATGTCCTCGAACTTGGTCTGAGTTACGGGGATTACGGCCTCCTTGCCGCCTATGGTGGTGGTTACTATTATCTGGCCGTGGCGGTCGTCGGGTTCGCTATTAGCTGGCACCAGGAATACATGGCGGTTGTTGCCGGGAGCGCCCTTTACGTCGCCCTTCAGCCAGTCGGGTTTCTGGATGGTGTATTCGCTGTTGGAGTATACCTGGATTTCCACGCTGCCGCCCTCGTAGCCGGTGGATACGCCATCAGCTCCCTGATTGATGGTGAGCACGGGCTCTATGCCGTTTTGGCTGATGGGGATTTCGCGTGTGATGCGTCCGCAGGTCATTATGATGACTCCGCTGCGCGCCTCGAATGTGTTGTTGGCCGTGAGCTGGATGTCCATGGATGTGATGTCCTCGGTGCCCGACGACTGCATGAGCTTGATCCATGTGCGTGCGCCTGCCGATACGTTGGCGGCCCAGTATTCGCTGGCGTCGAACGAGATGGTGGCTGTGGCGGCCTCCTTGCTGAATGCCTGGGTGGGAGCTGATATTATGTTGAGACCGTCCACCTTCTCGTCCTGCGATACCTTGATGGTTTCGGTGATGGAGTTGTCGGCGTTGCTTATCCTGATTTCGCCCTGGCGCGGGTCGTAGGTGCGGTTGCGCGGCACGGTGAATGTGTGGGTGCGCGATCCGCGCTCGCCCTCGCGGTCGCCGGTTATCCAGTCGCCGGGCAGGCTTATGGTATAGTCGGTATTGGATGATACATCCACGCTGAACTCTCCGCCTATGGTCTTGAAATGGTATTCCTTATCGGATACCACCTCAAACTTGTCGGCGAATGCTTCCTGGGTAATCCTTACCGTGTCTTTGGCGGTGCGGTCGGCCGAGGTGAAAACCAGTATGCACGAGCGTGGCTCCTTTACTGTGTTTTCGCTGGCCTTGTAGTACAGTGTGTATGCGCTCTGGCTCTTGTCCATGTCCTTCAGGAGCCATTCGTTCTGAGGTGCCAGCTCGTTGTATTCGGTGTTGCTCTGTATCTCCACCTTGGCCTCGCCGCCCTCAAATGGAATGCGTATGTCCTTGGTGGATATTACGATGGTCTGTTTCTTTCCCTTCTGGTATACGTGCACTTCCTCTATCTGGGTGGCGCTCTTGAAAGCTATTACGCCTTCCCGGGGAGTGAGGCTCTCGTTGGCGGTTACTCGGAATTTCATGATGTTGGTTTTCAGCGCCTTGCTCAGGTCCGGGAAAAGCCAGGTTTTGGCATCGCCCTGCACCTCGGCCAGGTAGTCTACGTTGGATTTCACCTCCACCTCAAACGACTGCGCCTTCTCGTCGAGCTCTATCTTGTCGGATGTTATTATTATGGCGTCCTGCTGTTTCTGGGTGATGGTAATCATCTGTGTGGCCGATCCGCATCTTATTGCGAACGAGGCGTTTCGCTCCTCGTAGGCGAGGTTTTCCCTTATGGTGAATGTTACGGTCTGCTCGTCGGTGTTGCCCTCTATTGGCGATGCCGAAATCCAGAACGAGGTCTCGTCGGATACGGCGAGAGTCCAGTCGTCGGAGGTTCTGAATTTCATGTGGGTCTGTCCGCCGGCCTCCGACACCGTTCTCAGCGGCCATTCTATCATGGTGATTTTTCCGCTGCCCTCGCCGAGTCCGCCGCCGGTGGTGTCGTCCTCTATGCCCGGAAAGTCGGGCTCGTCGCTGTGGTGCTTGCAGGCCTGCATGCCGAATATCAGCATCAGTACCGCTATCAAAGGTATTAGACTTGTTTTTTTCATATTTTTGATTTTTTTATTGTTTACCGTATAGTAGTTTTATTATCCGCCGTCGCCTGGGGTCGCAGGGGTCCAGTGTGCGGTGGTACAGCTGATACGTATCAGCTGCCTGCCCCTCACACAGCCTGAACCCGAGATATGTATCGAACCTTATGGCCCGGGTGTTGGTATTCAGGATATGGCAGCTGACGGTGCGTATGTTGAGCTCCTCCATGCAGAAATCGTCGAGGGCGTAGAAGGCGAGAAAAGCCACCCCGGTATCGAGATAGTCGCGGTCCCAGATGAAGATGCCCTGCTCGCCGCATCTGCCGCCGTAGTCGATGTCCTTGATGTTGATGAGGCCTATCTCACGGCCGCCGTATTCTATTATGAAGTAGTAGTCGGTATTTGAGCAGCTGATGGCGTTGTACCATTGTTCCTGCATTTCCGGCGTTATGTATTCGCGGTACTGCATGTACCGGCTGATATCCGGGTGGTTTCGCCAGTATCTCACCAGCTCGATTTTGTCCCGCATCAGCTCCCTGAGCACTACTCCGTATTTTTCGATGATGCGCATATAGAAACTCTTGATTGCCTATTCAGAACGCAATATTACAAAATTTTATTGAAAATATACCATTGCTTTGCAATAGATTAACAAAAACTTATGAAATTTGTGAGCTGAAAGGATATTTCTTTGTATAAATGAAAAGTTTTGATAGACAGACTATTCCCGGGCATCTGGCGATGTTTTTCGCCAATGTGATATGGGGTGTGATGGCTCCTGTGGCCAAATACGTGATGAGCGTGGACAGCGTGAGCAGCTTTGCCGTAACGGGTTACAGAATCCTGGGCGCGTGCATCCTGTTCTGGACGGCGTCGCTATTCGTTAGGAAAGAGGAGATGCCGCGCAAGGACAAGATCCGCCTGATAGGTGCGTCGCTGCTGGCCGTGGTTTTCAATCAGGGAAGCTACGTGTGCGGAGTGGGCCTTACATCGCCCATCGACGCGTCGGTTATCACCACGGTATTGCCCATTATCACCATGGTGCTCTCGGCCATTATCCTCAAGGAGCCTATAACATCGCTTAAGGTGTTGGGAATTGCCCTCGGACTATCGGGCGCGATAATCCTGATCTGGGACACGGGCCAGGTATCGGGCGACAGCAACATCTGGGGCGATCTTCTCTGCCTCTCGGCGCAGTTCAGCTTCGCATTCTACGCCGTGCTCTTCAAGGACATCGTGGGCAAGTATTCGCCCGTAACTATGATGAAGTGGATGTTCTTGTGGGCGTCGATTTTCACAATGCCTTTCTTCGCCAAGGACATGATAGCCATGGACTACGCCAACCTCGATTCCTCGGTTTACTGGGGACTGGCCCACGTGGTGGTGGGTGGCACGTTTATTGGATATTTCCTGATACCGATAGGTCAGCACCGACTCAGGCCGACGGTTTTCGTGATGTACAACTACGTGCAGCCCGTGGTATCGGCATCGGTATCTGTGGCCATCGGCATGAGCACCTTCGGCTGGTGGAAAGCCGCCGCCGCGGTCCTCATCTTCACAGGCGTTTTTGTGGTTACACAGAGCAAGAGCCGGGCTGAGATGGAGGGGAAAGTTTAAAGCAGCCCCGACCTCTACCACGGCAATAGAATAGCAGAGGTCGGGGATGGTCGGGGATGACCGGGGATGACCGGGGATTTTGAAATTCGTAATTCGGATTTCGTAATTCGTAATTATTTCAAAAATGAACAATAAATACTTCTTATTTGTAAAGAACAACATTCTTCCGATTGCGCTGTTTTTCGGAATAGTGTTTCATAACTTTTTTGGACAGGACTGGCTCACCAAGATTCTGCCTTACAACCTTTTTATAATGCTGCTGTTCTCGTTTTCGAAGATAGCGGTTCGCGACCTGAAGCCCAAGAGAGTGCATTTCATATTGCTGGCATTCGTATTGGCGTTCTCGTTTGGCGCGTATTTCCTGGTAAGGGCTTTCGACGTGGTGGTGGCGGAGAGTGTTCTCGTTATCGCCATGACTCCTACTGCCACCGCCGCCGTGGTGGTGGTCAGCAAGCTGGAGGGTAATGCAGCTAATGTGGTGTCTTATACCATAATATCAAATATAGCGGTCTCTATACTTATTCCATTGCTATTCCCGATGATCCACGAGCAGGACGGCATGACATTCTGGGAGGGCGTCTGGGCCATCATGAAGACCGTGTTCCCGATGTTGGTGATTCCTATGATAGTATCGGAGTTGCTGAAGCATTTTGTGCCCAAGGTGAGCAATTTCATGGTTAAGTACAATTCGCTGTCGTTCTATATCTGGGCCAGCTCGCTGCTTATCCTGATGGGCAAGACAGTTAATGGCATTATTGCCAACGTTCAGGCTTCAGGCTCGGTGATGTCGGTAGTTTGGCTGGCGGTCAGCAGCATGGGCGTGTGCATAGTGCTCTACGTGGCCGGCAAGTGGATAGGCACCCGCTGGGACGAGCGAGTTTCCTGCGGTCAGGCCATCGGACAGAAAAACACGATTTTCACGATGTGGGTAGGCCACACATATCTGGATCCAGCCACGGCGATAGGCTGCGGTTTCTATATCTTCTGGCAGAATCTTTTCAACAGCTGGCAGCTGTCGAGGAAGAGGAAAAAGGATGCGGAGAAGGGAAAATAACAAAAACAGCGGCGTTGCATGGCGTCGCTGTTTTTGTTTATATATCTCGTGAGCTTCCCGAGTTTACGAAATCGAGAATGATTTTGTATTTGGTCTTGAATTTCTTGATTTCGAGCTGTTTGTTTACGTCGGTTTTCGGGAAACTTGTATATACCACGTATGCTTTGTTGCCCTCCATCTTGTTGTTGAAAACCGGTATGGAAGCCTCAAGTTGTTCTATGGCGTGTTTCACGTTTTTGCCTTTCAGCTCCACGAATATCTGTTTCCCATTTTTGGGAGTATTCTTGTATTCCTCGATTATGGCTTGGGCATTATCCTTGTTGCCTTGGTAGTGTTCCAGTTTGTAGTCGCAACGGGGAGCACTGCCTCCTTGTGGATACATTCCGCCATCAATTTGGGTTTTTAGTATCCATTTGGGAGGATTGCTGTTGTTGAATGTTATTTTGGTTTGCTTCTCGCTCAGCACAATTTTGGAAACATTTGTGGCTGTGGTGTGTGGTATTTCGTTAGCCTTCATAATCCAAAAGTTTTGAGAATTCCTCCGAGATACGGTCTGATACAGAGTCGATGTCGTTGGAATCAATTAGTTTCAGCTCGTCGTTCTTGATGCTTTTAGCTGTTCCGTTGCCGATGGAATACACGCTGATTTCATCATAATTGATGAACTTGTCGGTGCCCATCATCTCAATGATTTTGTCCCTCGCCTCAGGATTGGCTGCCACAGAGTTGCCCGCCTGGATGAGGTTGTTTATCGATGTAAGTATGTATGGGCTATGCGTAGCCATGAACAGAGAATTCTCGTTCTTGTTGGAATTCAATGTCTTGATAATCCATTTCACCAACTCGTACTGAGTTTCAGGGAAGAGGTTTATTTCCGGTTCCTCTATTAAGAACTCGCAGGGGGAAATCTCGCTTTTTATCCGTTCCATCTCGTCTTTCATTTTTTGAATCACGTCATCAGAAACAGAAACGCCCTTCATAAAATCAAGCATATTCTTAAGTTCCTCTACCTTGTTTTTCTCGCCAAGGGTTTTTGATGTGTGTGTGATATAGTAATTAAGTATGGTGCATATCGGAACCAATGATTGCACACCGCTGGACGAACAGGATAAAGAAATTACGTTTTTGTCGTCAATTTTGATTTTGTCACTATTTTCTTTGGAATCAAAATAATACGACAGATTGGTTCCTGGTATTCTCATAGCATTATTTGATGATATCTCTTGATGAGCATATCCCCAATCGCTTATGTATTTTGCCAAACAAGTGTTGTTGTTGTTGGGAAATTTCAGGTCAAGAAGATTTGGAATAGCTGAAATTACACTTCTCTCGGTTGGAATATACACAATCTGGGCTCTTTCTGATTTGTTGCCTTTTTTAGTGTATTCCAATTTCGCTTCTATGAAACAATCTAAAGTAATTTTTATATCCCATTCTGCACTTTCATAATTTATAGTGGGATGATAAAATGAATATTCTAATGTGTTGTAATAACCATAAAAATAATTATTGGTAAATTCTAAGAAATCAAGATTATCCTTTTTTCCCTGTATAAGCATATTCTCCACAGTCCTGCAAAAAGCAAGCACTTTCATGATGCAGCTTTTGCCGGCGCTCTGTGGGCCTATAAGGATATTGTATTTGTTTATGTCGATTTCGGCGTGTTTTATTGGACCGAAATTATCGATTGTCAGTTTTCTCATATTGTGATTTATTTTTTTGCAAATATATATAAATCTTCGGCAAAATTAAAGTTGTATTCTAATATTGCCGAAGTTTTTTATGCGGTTTTTATATTCTTTTCTTTAGATTATCCCTTTATAGAACATGCAGTTGCTTGGGATATCGAGGTCTATGTTGAGTGTGGTGAGCATGGCTTTCGTTTTTTATGGTTTTGATGCAAATATAGATTTTATTTCTGAATATTTCAACTTTTTTATAAAACAAAAAAGCAGCCGAAACGCCCGGAGGAAGTAGCCCGTATAATTAAAAATCCGCAGTGGTACTTCAGATTTTCAATGAAAATCCGCAGTAATACTTCAGATTTTCAATGAAAATCCGCAGTAGGAAACGAAATTATTTGTATATTTGCACCATAAATTGATACTTATTATGATACTACGCAAACTACAAATAATTGAAGATGAGAGTGTTTTCCTGTTTGGCGCACGTCAGACAGGAAAAACAACATTGCTGATGCAACAGTTTCCGGATGCTGTTTATTACGATTTGCTGGATACCGACTTGCTTCTCCGTCTTAGACTGCGCCCGTCTATCCTCCGTGAGATGCTTGAAAAGAAGCCTGAAGGAACGCTTGTGATTATTGATGAGATTCAGCAAGTGCCTGAACTGCTCAATGAGATTCATCTATTGATGAACCGTTACGGTTTTCGTTTTATATTGTGTGGGTCGAGTGCGAGAAAACTTCGCCGTCAGGGAGTGAATACCCTTGGAGGAAGAGCTGTGCCTCAGTATCTTTTCCCGTTTGTAAGTGCCGAGATTCCCGATTTTGATATCGATACTGCCGTCAATAACGGCATGATGCCGAGATGCTATCTCTCGAAAAATCCTCAGAATTTATTGAAGGCGTATGTGGCCATATATCTTAAGGAGGAAATTCAAGCCGAGTCTTTGGTCAGGAACCTGAAAAACTTTTCAAGATTCCTTGAGGTGGCGGCCATTACAGATGGCGAGATGGTTAATTATCAGAATATTGCGCAGGATTGTGGTATCAGCTCCAATACTATAAAGGAGTATTTCCAAATTTTGGAGGATACTCTGCTTGGATTCTATATACCTGCCTACGCCAAGACCATAAAGCGCAAAATAGTACAGGCTCCCAGGTTTTATCTTTTTGATGTTGGTGTTACTAACTATCTTTTGGGACGAAAGGATTTGAAACGTGGCAGTGTGGAATATGGCCATGCCTTCGAGCATTTTGTAGTGCAGGAGTTGGTGGCTTATTTGAGTTATACAGACAATAGCAACCGGATTTCGTATTGGCGCACATACACTCAGATAGAGGTGGACGTGATACTTGGCGATGCTAAGGTTGCAATCGAGATAAAGTCGGCTGAGGAGGTTATGAGCAAGCATCTTAAGGGGCTTAAGGCTTTCCGTGAGGAATATCCCGAAGCCAGGCTTATGGTAGTATCTCTCGACAAGCTTTCCCGCACCGCCGACGGTATCGAGATTGTTTATATTTACGACTTCCTGAAAATGCTATGGATGGGCGAGATAATCTGATACTAAGGAATAATTTTTTTATTCTTGAATAAAACGATTATCTTTGCGATGAAATAAAATCAAATAATAAAATACAATGAAATACGCATACAAGACATCAGGAACATGCGCACAGTTCATCACCTTCGATAGGGACGAGAACGGCGTGATAACAAACGTGGAGTTTTTCGGCGGCTGCAACGGCAACCTAAAGGCCATCGGCAAGCTCGTAAACGGCATGAAGGCCGAGAAGATCGCTGAGATCCTCTCGGGCAATACCTGCGGCAACAAGAGCACATCCTGTGCCGATCAGCTGGCTATTGCTGTTCTGAAGGACGATCTTTCTCCTGTTCAGTAGCATCGGCTTTCTTCTCCAATTCGGCCTTCATCTTGGCCATGTCCTGCTCGTACTCGTGGGCGCGCTCGGGATTCATAGGGAACCAGCCCTTGAGTACGCGCTTGCGCTGTTCGAATATCTCGAGGATGCTCCACAGGCAGGAGCATCCTATTACTCCGAATATTGTGCTGAGTGTCTGGCTGTCGGTAAATAGCGATCCCGCTATGAATCCGAGTCCGGCCAGCAGAAAAATCCACCAGCCCTTGGTGCCGAAATGATATTCCCACTTTATTACTATGGGGTGGAAGATTCCTATCGTGAAAAATGTAACTACCGCTATTATCAGTCCTATGTAATTGATCTCCATTGTTTTTATTTAGTTATATATTTTATTAGAATCTCATCCTCTATCAGCGAGTGGATGTTGAGGTCGTATTGGAATTCCATCAGCGATGCTATCAGCTTGCGCTTCAGTCCGTTTTTGTCCACCAGCCTGATGTGTTTCAGCAGAAGGTTTTTCAGGTCGCTGAGTTTCACCTCTATCTCGCTGTGTTTCAGCTTTCTCGATTTCCTGGTCAGCTCGTCAGAATCTACATCGCCGTTGCAGTATGCCCGTATCAGCGGAAATAGTTTCTCCTGCTCGTATTCCAGGTGTTTCTTCACCTCGGCGAAATACGATTCAAAAAACATCTCCAGCATCCTCACGTCCTGGCCGGTGTTTATCTTGCCCAGCTCGCTGATATAGTGCTTTATCTCGGGATACATGTCGTTGAGATAATAGCAGTGGGTGTTTTCCAGAAACGCTATTATCTGCGCTATATCTTCCTTGCTTTTAGGCACATAGAGATTGCTAAGGTCGCCGTTGTAGATATTGCAGAACGCTGCGAAGATCTCGGGATTTATTCCCTTTTCTCCGCAGATATCTGCAATGGTCTTGTCGGCCACGCAGAACCCTGTCTCGAAATGGTCCATGAGCAGCAGCAGCCTGTGGTTCTGCTCTATCAGCTCATGAAGCTCCTTGTTTGGTGTTATCATATTCTTCTAAAATCTACGATATCCTGTTCCAGTTTTGCTGTTTATTGAAAATCATTTGCTGACGCACTTTCAGAATCTCGTTCTCACGGGCGCTTAGGGTCGGGTCCTTGTCGAGAATGTCGGCGGCGGCGTTTCTTGCGGCCATCAGCAGCTGATTGTCGTGCACGAGGTCGGCAATCTTCAGCTGAATAGGCGTTCCGCTCTGCTGTGTGCCGTCCATGTCGCCGGGGCCGCGGAGTTTCAGGTCCTCCTCCGAAATCTTGAAACCGTCGGTGGTCTCGCACATTATATCGAGGCGTTTTCTGGCGTCGGCAGACAGCTGATACGCACTCATCAGGATGCAGTAACTCTGGCTGCCTCCACGTCCCACGCGTCCGCGCAACTGGTGAAGCTGACTTAGGCCGAATTTCTCGGCACTCTCTATCACCATTATAGTGGCGTTCGGCACGTTTACGCCCACCTCTATCACGGTGGTGGCCACCATTATCTGAGTCTCGCCCTTGGCGAAACGCTGCATCTGATAATCCTTCTCGTCGGGCTTCAGCTTGCCGTGCACCACACTTATATTATATTGTGGCTGCGGAAAAGCCCTCGTTATGGCCTCCACGCCGTCGGTCAGGTCCTTGTAGTCGAAAGCCTTGGATTCCTCTATCAGCGGATACACAATATATACCTGACGGCCCTCGTCGATCTGCTCCTTCAGAAACTTGAAAACCATCATCCTCTTGCTGTCGTAGCTGTGAACGGTCTTGATGGGTTTTCGTCCCGGAGGCAGCTCGTCGATTACGGAAACGTCGAGGTCGCCGTATAGAGTCATCGAGAGAGTTCTCGGTATTGGTGTGGCCGTCATCACCAGAACGTGAGGCGGCTTCTCGGGATTTTTCTTGTAGAGTTTTGCCCTCTGAGCCACTCCAAATCTGTGCTGCTCGTCTATTACGGCGAGGCCCAAGTTCTTGAAAACCACGTCGTCCTCTATCAGGGCGTGGGTTCCCACAAGGATATTAAGGCTGCCGTCCTGAAGCGATGCGTGGATTTTTCTGCGCTCCTTGGCCGGAGTGCTTCCCATCAGCAGGCTCACCTCTACAGGCATGTCTTTCAGGAAGTTGCGGATGGTGTCGTAATGCTGCTTGGCCAGGATTTCGGTAGGCGCCATTATGCAGGCCTGATATCCGTTGTCTATGGCCAGCAGCATGCTCATGAGCGCCACGAGAGTCTTTCCGCTGCCCACGTCGCCCTGTATCAGTCGGTTGCTCTGACGGCCCGTGAGGAAATCGCTGCGGATCTCCTTTATCACGCGTTTCTGTGCGCCTGTCAGCGGAAATGGTAAATATTTGGAATAGAAAGTGTTGAACACCTCGCCAACCTCCTTGAACACGAAACCCTGGCTCTTCTCCATCTTGTCTTTCTTGTAGCTGAGGATGTTGAGCTGAATGTAGAAAAGTTCCTCGAACTTGAGTCTTGCGCGGGCCTTTGCGAGCTCGTCCTCGCTCTTTGGCAGATGGATGGCGCGCAGTGCGTCGGTAAGGCCCATCAGATGGAAATTGTTGATTAAGTATTGCGGAAGAGTCTCAGGCAGAGGCTGTTTGATTGCCGCCCAGAGATTCTGCTGAAGTTTCTGAATTACCTTGTTGGTGAATTTGGAGTTCTTAACGTCAGGGATTGTGTAATGGGCATCATACTTTGTAGGCACTCCCATCTGAAGTCTCATTGGATCTTCGATGTCTGGATGCGGAATGCTGTATGTTCCCTTAAAGCAATTTGGTTTTCCGTAGATTATATATTCTTTGCCGCGGATAATCGTTTTTTCTACATATTGAAAATTCCTGAACCAAATAAGCTCGATACTGCCTTTGGAATCAGAAAAGGTGGCTTTCAGCATTTGCTTGTGGCCTGTGCCCTCGGTGTGCATGTTGGAGATTACGCCCTTCAGCTGCACTGCTACGGCGTCGGAGTGGATGTCGGTGGTATTGTAAAATTTGCTTTTATCCACATATTTGTACGGGAAATAATATGCCAAATCCTCAAACGTGCTTATATTGAGCTCCTTCCTGAAACTCTCGGCACGCTGAGGACCCACACCGGTCAAAAACATTATATCGGTGTCCAGTATCGACGACATTATTTTATTTCTTCAAGTATTCTGTCAGGCCTTGTATGTTTTTTATTTTTGTAGCTGATGGCGAAATATCCTGCTGCTCGCTGTAGTTGTGGTCGAGTACTATGGCGTTTATGCCATCTATCTCCATCATCGAATCCACATAGTCGGAGATATCCTCGGTGTTCTCGTACAGACGGCCCACGAGAATCACGTTTCTGCACTTCGACTTAGCCATGGCCTCGCGCAGTTGGGTGATTTTCACCTTGTTGCCGCAGTATATTGGAGTCTTGCCGTATTTTTTCAGGATATAATCAACGATAAGCAGCTGAAGCTCGCAGTGATCCTCCAGCGGAGAGAAAATGATGAACTCCTCGCCATCCTCCTTCTCGTCCACGTCGGCGGCCACGATAAGCCTTCTCCTTATGATATCATAGGAGAACTGCTTGATGGCAAGATAGTTGGAGTCCTGGATATACTTGGCCTCCATCATCTCCATCATGGGAATTATGATGCTGATGACGGCGTGCTCCAATCCAGAATCCAGTATATCGTGTTTCAGCTCCTTGTCGAATTCCTTAGCGCTGAAAGTCTCTGCAAGTTTCATAAGACGTTTGATGATTTGATTTGTTGTCTTAGGTACAAATACCGTACCTATTTTCAACGAAATCTCCTCGGCGCTCATGGCCACTATCTCGGAAATCTTGTAGCCCCTCCTGATGAGGGCCGCAAATCTCCTGAGAAGCTGTACGTCAGACTCGCGATATACTCTCTTGTTGTTCTTGCTTCGGGCCGACAGGGCTATCTTGTACCTTTTTTCCCAGATGCGGAGGGTAAAGTCCTTGATGCCCGTAAGCTGCGAAACCTCACTTATCGAGTATTCCAATATGTTGTTTTCCACGTACTTAAAGTAAATAAATATTTTTCAAAAAAGTGATAGTTTGAGTAGTCTGCAAATATAGCAATAATTTTTGTAAAATTCCGAATATTCCTTGTGAAATTTTTTGTAATTTTGCGGTCAGATTTTTTTAACAAAATTCATCAATGGACAAGAAAATTTCGCCAGCGCTGGCCGTGGCCTGCAATCTTCTGCTGGTATATATCATAAGTGCGCTCTGCCGAGTGGTTTATGTGCTGGAAAACTGGCACTTGTTTTCGGTGGGATTCGGCGACCTCAGTATGGGCAGCCTGCTGAGAGGCGCTTTCGTATTCGATACCATCAGCCTCCTGTATTTCAATCTTCCGTTTCTGCTGATGACTTTTCTGCCGCTCCGCATCAAGGAAACCCCTAAGTATTACAGCGTTCAGAAGATTCTCTTTGTGGTGCTCAATTCAATTTCGGCCTTCCTCAACGTGGCCGATTCCGCATATTATCCCTACACCGGCAAGCGCACCACGATGACCGTTTTCAGCGAGTTTGCCAACGAGAGCAATACCGTTTCCATTCTGCTGCTTGAGACCGCAAAACACTGGTATTTAGTGCTTTTCGTAATAGCGGTAGTTGTCAGCTACTGGAAACTCTACCAGCAGCCCTGCCAACGCAAAACTCCTGCCATCAGCTACTACCTTACTCAGTGTATTGGCCTGATATTCACGGCATTGTATTTCTTTTTCGGAATCAGGGGATCGCTCACCATCGATACCCGCCCCAAGGGAATCCGCGACGCCAATATCTACGTGGACAAGCCGTCGCAGACCGCCATCGTGCTCAATACGCCGTTCTCGCTTATCCGCAGCATAGGCCATTCGGGATTCAAGGACCCGAAATATTTCGACCGACAGTGGCTCGATTCGGCCTACACTCCTGTGCACATTCCAGCTGATGGCGCAGAATTCTGTCCCAAAAACGTTGTGGTGATAATATCGGAAAGCCTTGGAAGAGAGTATATTGGATTCTACAACAAGAGTCTGGATTCGGGAAGCTACAAGGGATACACGCCGTTTCTGGATTCGCTGATAGGGGAGAGCCTCACTTTTGAGTACACATTTGCCAACGGGCGCAAGAGCATCGACGCCATGCCAAGCATACTTTCCTCGCTGCCGATGATAGAGAACAATTTTTTTGCCACGCCGTATATCAACAACACCATCGGCGGACTCTCTGTCTGCCTCGACGGCAAGGGCTACAATACTTCGTTTTTTCATGGAGCTGATAACGGGTCCATGGGGTTCGACTCATATTCACGCGCCATCAGCTACCATAAATACTACGGCCGCGATGAGTACAACGCCGACCCCGAATTTGGCGGAGATGCCGATTACGACGGGCGCTGGGCTATCTGGGACGGCAATTTCATGGAGTTTTGGCAGAAGAAGCTCGACGAGACTCCCGAGCCGTTCCTTTCCACTATTTTCACGGCGTCGAGCCATCATCCGTTCAAGATTCCCGAGGCTTTCCGCGACACTTTCCCCGAGGAGGCCCTGCCCATGCACAAGTGCATCAGGTACGTGGATCATTGCTACAGGAAATTTTTTGAGCACGCCAGCCGTCAGCCATGGTTCAAAAATACGATTTTCGTGATTACCGGCGACCATACCAACCAGACCAATCACGCTGAGTATCAGACAGATTTGGGATTTTATTGCGTGCCAGTGATTTTCTACGATCCGTCGGGCCAGTTGCCGCGCGGAGTAATGCAGGGCATGGCGCAGCAGATAGATATAATGCCTACAATACTTGGCATGCTGCATTACGACGAGCCGTATGTGGCCTACGGAAGGGATTTGCTATCAGCTGACAGCACCAGCCAATGGGCCTTCAGTTTCATAGACGGCACGTATCAGTACCTGATGGGCGACTACGTGCTCCAGTACGACGGCAGCAATCCCAAGGCGCTGTATAATTACCGCAAGGACTGGATGCTCGCCGACAACATTCTGGAATCCAACGACTCGCTCTCCAGTGTGATGACCACGCGCCTCAGGATGATGATTCAGTGCTACGTGGAGCGCATGATAGAGAACCGCCTTACCGACACCAAGTAGGCTAACGGCCTATCATTCTGATATATTCCCCGAGTACGGTCTCGAATTTTACGCCGTACCAGTGGGCGGGATTTTTTACGGTCTCCTTGATGGAGAGCAGTGTAAAGTCGGCGGCTATGGTCGCCGATTTTTTTGTGTCGTGTCCGTTCAGCAGTGCGCCGATGAATGCCGACGCAAAGATGTCGCCCGTGCCTGAGACATTCTTATCTAGCTTGATATGAGGATAATAGAACTCCTCACCGTCGCTGAAAACTCCCACTCCAGTCTCGTTGGGATTGAATCCAACGCCTGTCATCACGATGGTTTTGCCTTTGCCCATTATCAGCTGAAGCCTGCTTACAATTCCGCGGATGTATTCCTTGTCGAAATCTGTACGGTATTCAGTATCAGTGAGCTGACACGCCTCGGTGATGTTCGGGATTATGATGTCGGCGCGCTTGATGAGTCGGCGCATGGCGGCCACAATCTCGGCGTTGAATCCCTTGTACAAGACGCCGTTGTCGCCCATTACGGGATCCACTACGAATAGTGAGTCCTTCTTGGCGAGCGGACTGTTCACAATTTCTGTCACGAGGTCTATCTGCCTCAGGCTTCCGAGATATCCTGTATAGAACGCGTCGAAATCTATCTTCTCTGATATCCAATGGTTTGCAACAGCCGGGAAATCGTCGGTGAGATCGTGGAAAGTGTATCCCTTGAATCCGCCAGTGTGAGTGCTAAGCACGGCCGACGGCAGGATGCAGGCCTCGTTTCCGCTGGCCGACAATACCGGCAGCGCCACAGTGAGCGAGCATTGTCCCACGCACGATATGTCCTGAATGGTGAGTATTCTTTTGTAAGACATTTTTTGATGATTTATTACGGCGCAAAGGTAATAATAAAAAATTAGAATTGGTAATTTGTATTTGTTGAACTCGGATTATGTGGAAAGGCCGGATTGTGATGGAATTTTTATTGCGGAGTCCAATGTTGTGGGATTGTTGTATTATCCTATTGAATATTCAGTAATTTCTGTATATTTATTACGAAATATTCGTATATCCATTAAGCGAAAGTACATAAAAAAGGCATTAACTGTTGTGGTTTCTCTTATCGCATTAGTTAATGCCTCGGGCAGTTGCCCTTGTTAGTTACTGTAGAATCCATTGCCCGCCAGGGGCGATTCTGATCGCTTGTGTCTCGCATAATTGATTACGTTTGCTGTGGTTAAGTGTTTGTTAATCAATTTCTGCGGAAAAGTTCTTGCACGAATCGAAGTTGCCGTTCTTGTGAAGACCGTTTGCTGCGGCGGCGGCCATTACGGCGAATGCGCCAATAATTACAATTGCTGTCATAGTCGTAAAGTGTTTAAATGTGTTAGTAAAAATGTTTGTTTGTTTTTGATATTGCAAATGTATGAATATGCAAATTACTATGCAAGTATTTTATGTTAAGAAATCGTTAAGATGGGAAGGTTACGAGAAATTCGTAAGGGATTTAGTATTTCAGATAAAAGTCCTTTGTAAGTTTTTTGTATTCCTCAGATGGTTTCCCGTCTTTGGAATTTATCGTAATCTTATCTTGAACAAGGGGCAGAATTTCCTTGCTGAATGTGAGCATCACACGGCGTGGCAGTTCCGCTCCTTCTTTTGTGAATATCAGTGACTTGTGACAAAGATGAAGGTGACTTAGCGCGCACAGTCTCACGAATTCCAGGCACGAGATTGCCGGAATTATCACTGAGAAAAATCCTTTGTCGGAAATGATTTTGGCAACTCCGCTGATGAGTTTGCTGAATGGGAGAGAGTCGGTGTGTCGCGCAAGGGTTCGCTTGTTGTCGGTGGATTTCTGACTGTTCTCGAAAAATGGCGGATTGCTTACTATGTAGTCGTAAATTTTAACCGTATCAGCTGCACAAAAACTCAAAAAGTCCTGATTTACAATATTTATCTTCTTGGCGAATTTTGAGTTTTCTACGTTTCCGCAGGCTTGATTGTAGGCATCAGCATCGATTTCTATTGCGTCGATTTTCGCATTTTCCGCTGACTTCTGCGCCGCCATCAGTGCAATGAGTCCCGTTCCTGTGCCGATGTCAAGAATGCTGTCAGCCTCCGAAAAATCACACCACGCCCCAAGCAGTACACCGTCGGTGCCCGCTTTCATCGCCGTATTCTCCTGATGGATAGTGAATTGCTTGAAGGTGAACATTGGTAGTTAGTAGTTAGTAGTTAGTAGCAAGTAGATAGTAGTTAGTAGATTGTAGTGCGCACTAACTACTAACTACTATCTACTAACTACTTCAATCAAAAATGATCTATTCCCAGTCCGAAGAGCGAGAAGTCGTATTTTACGGGGTCGGTGGGGTCGAGGAGACGGAGGTTTGCGGTGATTTCCTCAACGGTTTTCCAGTCGTCCTGCTTTCGGGTTATGAGTCCGAGTTTGCGGCCCACGGTGGCGGTGTGGGTGTCGAGCGGAAGCATCAGGGCACTGTTTGGAATGTCCCAGATGCCGAAATGTACACCACTCTTGTCCTTGCGCGCCATCCACATTGTGTACATACATAGGCGTTTGCCGGCCGCGCCTTTGGCCACGTTGGCGATGTGTTTCTCGGTTCTGAGCGGAAAATCGCACTCGAAGAAAATCTTGCGGAATTCGATGAGCGTTTCCCTGAGGTTGCCGTATTTCTGAAATGCGGTCTCGAAGACGCTCTTGAGTCCGCCGTGGTTCTGGTAGATGTTTTGGAGACTTGCCACGCAATAGAGAAAATCCTGATTCTGGAATGTCCTGTGCACGAATGGCGGAAAATCGTTGATTTTGTCCACGTCGAAATTCATCACGAAATCGTAAGGCTGATTTCCCATTATCTCCATCATCTTTTTGGCGTTTCCGATAATCATCTTGCGGTTTCCCCAGGCGATGGTGCTTGCGAGAAATCCCGCAATCTCGATGTCCTCCCTCTGAGTGAACGAGTGCGGAATCTGTATCGGATCGGTCTGTATGAAATCCTTCTTGTTATATTGCAGATATTTCTCATCGAGAAATTCTTTGAGGTCGCTTAATTCCATAGTTTTTTTGTTTGAGCCTGCCTGCGGCAGGCTTGTTTTTCCTTAAAACGAATAGAAGCGAATGATAAAACGAATGAAAGCGAATGTCTTTATTTGTTTATTCGTTTCCCATTCGTTTTACTATTGGTTTTCATTCGTTTTAAAAAATACTTAAAACAATGTCGCAGACATTGTTTTTATATTATCATTCCGTCCTGAATCCTTATTATCCTGTCGCTGAGGTCGGCGAATTTTTCGTCGTGGGTTACTATCACGAAGGTCTGATGAAACTTGTCGCGGAGTTGGAAGAGCAGGTTGTGGAGTTCCTCGCGGTTTTTGGAGTCGAGGTTTCCTGACGGCTCGTCGGCGAAGATTACCTGAGGCGAGTTTATCAGCGCCCTCGCAATGGCTACTCTCTGCTGCTCGCCGCCCGAGAGTTCCGACGGCTTGTGGCTGAATCTGTGACTCAGATTAAGGAACGTAAGCAGTTCCTTGGCCTTGGTCTCGGCATCCTTCTGAGGCGTGCCCGCTATCAGCGCGGGAATGGTGACATTCTCCACGGCGTTGAATTCCGGCAATAGGTGGTGAAACTGAAACACGAAGCCGATGTTCTTGTTGCGGAACTCGGCCAACTTGTTGCCTGTGAGTTTGTTGGCGTCGATGCCGTTTATGATTACCTCGCCTGTATCAGCCTTCAGCAAAGTACCTGCAATCTGCAAGAGCGTGGTCTTGCCCGCACCGCTCGCGCCCACAATGGACACAATCTCGCTGTCCTGAATGGTCAGATTTATTCCCTTCAAGACTTCGAGAGTGCCGAAACTTTTATGAATGTTTTTTAGTTCTATCATCGTTAGTCTAATATCTTGACAGCTGTGCCGTAAGCCATTACCTCCGAAGCTCCGTTCATGATGCTGGATGTTGTGAATCTTACACTTACAATAGCGTCTGCTCCAAGATTCACGGCCTCTTCAATCATGCGGTTTGTGGCAGTCTTGCGCGCCTCAATAATCATATCAGTATAGCCCTTTACCTCTCCGCCAATTATAGTCTTGAATGATGCGAGAAAATCACGGCCAATATGTTTTGTCTGCACAATGGTGCCTTGGGCAATGCCCAGAACCTCATATTTTTTTCCGTTGATGTTTTCTGTTGTAGATAATAACATGATTCCAATTTTTTTATGGTTAATAATATGTTTCGAATTAGTAGCCCAAAGATAAATCGTTTTAGCTGCAAAAACAAATTTTTTTATCAGCTGATGGCAATATATTTATTATATCAGCTGATGGCAATATATTATTATATCAGCTGATGGCAAGATATATTTATTTCTCCTTTCTGTTTTCTATCCAGACCCATAACCGGTACATCAAAAATCCCCAGCCCAAAAACAGCAGAATATGCACCCACGTGGGAACGTTTGTTTCGATGGAATGGTCATATTTCTCATAATCAGGGATATCGGCGTAAAAATAAGCCCCCGCTCCAAAATCCAGATCTTTCTGCAATCCAAGGCCGTTGTACATTATGTAAACGGCGCATCCCAATGTCAGGATTACGGCGATAATTGTAATGATCTTCATTGTTGTTATAAAAAATGGAACGCGGATGACGCAGATTAAGCGGATTAACGCAGGAAAAAATCCGCGCCCATCCATAAAAATCCGCGTCATCCGCGTTCAATTACTTCAATTATTTCTATTACTTCAATTACTTATCAAGCACAGGAATATCGAAAATCACACCGCTTAGCAGCAGCCAGACTGCCACGAAGGTGAGTATGATGTTGAAAACCTGACCCACAATGTAGAGCCACAAAACCTTGCCGCCCTGCATTTTCTGAATTATTGACTTGAAGTTGGTATCGAGGCCTATGCTTGTGAAAGCCAACACGAAAGCCCAGTTCTTGTACTGATCGAGCACCTTGTTGATGGCCGAAACGTCTTCGCCGCTTGTGGCAGGCAACACGATGAACGATGCCACGAGCGATGCCACGAAAAATCCGATGATGAATTTCGGGAAACGTGTCCAGATCTCTGATGCGCCCACCGACTGACCTTTCTCCTTGTTTACGTGTGTTGCAAAGAATATTGCCACGAAGAAAGCGATGAAACCGATGAGGATATTCTGAATGGACTTAACGAGAACGGCCGCTGTCTGAGCCTCGCCGCCGAGAGCAGTTCCGGCCACAACCACGGCGCCGGTGCTGTCCACGGTACCGCCGATGAGCGAACCGCCCATAATCGGGCTCATCTCTACCCACTGAATAAACATTGGCTCAAAAACCATCAGCAACACGGTGAAAATGATGGAGATAGATACCGTCATCGAGAGGTCCTCCTTCTTGCAGTTGCTGGCCGCGCCTGTGGCTATGGCAGCTGATGTTCCGCAAACCGATGTAGCCGCAGCCATTGTGATTACGAGAGGCTTGTTGTTGATTTTCAGGACCTTGGTGCCGAACCACCACATAAACAAAATTACCACGGGAGTCACAATCCAGGCAATGCCGAGGCCGTAGAGACCGAACTTGGCTATATTGCTGAAAAGCACTGAGAATCCCATAATTACGAGACCTGTCTTGATGTAGAACTCGGTCTTTACGGCAGGTTTCAGCCAGTCAGGCACGCCCACGGTGTTTGATATCAGCAGGCCTACAATCAACGCCCAGAAAGCCCACTCGAGATAGCGGTTGAGAGTGAACTCGGCGCTTATCATTCTTACCACAAACGATAATACAAAAAGTATCACGAAGGCTGGAATGTATTTTCTGATGCTTTCGCCCTGCAATTTGGCGCCTATCGAAAATACCGCGCCGGTAACTATGAATGTCAGGAAAAATTTGCCCCAGAATGATGCAGAGGTCAATTGTTCAGCTAATGGCACTTCCTTGCCGATGCCCTCTTCGCCCATGGTCCAGGTGGCGAATTTGAGCGCCGAAAAATCGAACCATCCGGTAAAATGGCCTATCATGGCAATGCTGATGATAAAAAATCCAATCCATACCGCGAGCCAGTCCTCGCTCTTGTAAAGTTTTTCTGTTTCTGTCATTTTTTTGATGATATGTTTATTTTAATAAATTGTCGGGCGCAAAGGTCTTAATAAAAATTTTCTCATCCAAACATTGCACCTCTAAAATCCCAAAACATAGGATATTACATTTTTTCTTATGGATTATCTTGTTTTTTCTTATAATATGTGTACCTTTGCGGAGCGAAGTTATAAGGACGCTGATATTAAAGATTATGCTGATTGTCGCTGATTTTTTTATTGGATTTTAATGGATTAGCCCTTCGGGCCGCAGATTTTTTCAGGAAGAGAAATCTGTGGAACCGTTAGGTTCTATCCTTTTGTATCTGAAAAACTGCGTTAATCTGCATAATCATAACAATCTGCGTTCTTTAAATATTATTTGCGAAAATCAATAAATGGACGATTTCAAAATAGAGCCGGCAATCATCGACGACGTAAGCCAGATTGCGCTATTTCAGGTGGATATGGCCAAGGAGTCGGAGGATTTGGACCTCGACTACAATACGGTTTGGTCGGGCGTTCTCGCTGTGTTTGAGGACGTTGAGAAAGGCTCGTATCTTGTGGCCCGCAATGCCGACGGCGAACTTATAGCCTCGCTTCTGCTCACCCGCGAGTGGAGCGATTGGCGCGCCAAATATTATTGGTGGATCCAGAGCGTCTATGTGGTTCCCGAGTGGCGCAGGCGTGGAGTATATCGCGCTATGTATCAGACGGTGAAGGAGTTGGCTTCTGATGCTGACGTTCATACGGTGCGCCTCTATTGCGACTCGCAGAATCTTGCAGGTCAGTCCACATACACGGCGCTTGGAATGCAAAAGAGTCATTATCAGTTTTTTGAAGAAGAGATAGAATGTTCAGAAGAATAGCATATTGTCAGATACTATTTACATTCATAGTGATGGTAGTGGGCTTTGTGATGCCCCATCACCACCACCAGGCCATCTTCTGCGTTACCGAGCATCATTGTGATAATGAGGCTGATACCGACCTCGTATTCCACGACCACGAAACCTCCGACCATCATTCCGACGCCGACGACACATTCTGCATCGCCCACGAGTTGTTCCGCCCTCCCAACGGGATTAATTTCCACAATCAACATTCCGACAATCATTTATGCGCCCATTGCCATCATTGCAATTGCCATTGCAGTTGTTGTCATTCGGCTCCAACGGCGCATCTCTCATATCCCATCCCTGCTTCTTGCGGACCCGAAAAATCCGCCCAGCGAGGCATAAAACCCCTCCGTGCGCCCCCGGTGTGTGTGTTTGCGTAATTTTTTTTCGCACAGATAACACAGATAACACAGATTTTTTGGAAGTTATTTTTAACAAGAAAACAAAACGGAAGGAAACACCGTATTGATGGTTTTCTATGTTTTGTTTTTTAGCGTTAAGCGTTTTCTATCGAAACTTTGTTTCGAAGTTTTCTGCGCTCCAAATCATAGAAAAGGTAAATAAAGCGCGTTTTCTTGTTAAAAAATTAAGTTATATTGTTTAATTCAATGAAATACATATATTTACTGTTAATATCGACAGCCCTTATTGTATCCGGCTGTCACAGTCACGAGGGGCATCACGACCACGACGAACACGACCACGATGCCCACGAGCACCATCATCACGACGACGATGAAGACGACGACGATCATCATCACGACCACGAAGCGCACGAAAATCCAAACGAGATTGAGTTCTCTGAGGCCAAGCAGGCGCTTTTCAATATCCAGACCACGAAGGTGGAACTTGCGCCATTTGCCTCTATTATAAATTGCAGTGGCGAGATTTTGCCGTCGTCAGCCAACGAGGCCACCGTTGTGGCGCCGGTATCAGGCCGAGTTGTCATCAGCGGAAAAACTCTTGTAAGCGGTGCGCAATTCTCTAAGGGTCAGGAGATTGTAACAATTACTTCCGATGGAGTGGGAGAGGACCTCGCCAAGAAAGCCGAGGCTGAGTTGGAGGCCACCAAAAACGAGTATCTCCGTGACTCTCTGCTCCTTAGCGACAATATTATCTCCAAAAACCACTTCGAGCAGAGCAAACTCAACTATCAGAACGCCAAACTCGCATACGAGGATCTTCAACGCCGTGGACTCAAAAACGGTGGAGCAAAGGTTTCGTCGCCGATGCAGGGATATTTGAAGAATATGCTTGTCTCGCAGGGCGAATATGTAGAGGTTGGTCAGCCGATAGCCGTTGTGAGTCAGAATCTTAGACTTGTGCTCCGGGTTGACGTCTCCACACGATTTGCGGGAAATTTGGGCAGTATAGTTTCGGCTAATTTCCGCTCATCAGGAAACGATGTAAACGAACTTTCGAAAATGCAGGGACGGCTTTTGAGCGTTGGCAAGAGTGCCGAGAACAATTTTGTGCCCGTATATTTTGAGTTTCAGAACGATGGCACGGTGTTGCCCGGCAGTTTCGTGGATGTTTTCCTGAAACTTCAAACGTCGCAAAACTGCATTTCCGTTCCCTCTAAATCGATTATCGAACAGCAGGGAACGCACACGGTTTATGTTCGTTTGGATGAGGATTGTTTTGAGCCACGCGATGTCAGGATCGGCCTCACCGACGGCATCAGCACCCAAATCCTCAGTGGCTTAAACCCTGACGACGAGGTGGTTACCAACGGCGCAATGAAAATCCGCTTGGCCACGCTTTCCGCCGTTCCATCGGGCCACAACCATCAACATTAGCCGGGAGCAACCTACGGTTGCTCAGTTTTTTATCCAAAAATTAAAAGAATGATAAAGAATTAAAAGAAAATTTTTGGCCTTCGGCCTTTTGGGGGAACACGAATTACCACGAATGGCCACGAATTATCAAAAATATTTATAAAAAAATTTATGATAATTCGTGATAATTTATGGAAATTCGTGTTTAAAAAAACGCCGAAGGCGCCATCAGTCCAATAAAAATTCTTTCCATTCTTTTTTATTCTTTTAATTTTCGGATAAAAAAAAGCCACCGTTAGGTGGCATAAAATCAATCATTTATGTAGCAAAAAATGGATAAGATAATAGAATTTTCGTTGAAGAATCGCCTTGTGGTTTTGGTGATGGCGGTGCTGTTGATTGTTGGCGGTGCCTACACCGGGGCCAATACCGAGGTGGACGTGTTCCCCGACTTGAACGCCCCTACCGTTGTGGTGATGACCGAGGCCGAGGGAATGGCGCCCGAGGAGGTGGAGCGTCTTGTAACTTTCCCGATAGAAACCTCGCTGAACGGCGCAAGCGACGTAAGACGCGTCCGCAGTTCGTCATCTACCGGATTCTCAATAGTTTACGTGGAGTTCGATTGGGGAACTGATATCTATCAGGCGCGTCAGATTGTGAGCGAGAAACTCGCGATGCTTGGCGAGCAACTCCCGAAAAACGTGGGTCAGCCCACACTCGGCCCGCAGTCGTCGATATTGGGCGAGTTGCTGATAATTGGCTTAACCTCAGATAGTTGCTCGGGGCAGGAACTCCGCACCATAGCCGATTGGCAGATACGTCCGCGCCTGCTCTCCACGGGTGGCGTGGCCCAGGTGGCGGTGATGGGTGGCGACATTCAGGAATATCAGATCCTGCTTAATCCCAACAAGATGAAGTCGCTGAAAGTCAGTACCGATGCCGTGCTTACAGCCCTCGACAACTTCAACATAAACGCGCCCGGCGGTACGGTTTACGACTACGGCAACGAGTATATTTTGCGTGGAGTTTTGTCAACTACCGACGTCGCTGAAATTGGCGCGTCGGTGGTTCAGTTGCAGGAGAGCGGTCAGCCAGTTTTGCTCTCTGATATTGCCGAGGTGAAAATCGGCAACCGTTTCCCGAAACTCGGAACCGCCAGCGACCACGGCAAACCCGCTGTGCTTCTTACAGTTACCAAACAGCCAAGCGTCTCTACATTGGACCTGACAGCGGATATCGAAAATGCGCTTGCCGAAATCAGCGTAACACTGCCTAAGTCGGTGAATATCAGCACTGATATCTTCCGACAGGCCAACTTTATCGAGAACTCAATCTCTAACGTGAAAAGTTCGTTGCTTGAAGGCAGTTTCTTCGTCATCATAGTTTTGTTTGTGTTCCTGATGAATTGGCGCACCACCGTTATCTCGCTGATTTCCATACCAGTATCGGTGATTGTGGCGCTGATATGCCTCAAATTTTTTGGCCTGACGGTAAACACAATGTCGCTCGGCGGAATCGCAATCGCCATCGGCTCGTTGGTTGACGACTCCATCGTGGACGTAGAGAATGTTTTCAAGAGGCTGAAATCCAATGCACAACTTCCTGATGCTGAGCGCAAATCGGTGATTGCGACAGTCTTTGACGCAAGCAAGGAAGTGAGAATGCCGATGCTGAATTCCACACTTATTATAGTGGCAAGTTTTCTGCCCTTGTTTTTCCTCTCGGGAATGGAGGGGCGAATGCTTAAACCATTGGGAATCACCTTTATAATCTCGCTTTTCGCATCCACTTTGGTGGCCCTGACATTGACTCCTGTACTGAGTTCGTTTCTGCTGAAAAACATTAAATCGTCGTCGGCGGAAAATGGCGATACACGAATCGTTAGCCTCCTGAAAAAAGGATACGGAAAACTTCTCGCCAAAGCCTTGGAACACAAGAAGTTGGTTCTGTCTCTTACGGCCCTGATGCTGATTGTGGCGTTGCTGACATTTCTTGGTCTCGGTCGCAGTTTCCTGCCAAGTTTCAACGAGGGAAGTTTCACAATATCAATGGGTTCGCTTCCCGGAATCTCCATCGACGAGAGTGACGAATTGGGACGCACTGCCGAGAAACTGCTCTTGGAAATTCCTGAAATTCAGACCGTTGGACGCAAGACGGGACGCGCCGAACTCGATGAGCATTCGTTTGGAGTAAACACCTCGGAGTTTGAGTGTCCATACATTCTCACCGACCGCTCGCGACGCGAACTCACCGCCGACGTACGCGCCAAACTCTCTCAAATTCCGGGAGTTAACGTCGAGATTGGCAGTCCGATAGCCCACCGAATCGACGAGATGCTCTCGGGCACCAAGGCCAATATCGCAATCAAGATTTTCGGAAGCGACCTCAATAAAATGTATCGCATTGGAAATCAGATAAAAGCGCTCGTATCAGAGATGCCTCAGATAGCCGACGTAAACGTGGAGCAACAGGTGGAGCGTCCTCAGATCGACATTAAGCCACGCCGTCAAATGCTTGCAAGATACGGAATTACGGTTTCGGAGTTTGCCGAGGCCATCGAGGTTCTGCTCAGCGGAAAGGTGGTGAGTCAGGTTTACGACGGCAATATGAATTTCGACGTGGTGGTGAAACTTCAAGGAAGCGACCGTCTGAACCTCGAAATGCTCAACGATATACTGCTCGACTGTCCCGGCGGCAACAAGGTTCCGCTTTCGTATGTGGCTGATATCAAGAGTTCTACGGGGCCTAATACCATCAACCGAGAGAACGTTAGCCGAAAACTTGTGGTCTCCTGCAATGTGGCAGGCGGTGAACTCAGCAAGACGGTATCAGAAATCCGTAACTTGGTGAATTCCAAGGTGATAATCCCATCAGGCTACCACATTGAATATGGCGGTCAGTTCGAGAGTGAGGAACGCGCGTCGAGGACAATCCTGATAGTATCAGTATTCTCTATTTTGCTGATATTCATATTGTTGTACGGAGAATTCAAGAACGGAATCCAGGCCTCGACGGTGTTGCTGAATCTTCCGCTTGCACTGATTGGAGGCGTTATTGCGGTGTATTTCAGCGACGGAATTCTGAGCATTCCAGCCATCATCGGTTTCATCTCGCTGTTCGGAATAGCCACGAGAAACGGAATGTTGCTTATCGACCGTTACAATGCGCTGATGGATAGTGGCTTATCCGCTGAAAAAGCCGTGATGGAAGGCTCGCTCGACCGTCTGAATCCAATCTTGATGACGGCGGTAACCTCGGCCTTGGCGCTGATACCGCTCGCCCTCGGTGGCGACCTCCCCGGCAACGAGATCCAGAGCCCGATGGCGAAAGTAATCCTCGGAGGCTTGATAAGTTCCACATTACTAAACGCTTTCGTGATCCCGGTAATGTACTTGATTACAAGACGTAGTAGAGAATAAAAAGACGTCGCTTCGCTCAAAATTTTTTTAAAATCTTTTTAGAATTTGTTTATTTGGGGCCGAAATCTCGGCCAAAAATTTTAAAAAATCTTTTTGTCCCTAACGGGACAGGGTTAAGTGAAATTATCAGTGGTCCCGTAGGGACCGAAAAATTTTTGCCCGATTTTCGCCCGAGATTTCGGGCACTAAACTAAGATATTGATTTTAAAAAGATTTTTGTTGGATTTTGAGCGAAGCGACGTCTCTAAATTTCGTATAACATATTAATGTATAATACAATGAAGAAGTTTTTTTTGTTTATATTTTTGTTGATTTCTATGGTGGCTGATGCGCAGAACAATCGTGTGGAGGCTGTGTTGGACACTTTGAAGAAGAACAGTCTTTTGATAAAGGTGGCTTTTCAAAACTCTGCGTATCAGGCGCTTGAAAACCGTGATATCTTGTTTCTTGAAAATCCTGAGGTGGAATTCAACTACCTTTTTGGTGACGAGGAATCGGGAAACCGTCGCGATTTTTCGGTGATGCAGTCGTTTAAGGCTCAGGATATCAGCGGTTTGAAGTTCAAGATGGTGAACTCCAAGAACAAGATATCAGCCTACGAATACGACGAGGCCGTCAGGGATTTCGAACTTGAAGCCCGTAATGTCTTGATTGACTTTGTGATAGCCAACACTCTATTGAAGAAATACGCCGAGCGCACCGAACTTTCACGCAAACTCGTGGAGGCCGAGAAACGCCGTCTCGATCTTGGCGAGGCGTCGGTGATGGAATATCACAAGGCCGAAATGTATCTTGCAACCGTCGGCGGTCTCCAACAAAGATGCGAGACCGACTTAGTGACTCTTGCTCAGGAGGTTATGCGCTTGAATGGCGGAGTATCAGTTCCCGTGGATATTTATAATTGGGAAGTATCAGACTTAGGGTCAGCTACATTGATAGACGATTTTGAGGCGTGGTATCAGGAATATGAAAACGCGCGTCCGTTGGTGGGCGCATCAGCAAGCATAGAGTCAGCTACACTTGACCTAAAATCCGCCCGAATGGATTGGATACCAGAGATTTCGGTGGGTTATATGCAGGAGGTGACCGACGTGGAGAAATTCCGCGGTGTGGCCACCCAGTTCTCGATGCCGATTTGGAGCAACCGCAGAAATGTGGGCAAAAAGAAGATTGAAATCGAGATGGCGAAGACTCAGGAACTTTCTGCCAAAAATGACCGTTACTCGCAGAAACGTGTGCTCTTTGAGCGTTGCAAAAGTCTGAAAAATCTTTGCGACTATTATCACGAATCGCTCGACAAATTCGGTGATATTCAGATAGTTTACAAGGCTCTGCACGAGGGTGAGATCTCGCTGATAGAGTTCATAAGCGAGTGCGATATGTATTACGAGTTTTTTGCGACTCATCTCGAATCGGAGCGCGAGAGGTTGAAGGCTGAGGCGGAATTGATGCGGTGAGAATCCCTACAGACTCGCAATCCGCAGGCGATGCCAGCGGTTACCATCGTAGTGGCCACAAGGGCCACCTGAATTGCGGTGGAATTGTTAATTATTAATTGTTATTTGTTAATTATTTTTCTTATCTTTGCGACAGAATATTAACTATTAAATCGAATAAAAATTATGTGGATTGTATGTGCCGACCTCGAAGGCGTTTTTGTGCCTGAGATTTGGGTAAATGTAGCCAAAAAGACAGGTATTGAGGAACTTAAACTCACTACAAGAGAGATAAAGGATTATGACCAGTTGATGAAATACCGATTGGACATTCTCGATAAGCACAATCTGAAACTTCAAGATATTCAGGAAGTTATCAACACTCTCGACCCGTTGCCGGGTGCGTTGGAGTTTATCCGCGATATCCGCAAGGTGACACGTTTCGCCATAGTGAGCGATACTTTCGTGGAGTTTGCACAGCCTCTGATGAACAAGTTGGAGAATCCTTTCCTGCTTTGTCACAATCTCGAGACCGACTCCACAGGCCGTATCACCAATTACTGCCTCCGTCAGGCCGACCCAAAGAGAAAGACCGTTCAGGCTTTCAAGTCGCTGAACTACAAGGTGGCCGCGTTCGGTGACAGTTACAACGACTGCACAATGATCGCCGAGGCCGACAAGGGTATCCTCTTCTGTCCACCCGACAACGTGAAGGCCGACTTCCCACAGTTCCCCGTTGTTACAGATTTGGCAAGTTTGAAGGCCGAGTTGATGAAGGTGGTGTGTGAGTAAATTTGCACTTATGAGATAAAAAATCACCAAAAACGCCCTCGTTTTTGGTGATTTTTTTTATTTTAATAATTCCTTTGCGGCATTCTCGCTGATATTAAGTTTTTCAGCAATCTGCTTGATGGAAAGTCCCATAGAAGAAAGAATGTTTGCAAATTCTTTGTTTTTCTGTTCCAGTTCTTGTTTCTGAAGTTCAATGGCTTTATCTTTCTGGACGATTTCCTGTTTCTGAAGCTCTATCTTATCTTCCTGACGCTTGTTGATTCCCTCCAGTTTTTGAATCTTGAACCATTGGGCCTCGATTTCACGGATGGCGTCGTCCTCGTTGCGCATCTCCTTGCGGATTTCCTCTGATGCCGCCGCCAATACCAGACGGTTCAATATTTCCTGATATCCCTTGGGATTGTCGTCAGCCTGATTATCTATGTTCAGGATTTGGTTGTCGTTGCCTGCCTTGTATTGCTGGTTGAAAATCCTCAGGAATTTCTCAACCTTTGTTTTCGGCTTTTGATTGAGCGAAGGCACTTGTACAACAATTATCTTGTGGGTAAGGTTCGACAGGAACTCACAGTCTGCTATTCCCTCAATCACGTTGTTCGCGGCGTCCACATACTTTGGCTCGTTGTAGATTACGGGATGGGTTTTGTCGATTGTAGAGTGTCCGAGAATGTATATGGTGGTGATAGGCATTGCCTTTTCAACAGGTTGTGATATTTCGTTGCCATCCTTGTCTTTGATGGTCTCTATTGTAACCTTGTTGGCCTTGCCTGCATATTGATCTGCCAGATATTTGCGGAAACGCACGATCTCGCTCTCGAGGTGCACCTTCTGTACCTCGATTGTAATGACTTCGTATTTGTCTTTGGCTACCTCCACCTCAGCCGCGAAATCTATTCTCAGGAGCTTTAGTGCATCCTGGCTGATTCTTACAATCTCGTTAGCGGTCTGAGTAAGCGATTTCACCTTTTTCCCGATGAGGGCGCCAATGAGAATCTGGGCAACTCTCTGGTCCTCCATAAGGAACTTGAAGACTGTATCGTATAATGGATTTGCTATGCTTATTTTCGACATATCAATTGCGTTTCTGGTTAATGTTGCAAAGATATATTATTTTGTCCGTTTTTCCAACCTATTTTCGGGACATTTGTCCGTTTTTATTTTTTTTATTTTATTGGATAATGCTCGTCCTCATATTCCTCTGCAAGATCTACTAAGATTGAAAATTCAATCATAAGTTTGTCGTCGGGGCTCATTTCGTCGGTTATTAACGGGTTGAGTTCCTCAATCCTTTCCATAACCACTTCGTATTCTCTTTCTGACTTTAATTTTGGCATAGTTTATTTGTGTTTTTAAATGGTGCCAAGTTATGAATTATTCTTTGATTTTCAAAATTGGATTTTTTTGCTGTATTTTAAATTGGAAAGTCGGGCACACGGGCCCGACGCTGCATAGGTTTTATGGTGGTGTGAGG
>JAZQPB010000335.1:0-3418 GCA_045628165.1 Bacteroidales bacterium | reverse complement strand
TGATGTACCACATGCGATGCCCGCGGGCGATGCACCACGGGCGATGCCTGTGGTTACCCGTGTAGTGGCCCAAGGGCCACCGCTACTACTGCGGGGCGCGTATATCTGTGTTTCATATATCAGCGAGCCCCTTGCGGGCTGCACGGTGGTAACCACTGGCATCGCCTGTGGTGGATTTATAATGCCCACCACGGGCGATGTCTGTGAGTTCCCCTTCCTATTTCGGATACTCTATCCTTGCGTGATAGATATTCTTCAGCTTCTCCTTGAAGAGTTCTTTTACCGTATCTATATCCTTGAAAGTCAGGTTGGTTACATCGAACTGCTTGTTGCTGATCTGGCCGTTTACGATGTTTTCCACCAGGGTGGAGATGGTCTCGGTATCGTATTTCTTCAGGCTGCGCGATGCGGCCTCTATCGAGTCGGCCATCATCACCACGGCCATCTCCTTGTTTATCGGGCGCGGACCGGGATAGGTGAACAGCGCCTCGCAGTCCTCGTCGGGATGCTGTTTCTTGTACATTATGTAGAAATATCCCGTCTTCGATGTGCCGTGGTGAGTCTTTATGAAATCTATAATCTGGATAGGCAGATTGTATTCCTTGGCTATCTGCACACCCTTGGTAACGTGGTTTTTGATAATCTCGGCCGATTTCAGGTAATCCAGCTGGTCGTGCGGATTGATTCCCGTTACCTGGTTCTCGGTGAAATACATCGGCGCGGCCAGTTTGCCGATGTCGTGGTAGAGGGCGCCGGCGCGGGTCAGGTGGGTGTTGCCGCCTATCTTGTAGATAGCGGCCTCGGCGAGGTTGGCCACCTGCATGCAGTGCTGGAATGTGCCCGGAGTCTCCTCGGCCAGACGGCGCAGCAGAGGACGGTTGCTGTCGGCCAGCTCCAGGAGCGTAACGTCGCTCAGCAGGCCGAAAATCTTCTCGAAAAAGTATATCAGCGGATATGCTATCAGCAGCATTATGCAGTTGATGCCCAGGTATATGAGGTTGGTCCAGTTGATCTCGCGCGGTATGCCGGTATACATCAGCTCAAAACTTATGTAGATGATGGCGTATAGCGCAAAACAGATGAGCGATGTCATGAACACCTGGCTGCGGTGGTTGAGTTTCTCGTAGCTCATCAGCAGAAAATATCCGGGGATAAACTGCATGGTGAAATACTCGAAGAGGTTGGGGGTAAGGAAGCTTACGGCCACGCAGGTTACTATGTGGAGAAACATTCCCGTTCTGGTATCGAAGAATGTCTTGATGATGATAGCTAATAGCAAAAACGGTATCAGCCAGATACTCAGCAGATTGTGCTTGATAACCACGCTCGTCGTTACGATGCTGAATGTTATAAGGAACAGTATGAGCGCCGAATATTTGGTCTGGTAAAAAATCTCTTTTCTGAAAGTCTTGAAAAACAGGAATATAAGCACAAAGAGCATTATGTATATGATGCTCTGGCCGAGGAATATGTAGCTGTATCCGGCCACATTGCTCTGCTCGTAGTCGCGGCGCAGCGATTCCAGTATCAGAAACTGCTCCTCGTCCACCATCTCGTTTTTTGAAATGATCCTCTGTTTTTCGGTTATCAGGCCGCGGGTTGTGGATATCGATTCCAGATTGTCGGCCAGTACCTTGTGGGTCATCTCGTCGTCGTAATTGAGGTTGGGCACTATCCATCGGCTCGGTATCAGCTTTTCGGCTATCTCCCAGATGGCGTTGGCCTCGTCCTCGGGGATATCCTCGCGGTGGCTCTTCACAAACGGCTGTATCTCGTTCCTTATCTCGGTGAGCGCGGTTTTCGGCGTCATTATCTCGCCTATCATCTCCTGTATGGTGATGTCCTTCGACTGCACGTACACAAAATTCTCGTCCTTTATTATGGCCTCGTTCAGCACGATTCCCCTCTTGTAGATATTGCTCAGGCGGTCGCCTATGGTGTAGCGCATGGCCTTGTAGATCGATGTGTCCTTGCTGCTGTATCCGGCTCCGGCAATCTCGCGTGCCAGCGTGTCGAAATCTATCTGGAATTTCCTGAGCATCTGCTGCTGTATGGTGTCGTCTTTCCAGAAATACAGCTTGCGGCCGTTTCTCACGGTCTCGCGCTCCTTCTCTATCTCGGCCTCGGTCTTGTATATCGAAAACTCGAACGGGGCATAGTATGTGTCGTGTTTCCACGGGCTGCCCTTCTGATACTCATACTTGAACTTGCCTTCCTTGGGTATGGCATACAGCACTATCAGACAGGCTATTACATACAGCGACACTCTCAGTATCGATGTCCACGAAATCGACGATAGTATATTGCGGAGTTTTCTCATCTTTGATTATTAGAGTATTACGTTTTTTTTGCCATCAGCTGATATGATATATATGCCAGCTGATAGCAAGAACAAAATTACTATTAAAAAATGAAAATTTCGAAATCTTTGGCAAGTTTTTTTTCATAAACAGCTTTTTTTGTGGTAACTTTGCGGCTTAGAAACAAAACTTTTTTTTAATGGAAATGATACTCAATTTTTTCAAGAAAATAGGCCTGGCCATTGTCTCGCTCTATATGTGGACCGTGATGTTCGCATTTGCCTTTGTGATTTTGGTGATAAATACCATTCTGCTGTTTATCTGCCCGCCCAAGGTAATCTGGTGGACCGTTAAGCACATGCTCAAGGTGATGTTTTTCTTCCTCTTTGTGAGGGTGAAGACCGAGTATCCCGAGGGATTCGATTTCAAGAAGTCGTACATCATTATGCCCAACCACGTCACATTCTGGGATATTCCCATTATCTGCTCGTGTCTGCCCAACTATACATTCGGCATCGAGGCCGAGAGCCATTTCAGCTGGCCGATCTACGGCTTCTTTATCCGCAAATACGGCACTCTGCCCATCAACCGCAAGAATATCAAGGCATCGCTCCGTACTTTTGAGCAGGCGGCTGAAAACATGAAGCAGAAGGGCGCCTCTCTGCTGGTATTTCCCGAGGGACACCGCAGCGACGACGGCAAGATTCAGGAATTCAAGAAGATACCTTTCTGGATGGCTCAGAGCGTTAAGGTTCCCATTCTGCCGTGCGGCACATCGGGACTCTACGAGCTGGCTCCCAAGGGCTTCTTTATCCATCCGTGCAGGGTGGTGGTAAAATACGGACAGCCTGTGCCTGTGGAGGACTACATAGACCTGAAGCCGGAGGAGGCCGCCGCCAAAGTGCGCCAGATGGTGATTGCGCTCTCTTACGACGACATTACGCCTGACAGCGAGAAATAATTATGGTCAGTTCGATGAAAAGAGAAAAACGTCGCTTCGCTCAAAATTTTATTAAAATCATTTTAAAATATCGCCCGAAATCCTGGGCAAAAATTTAACAAAAATCTCTTTGTCCCTAACGGGACGTGCTTTCTGTGCAGTTAGCAGTGGTCCCGCA
>JAZQPB010000334.1:0-18349 GCA_045628165.1 Bacteroidales bacterium | reverse complement strand
CGCCGTGCGCGGTAAGTTCAGAAATGAGCCTGTTTGAGGAAGTAATTTTGTAAAATGCAGAACTATGAACGAGTATCTTAATTACAATGATTGTAAGACAGAGGCTGAGTTTATGTATTGGCTCGATATCTCCACCGAGCGGTCTGCATTGGCTCAGAGCCGTGCAGAAGGAGTGGCGGAGGGCGAGGCAAAAGAACGAGCCAAGGCTCAAGCCGAAAAACTTGATATGGCCCGCAAGATGAAGGCCAAGAATTATCCAATAGAAGATATCGCAGAACTCACCGGCCTCACCGCCGACGAGATTGCTAATATTTAACAAAAATTATGCTTAATAATTTGGAAATCAACGAAATAATGTTAGCAAGCAAGCAAGCAAGCAAGCAAGCAAGCAAGCAAGCAAGCAAGCAAGCAAGCAATAGATAATATCTTATTAACCACAACGTATAAAAAGCGCTGTGTGCGTTCCTGTATTCGTATGGGAATGTGCACAGCGCTTTTTTTTGTTTGATTATAGTTAACTTAATAATAATTCTTAAACATTTTCACAAATGCAAATCGACAAAGAACAGAAACAAATCTATGTATCTGCCGAGATGGAGATCATAGCAGTGGAGCAGACTGACATTATCTGCACTTCGGGCTTCGGCTCGGGAGTGGAGGATTGGGATGATGATTCTATGTAATTTCATATCAATCTGCTTAATGTCTATATTCTGACTATTTGAAATCTAACAATTTTGAAAATTAAATCACAAAAATGAAGAAAAATTTCATTTGGGGATTTACCCTAATGGCGCTTGCATTTAGCGCTTGCGGCACAGAGGAACTCGATAGTGTGAGTGCTCCCGTTGCCGAGAACACAACACAGACAGCCGATATTGAGGCCGTGGCCAAAAAGTATGTGACTTTTGGCTACAAGACCGAGGAAGAGGCCTATCTATCAAAGACCGCCCTCGACGACAGCAATCATCCAACTGTATTCGTAGAGAATGATGCCCTTGCAGTAAACGGTACTTCCGATCAGCTTGTTTATGGTGCCGACGGCAATTTCTCAGGTACAATAGTGGAGGCCGACAACTACACAGCCGTTTATCCATTCTCGGCCGCATCAGCAATATCAGACGATGCTGTTTCTGCCGTTATTCCATCAGTGCAGAAGGTAGGTTTGGCACAGCCATTCGATCCCGAGGCCCACATTATGGTTGGAACCGCCACCAATGCTGAGCGTGTGTTCGAGTTCAAGCAGGCTTGCTCGTTCCTGAAGTTCACTACCGAGAAATCTTGCGCCAAGATTGTGGTTGCTCCTGTGTATGCCGCCGACAAGATATGCGGAGGTTTCACTGTGTCGGTATCTGATATGGCGATATCAGCGGCCGACGACGCAACTTCCAATGTAACGTTGCTTCCAGCAGGCGATGGCGCAACCGACATTCCTGCCGGTACCTACTACGCATCTCTCATTGCCGGCAGTCAGTTTACCAAGGGTATCACCATTACCCTATATGACGGTGATGATAAGGTAATCTCTGTATTGTACAAGCGACTCGCCGAGCCAAAGACCTTTGCAAGAAAGAAGATCGTAACACTTACCAAGCCAATAGTTTTCAATACTGATGCCAATGGCTATTGCTATGCTGATATCAAGGTTAATGATGAAGTTTCTTTCAAGATGGCTTATGTGCAGGGTGGAACTTTCTTGATGGGTGCTCAGAATACCGAACCCGATCAGCCAAATTATGATGCCAATGCTTTTTTTGATGATGAAAGACCAGTTCATTCGGTAACTCTTTCATCGTATTCTATCGGCAGATTTGAGGTGACTCAGGAATTATGGAAGGCTGTTATGGGAACCGACAATAACCCATCCAACAATTCCACGGCTGATAACTTGCCTGTTGAGAATGTTTCTTGGGATGAAATTGTAGGTAGATTTCTTCCTGCTCTCAATACGATGACTGGTATGGATTTCCGTTTGCCTGCGGAGGATGAATGGGAGTTTGCCGCCCGTGGAGGCAACAAGAGCCAGGGCTTTGTTTACAGCGGTAGTGCTACTGTTGCCGAAGTTGCCTGGTTTGGGGGTACAAGCACTCACGAGGTGGGCACCAAGAAAGCCAATGAGCTTGGTCTTTTTGATATGACAGGTAATGTACGTGAGTGGTGTCAGGATAATTGGTATAATTATGGTACTCCGTATTATAGCGAAGGTCGCATTATTCGAGGAGGCGGTTATGCTGATTTCGATTGGCAATGTCGTGTTTCGTATAGAGGAGGAGAACTGGGTGGATGGAACAGCAAAATCAACACAGGCTTCCGTCTGGCACTCTAATCAATAAAAGAATACACAATAATTAAACCGTGAATTCTGCGGAAATCAATTCCGTGGAATTCACGGTTTTTTTGTTTTGTATTTTCGAAAAAAAATCCTTATCTTTGCCTCAGAAAATCAACAATCAAAAATCGAAAATCAAAAATGTCCAAGTATCTGAACCCCAAAGCGGACCTTACCTTCAAGAAGGTATTCGGAGAGCACAAGCACCTTGTGATAAGTCTCCTGAATTCCCTTTTGCCTTTGCCTGAGGGTATGAGGATTGAGTCTGTTGAGTATCTCAGCGGAGAGAATCATCACGGCACAATCGATAAGAAGTATTCCATAGTTGACGTGAAATGTACCGACAACTACGGCCGTACCTTTGTGGTTGAAATGCAGAATTACTGGACTACGGCATTCTTCTCTCGTACACTTTACAATGCTGTTCTCACTTACAGCAATCAGTTGAAAAAGGGACAGTCGTTCGATAAGTTGAAGGACGTGTATGCCCTTAGCCTTGTCAATGAGTCTGAGATTGAATGTTCCAAGGAGAATGCCAACGATTATATCCACGAGTATTACCTGACAAATCAGAAAAACGCGAAAGATGTTCATAAGGATATCTCGCTGATATTTGTGGAGTTGCAGAAATACAAGTCACTCGGCATCAAATTCGACAACAAGGCCGTTGACAAGATGGCGAATCTTTGGCTGAAATTCCTGACCGAGATCGACGACGACACCGTGGATGTGGATCCCGAACTCCTTAATTCACCCGAAACCGCCGAGGCTCTCGAAATTGTTGAGACAGCGGCCTATTCGCCCGAGGAGTTGGAGGCCTACAACAAATATTGGCTCGATATCTCCACCGAGCGTTCGGCATTGGCTCAGAGCCGAGAGGAAGGTCGTGCCGAAGAGCGTGCCAAGGCTCAAGCCGAAAAACTTGATATGGCCCGCAAGATGAAGGCCAAGAATTATCCAATAGAAGATATCGCAGAACTCACCGGCCTCACCGCCGACGAGATTGAGAATATTTAATATAAACAAAAACGTGGATTCTGCGGAAATCAATTCCGGGGAATCCACGTTTTTATATTACAACTTACCTGCTTCTTTTAGCAGCGACTTGAAATCCTTGGTCAGATACTTCTCGTATTCCTTGTATGGAAGTTCCATCTCGCAATTGCCTGATGAGTATGGTGCAATCTCGTAATGGCTCCAATAGAGGGTTACATTGTCGGGTGTTAGATAAAAACATGACAACTGCATCGCATCGGGTTCGCTTATTTGATATTCCTCGCCATAGATGCCGAAGAGTTTTTCCACAAGTTCCTCCTCAAGCTCCTTCTTTATCACATCAAAAACTTTGAGAGTGTCGCCGTTTTTCGTGATATTATCAGTTGTGAAGCCGCCCATTCCGTGGGCACCGCACTGAAATTCGTAGCCGGATTCCATGAATACATCAGCGAAGCCGAGCGAACGCTTGCTCTTCTTTTTGTTGCTTTCGTAATAATTGGGACATTCGGCGAATACCCATCTTGCCAGCTTGCTCATTGGGCATAATTCTATGTACATGCTTGAGATTTCGCCCGAATAATAGTATAGAGATGGGCTCTCCTCAAAGGCTGTTCCCTCGTCATATTCCGCCGAAATCATCTCATAATCAAGATTTTCGTCGGATTTGTCGATGCGGATTTTTTTCCTGTACTGCACCTTGTTGTCCCACTCGCAGGTGTATTCATATTCGTTGTCCGACACCCTCTTCACCTTGTCATATACGTCGGTAATCTCTATCGATTTGGTAATCTTCAGGCTCCAGATGTCGATCTCGAACCAGTCGGGAATCTCAGGCATTTCCTCAAAGTATCTCTTTATCAAACCATTGGGGTAGAGGGGATTCTCGCTTTCCATTTCCTCGTCATATTCGTCGGGCACCTCCCAATCCACCTTGTAGCCAAGCGCTATGTTGGATATCAGCTTTACTGGTTTGCCTTCGCGGTTGAAACCCTCGGCCTCAAAATCCGTGAAGACGAACGGAATATCGTTGTATTTCTTGGTCTCGGAGCCCGAGTCGCCAGGGTAGTCCATAAAGAGTTCGAGCTCCATCTTTGCAGTATCCACAGTCAGATCCAGATAAAAACTGTCGTCGGGTTCACAGCCTTCGGGCTCCATGTCGCCGAGTTCCTCTTCCTGAACTTCTGCCACCAGAGAGTCAGATGCCTGATTGTTGGCTTGTTGCGAATTGCCTCCGCCATTGCATGATGCCAGCATTACAAGCGGCAATGCGAATAAAATTTGTCTTTTCATATTCTTAATTATCTTAGTTTTATTTTCCTGCTTATTTTCCACATAGCCACTGCCCCGGCCAGAGCCACAGCCGAGAGTATTGTTCCAGCTAATGGCTTGAGCATCACGAAGAACCCTCCGGCAAAGAGGCATGCGTATATCGTGATTATGCCTATAAAAACGCACAGCAGCTGAAGTGGCATATCCCACTTGGCCTGGGCCTCGTCGAGGTTTATGCCATCTTTTTCGCCATCAGCTAATACCTTCTTCCAGCCCGGACCTCCCGGCTTGGTGAGCGCGTAGAAACTCCTGAGTGTTTCCTTGTCTTCGGGCTGTGTGATGTACACCGTTATCAGCCAGATTATTGTAACAACTGTTACCGTTATCAGCAGACGCATTGTGCTGTGGTCGAGCACAGAGTTTGCGAGACAGCCCTCTGGCACCGCAAACACCATTATTATGGACATCACAAAAGCCGAAACCATGGCCGAAATCTCGGTGGCGGCGTTTATCCTCCACCAGAACCATCTCAGCAGATACACCGCGCCGGTGCCAGCACCGCTCAGCAGCAGAATGTCGAACGCCTGCGTTGCGTTGTCCATCACCGTGAGTGCCACCAGTCCGCCCAGCACAGCCAGTACTATGGTGCAGATAATGGCGGCGCGTTTCAGCTGATGGTCCGATGCATCAGGCTTCACAAACCTCTTGTAGAAATCGTTTACAAGATACGACGCGCCCCAGTTGAGGTGGGTTCCTATCGTGGACATATAAGCCGCTATCAGCGAGGCTATTATCAGGCCAAACCATCCCGCGCCGGTCTTGGTGACCATGATGGGGTAGGCGGCGTCGTTTTTCAGATACTGCGCGTGTGCCTCGGGAAAAGCCTTGTGCAGCGAGCTGAGTCCTTCTTTCTGAAAATGGAGGTCAAGTACCTTTTCCCTGATATCAGCTGGCAAAACCTCCTGGTCGTAGTTTTTCAGGTAATTATTATAATGTGTGATTATCCCGGGACTGCTGAGCTCCTGCTCGGCCATCAGCCTCTGCTCGGCGCTGTCGGGCTTGAAGACTATCAGCGAGGCCAGTCCCACGATAATCCACGGCCAGGGCCTCAACGCGTAATGCGCAAAATTGAAAAACATATTAGCTGCCACGCTGTGCTGCTCGTTTTTGGCTGACAGCATTTTCTGGCACATGTATCCGCCTCCGCCCGGCTCCGCTCCCGGATACCACACGCTCCACCACTGCACGGCCACCGGTATCAGCAGCATGGGCACCCACACCGACGGATCGCCGAAATCGGGCAGAAAATCTATCTTGTCCTGAATCTCGGGATTGCTCACGAGGCCCTCCAGACCGCCCACCTCGGGGAGATTGAGCGCGGCTATGGCGGCCACCACCGCACCCAGCATGGCTATGAAATACTGGAAAAAATCGGCCCACACCACGCCCCTGAATCCGCCGAAAGCTGTATAAAGCACCGCCGCCAGAGTTCCGAATATCACTGTCATTAGCGGACTCAGGCCGAATATTATGGATCCTATCTTGATGGCGGCCAGTGTTACCGAGCCTATAATGAGTACATTAAAGAACAAGCCCAAATATATTGACCTGAAGCCTCTTAGGAAACTCGCCGCTTTTCCCGAATACCGTTTCTCGTAGAATTCGAGGTCGGTTACTATTCCCGTTCGGCGCCATAGCCTCGCGAATATGAAAACCGTGGCCATGCCCGTAATCAGAAACGACCACCAGGCCCAGTTTTTGGCCACTCCGCTCTCGCGCACCATGCCGGTTACAAGGTTTGGGGTATCAGCTGAAAACGTACAAGCCACCATCGATACGCCCAGCAGCCACCACGGCATCTTTCTGCCGCCCAGGAAATAGTCCTCAACTCCGCCCTTGTTTTTTCGGGTAGCTGATAGCGCTATTATTACAATTACTGCAAAAAAAAGTCCGATTACAATATAATCGGCAAAAGTAAGATTAGTAAGCATAATTAGTTTCAATTATTTGTTGCAAAGTTACAATAATTTATTTATTTTTACCCAAAATTTTGTTTAATATCAAATGGAAAAAATAGCAGTATTCCCCGGCTCGTTCGACCCCTTCACGGTAGGCCACGAGTCGCTTATACGCAGGGGCCTGGAGTTTTTCGACAGGATAATTGTGGCCGTGGGCATCAATATGGAGAAAAAAGGTTTCTTGAGCATGGAAAAACGCCTGGAGCTCATAGAGACTGTGTTTCAGGACGATAATCGCATCGAGGTAAAGACTTACAGCAACCTCACGGTGGATTTCTGCATCGAGAACAATTCAAGCCACATACTCCGAGGTCTGAGAAGCTCGGCCGATTTCGAGTACGAGAGATCCATCGCGCAGACCAACAGGCTGTTGCGTCCCGGTGTGGATACCGTGTTTCTGCTTTCGCTGCCCGAATACAACAGCGTGAGCAGCTCGCTTGTGCGCGAGATAGTGAAATACCACGGCGACGCCCGCAAGTTTCTGCCCGAAAACATCGATTTCGAGCATTTTTTCGGATATATGCCTAAATAGATGAATATGGATATTCACAATTGCAAAATGTGTCCCCGTAAATGCGGGGCCGACAGAACATCTTCCAAGCTGGGATTCTGCGGAATCGACGGCCGTCCCCACATAGCCGAGATCTGCGTCCACAAGGGCGAGGAGCCGGTTTTGGGTGGAGCTGATGGCGTGGTCAATGTATTCTTCTCATCCTGCAACCTCCGTTGTGTGTATTGCCAGAATTACGCCATCAGCCAGAACAAACCTGAAAAGCAGGAGATTACAAGTTACGAGAAGGCTGTAACCAAGATAGCGGAATATCTCTGCCAGGGCATCAATACGGTGGGTTTCGTATCGCCCAGCCATCAGCTATTCCAGATGAAGACCATCATCGACATGCTCCACAAGCGCGGATACCATCCCACTATTATATATAATACCAACGCCTACGACGATCCCATGACTCTGCGCGAGATGGAGAGCTATGTGGACATCTATCTGCCCGACTACAAGTATTCCGACGAATGCCTCGGAGTCAAATATTCCGGCGCACCCAATTATCCCGATGCGGCGCTCATGGCCATCCAGGAGATGTATTATCAGAAGGGTTCCCGTCTGGAGCTCAGCGACGACGGCATTGCTGAAAAAGGTCTGATAATCAGACATCTGGTATTGCCCAACAACGTAGATAACTCCATAAAGGCGCTTGAGACCATAGCCTACGACATATCGCCCAGAATCCATTTGTCGCTGATGGCGCAGTATTTCCCGGAATACAAGGCCAAGGAGATTCCGGAGCTCAGCCGTACCATCACCGAGGGCGAATACGAGACCGTATGCAATAGGGCAGAGGAGCTCGGGCTTGTGCGCGGATGGCGGCAGCAACTATCAAGCAACGAGAACTACCGTCCCGATTTTCAAAAAGATGGAAATCCTTTTGAAAAAAGTTGAAAAAAAATGATGTTTTTGCATTGTATTTGCTAATTTTGGAAAATGAAAACCCCTTAAAAATTAATACACTATGAGTATTTTCAAATTCGCCAGCAACTTTAAGGTTACCGGCAAAATGAATGTAGCCTTCGTAGAGATTTTAGTAGTTCTGGTAGTGGCCGGCGCCATTACTCTGGGCATAGCCAAAGAATCTATGAAGAGTCTCGAATTTATGGGAAAGAATGTTTTCCCTCAGAACGAGCTTGCGCAGAGCATCAAGTTCAATCTCGCCATGGCGGTCAATTACGAGAACCAGTATCTCACATCGCGCGGCGATGAAAACAAGAACAAGGCCATAGCCCTCTTTGACATCTCGAAGAAAAGTCTGGCCGAGATAGAGAAACTCGATGCCAGCGGCGACAACAATGTTATCAAGGACCTCCGCTCCACAATGGACGATTTCGAGAAGAAGAGCTACGAGCTCATCGCTCTTGTTCAGCAGCTCGACGCCAACTATCAGGACGCAGAGGACCTCAAGAAAGAATTTACTCAAGACTACATCGATATCCGCAACGCCCTCTCAAGGCTCAATCTCAAGAATCCTCTTGAGAATCAGCGCCGTATGGCACAGATAAGCGATATCATCCTCAAGTTCGACAACTGCAACGCGCGCTGGACCGACAAGAACTCTCTTGATATGGTAATCGAGAGCCTCAGGGCCAAAAACATGGATGTAAAGAGCTGGGCTGCAAGCGTAGGTTGTCAGCATCAGTATGCCGACGCAATGATGAAATTTGACGCCATCCAGGAGAAGTTCAACAACTATTATTCTATCCAGAATACATACAACGAGCTCTACGCCGGTCTCGCCGTACTTCTCGGCAAAACCAACAAGGATGTGGACGCCCTCGTGAAATCGGCCGCCGAAAAATCCATGTCGTCGGTTACAGGATTGGGCGAAACCCTCATGAAAATCATCAACATCTTTGTGATAATCGCAGTTGTGATATTCCTGATATGCGTAATTACCGCCCGCATCATCCGCAAGCATGTAGGCATACGCGCCGAGGCCACGGTTTCCAGTGTGGACCAGATAGCCAGCGGCGACCTCACCCACAAGATCCAGGTGGAATCGGGCGATGAGTTTGGTCAGATAGGCAACTCTGTAAACGCCATGTCGGAGAAGCTCCGCACCATCATCCACAACATCAACGAGGGATCCAACAGCATAAATACCACAAGCGCCGAGATAGCCCGCGCCGCCCAGATGATGAGCGAGAATGCCGGTATGCAGGCCTCATCGGCCGAGGAGGTTTCGTCGTCAATCGAGGAGATGAGCGCCGGAATCAACCAGAACTCCGAAAACGCGCGCGCCACCGAGATTATAGCCCAGAAGGCGCTCAAGAATATCCGCGAGAGTTCAGAGGCATCGCAGCAGAGCATGGCCGCCATGAAGGAGATCGCCTCCAAGATTTCCATAATCGACGATATAGCATTCCAGACCAACATCCTGGCGCTCAACGCCGCCGTAGAGGCTGCAAGAGCCGGCGAGCAGGGCAAGGGTTTTGCAGTTGTGGCAGCTGAAGTGCGCAAATTGGCCGAGCGCAGTGCAACCGCCGCCGCCGAGATCGACAAGGTTTCGAAGGAAGGCGTGGCCATCAGCGAGAAAGCCGAGCGTCTGCTCTCGGGCATTATTCCTGATATCGAGAAAACATCCGACCTCGTGCGTGAGATTTCGGCCGCATCAAGCGAGCAGAGCAGCGGAATCGGTCAGATAAACACCGCAGTCCAGCAGCTCAACGAGATTACACAGAAATACGCCGCATCGGCCGAGGAGCTTGCCGCCACAAGTCAGCAGCTTGCAGCCAAGAGCCAGGAGCTCCGCGAGAGCGTAGGATTCTTCAAGCTGAGCGACAAGGTGATGAACGCATCCACATCGCCCACATTGACAAAATCAAGCGTAAACTCATCGTTCTTCAAGAGCGACAGCAATACCAGCGAAAAGGCCAAAAAGCCTGCATCCACATCGCGCCGCAGTTCGTCATCAGCTGCCAAAACAGCCAAGACTGCCAAGCCGGCATCCGCTGCATCCACCACACGCAAGCCAGCCGAGCCAAGAAAGAAGAAAACCACCAATGATACAGGTCTCACACCTCCGCCATCGTCGGTTTTCGTGGCTCCCAAAAAGGATGAGCAGAAAGGCACATTCATCAACCTGAAGGACAGCGGTGATTCAGATTACGAAAGGTTTTAATTTCTTTTAAGGGTTTTTTGTCATAGAAAAAGGGAAGTCGGTTTTGCCGGCTTCCCTTTAATATTTTAGGTGTATCAAATAAATTACTCACTTATAGCGGCCTTAACAAAAGCCACGAAGAGTGGGTGAGGAGTCTCGAAACGGCTCTTGTATTCGGGGTGGAACTGAACACCCACAAACCATTTGTGACCCTTGATCTCCACAGCCTCCACGAGGTCGGTATCTGGATTCTTGCCCACGGCATACATGCCTTTCTCCTCCATGGCCTTCAGATAAGAGTCGTTGAACTCGTATCTGTGACGGTGACGCTCGTGTATCAGCTCCTCGCCGTAAGCGCGGAAGATGTTGGTGTCCTTGTCGGATATCTTGCATGGATAAGAGCCGAGACGCATGGTGTGGCCCATGTTGGTGATGGACTTCTGCTGCTCCATGATGTCGATTACGGGATTGGCTGTCGCGTGGTCAAACTCAGCAGAGTTGGCGTCGGCCAGTCCGAGTACGTTGCGGGCAAACTCTATCACTGCGCACTGCATTCCAAGACATATTCCGAGGAAAGGAATATTGTTTTCGCGCGCGTATTTTGTTGCTATCAGCTTGCCTTCTATGCCTCGGTGTCCAAAACCCGGAGCCACGAGAACGGCTTTCTTGTCCTTGAGAAGGTCGCTTACATTCTCGTTGGTCACCTTCTCGGAATGTATCCATTCGATATCGAGCTTCACGTTGTTTACCATTGCCGCATGATGAAGCGCCTCGCTTATCGACTTGTAAGCATCAGGAAGCTCCACGTATTTGCCCACAACGGCAATTTTCTCGATATGGTCACGGTTGTAGAGGCGTGTCAGCTGCTGACTCCAAAGCTCAAGATCCGGCTCCTTCTTTATAGGCAGACGGAGCTTTGTCATGGCCACCTCGTCGAGGCCCTGCTTCTGGAAAATGAGCGGAATCTCGTAGATGGACTTTGCGTCTGGCGATTCGAATACCGAGTTTCTGTCCACATTGCAGAACAAAGCCACCTTGTGACGCACCGACATATTGAGCTCGTGCTCGGTTCTCAATACCAGGATATCAGGCTGGACACCTATCTCAAGTAGCTGTTTTACAGAGTGCTGAGTAGGCTTGGTCTTGATCTCGCCGGCGGCCGCAAGGTAAGGCACCAGAGTAAGGTGGATGCAGAGGGCATCGTTGCCGAGCTCCCATTTCAGCTGGCGTACAGCCTCTATGAATGGCAAAGACTCGATATCTCCCACCACACCGCCTATCTCGGTTACTACCACATCGTAGTCGCCTTTCTTGCCGAGAAGCATTATGCAGCGTTTAATCTCGTCGGTAATGTGAGGAACAATCTGCACAGTCTTGCCCAGATAGTCGCCCTTGCGCTCCTTGTTGATTACCGACTGGTAAATACGGCCGGTGGTAACATTGTTGGCCTGCGATGTGGGCACATTGAGAAAACGCTCGTAATGGCCGAGGTCGAGGTCGGTTTCGGCGCCGTCGTCGGTTACAAAACACTCGCCGTGCTCATAGGGGTTCAGAGTTCCGGGATCCACGTTGAGATATGGGTCGAGTTTCTGGATGGTGACAGAATATCCCCTCGACTGAATGAGCTTGGCCAGCGATGCGGCCAGAATTCCCTTGCCGAGTGATGATGTTACACCACCAGTGATGAAGATAAATTTAGTGTTTGCCATTTTATATAATCGAAGAAATTGATTTTCTTATTTTCTCACTGCATCGCAGGTAAGGTCCACGCCAAGTTTCTTGAAAATCTTGTGGTCGATCTCGCTAAGGATTACGGTGCTGTGTACCTGGCATCCTTTCAGCTTAGGAAGCTGTTCGAGGGCCAGTTTGCATTTCTCGTCGGTGAGCGACAGCATCGATAGAGCCACGAGCACCTCGTCGGTATGGAGTCTTGGGTTTCTGCTGTGCAGATATTCCATCTTGAGATGCTGTATAGGGGTTATCATGTCGGCAGGTATCAGCTTTACCGAGTGGTCTATTCCAGCCAGGTGCTTTATAGCGTTCATTATCAGTGCAGCTGATGGCCCGAGAAGCTCCGAGGTCTCCGATGTTATTATCGTGCCGTCCTCCAGCTCTATTGCAGCTGATGGCAATTCAGATCTCTCGTAACGCTTGCGTGCGGCAGTCATTACCAGACGGTCCTCCAGCGTTACCTTGGCCTGACGCATCAGGAGCTGAATCTTGTTGATCTCGTTGTCGGAAGCCTTGCCGTCGGCCAGCTGGGTAAGGGTAGTGAAATATCTTCTCACAATCTCCTGCTTTGAGGCATCGCAGCAGATGGCATCGTCCATTATGCAGTTTCCGGCCATATTTACACCCATGTCGGTAGGCGACTTGTAAGGGTTTTCGCCGTAGATACCCTCAAAAATTGCATTCAGAACCGGGAATATCTCGATGTCGCGGTTGTAGTTTACAGTGGTAACTCCGTATGCATCCAGATGGAATGGATCTATCATGTTCACGTCGTTGAGGTCGGCTGTGGCGGCCTCGTAGGCGAGGTTTACCGGGTGCTTGAGAGGAATATTCCAGATAGGGAAGGTCTCGAACTTGGCGTATCCGGCCTTTACGCCGCGCTTGTTTTCCTGATAGAGCTGGCTGAGGCATACGGCCATCTTTCCGCTGCCGGGGCCGGGAGCAGTTATCACCACGAGAGGCTTCTCGGTCTTCACGTAGTCGTTCTTGCCGAAACCCTCGTCGCTGCATATCAGCGATACATTGGTTGGGTAGCCCTCTATCATGTAGTGATAATATGTGCTGATGTTGAGACGCTCCAGACGTGTGCGGAAGAGTTTGGCGCTCTCCTGTCCGTTGAAGTGGGTGATTACCACGCTGCCCACCTTGAGACCGCGCTCCATGAAAGCCTCGCGCAGGCGGAGCACGTCCTTGTCGTAGGTGATGCCGATATCGCCGCGCACCTTGTTTTTCTCGATGTCTACAGCTGATATCACAATCACGATCTCCGCATAGTCTTTCAGCTGCATGAGCATCTTCAGCTTGCTGTCAGGCTCAAAACCGGGCAGCACTCTGCTTGCATGATAGTCGTCGAAGAGCTTGCCTCCGAATTCGAGATAGAGCTTGTCGCCGAACTTAGCGATTCTCTCCTTGATGTGCTCTGATTGTATTTTCAGATACTTGTTATTGTCGAAACCTATTTTCATTTTTTCCTATTATATTCGTTATACAAAATTACAAATTATTTCGTTGGGTGGTTTTCCGCCTGCTGCAAATTACGTTATATACGTACAGCGGCATTAATTAAAAAACGCTGACTGCCGCTCTTGACAATCAGCGTTTTTTATATGTGTCTTTTTTTGGGGGGACTATCGTTTGCCCTTTTTCTTCTGCTGCTCCTTCATCATTTCCATCTGTCGGCGCTGTGCCTCCTCAAGACGGGCCATGAATCCGGATTTTTTCTTGCCTGAGTTTTTCGACATCTTGCTGTTGAGCTTGGCAAGTATTGCCTTCTCGTCGATATTGTTCCTTACGAATATTATCTGGAGAATGGCTATGATGTTGCTCAGGAAGTAGTAGTAGGTAAGTCCCGACGAGTAGTCGTTGAACCAGCAGAGCATCATCACCGGCATAAAGTAGAGCATGAATTTCATGCCCGGCATTGGCTGGCCTGTATCCATCTGGCTTGATGATATCTTGGTCTGGAACACCATTGCACCCGCCATCAGCAGGGCAAAGAGGCTCACGTGGTCGCCGTAGAATGGGATGCTGAATGGCAGATCCAGTATCGAATCGAAAGACGACAAGTCGCTTGACCAGAGGAAGCTTTCCTGACGGAGCTCGATAGAAGCTGGGAAGAATCTGAAGAGCGCGATGAGGAACGGCATCTGGAGAAGCATTGGAAGGCATCCGCCCATTGGGCTTATCTCAGCCTTCTGATAGAGTGCCATGATGGCTCGCTGCTTGTCCATGGCCTGCTCCGGCTTGGGATACTTCTTGTTGATCTCCTCGATCTGGGGCTTGAGTACCCTCATCGAAGCCGACGACCTGTACGACTTTAGTGTAAGAGGGAAGAGGAGTCCCTTTACTGTGATGGTGAGTATCAGGATGATGAGACCATAGCTTGAGATGAACGATCCCAGGAAGTTGAAGAATGGCACGATGAGGTATCTGTTGATAGTACCGAGAAACCATCCTCCAAGTGGAACGAGGTCGCCGAGCTCGAGGTCGTCAGCATTGTCATCGTCTAATTCGATATTGCTGAGCACCTTGTACTTGTTGGGGCCGAAATAGAAGGTCATCCTGTTTTCGGTGTTGCTGGATGGCACTGCTATGGTGGAAGTCATGTACTTGAGCTGGCCATTGCCGTGCTGGGGTGTCATCGATACGGTGGCATTGGCAAACTCATCGCGGGAGATGAGCACCGACGAGAAGAACTGGCCCTTGTAGGCTATCCACTTGGTGCTGGCCGAGAGTTTCTCGTTCTTTGCCTCGTTGCTTCCGCCCGAGAACCATCCGCCTATTGTGCCGCCAAGGCTCTCAGGATCCTCGTCCACAAACTTGTAGCAGAGGTCTGAGTTGCGGGTTTCCCACATCTGGCCGGCCTCCAGCACAGGAAGGTACTGATTCCATGTAAGGTCGATGAAACTGCTGTTCATGTTTATCACCTGCTCCATCTTGTGGAGGGTGATGTTGTAATCGAGCAGATAGTTGTCGCCGAGCACGTATGCAAATTCGAGGTACGAGACGCTGTCCACATTTGCGCGGAATACTGCGCTTATCTGCTGGCCTTCAGCCGCCGTCATGTGCTCACTGCCCTGGTAGCTGAAATAGAGGTCCTTGGTGGAGATTGCATTGTTGCCCGAGAAGAAGTTGAGGTTCAGCTCGTTCTGCGCATTCTCTTTTACCACAAAGAGCGAGTCGCCCGAGTTGGTCTTGTAGTTCTTGATCTGTACGGTCTTGATCATTGCGCCCTTGGATGCAAGGGTTACAATTATCTTGTCGTTCTCGAGAACCACGTCCTTGCTCTCGCCGTTGGCGCATCCGGCAAATTTGCCGAACATCGACGCGTAGGCGGCAGCCTTGGCCGAGTCGCTGTTTTCCAATGTATCAGCTGCCACCTGGAGCCTGGCTATGGAATCCTCTCTCATCTGCATGAGCCTCTCGGCTTCCATTCTCTGCTGATTAACTAACGCTATGGAATCCCTTTGCCTCATCATGGCTTCGCGCTGTTCCTTGCTTGGCGATGTGTATATCGAAAAGCCTACGAAAATCGCGATTATCAGCAGGATTCCTATTAAGGTGTTTTTATCCATCAATTATTGATTTGTATTGTTTCTTACTTTTTTTCTCCTTTCTTTGGAAGCTCGTTGATGGCCTTGTTGAGCATCGAGATAAGCTTCTGCAATGCGTCGGCCTCGTTTCTGGATTTCTCCATCTTCTTTTTGAAGCCTTCTATCATATTGTAGGCCGCCTTGCTCTGAGCAAAGAATCCGAGGTTGTTTTCAGAAAGTGTGAGCTGCTGGCGGAGAGTCTCGAGACGGTTCTTGAGTCTCTCTTTCTCGGCGCGGAGCTTCTCGTAAGCCTGGGGATTGCCCTTGAGTGTGTCTATGAGGTTCTTTACACGCACCTCGTTGCGCTTGGCCTCGTCGATGTTTATCTTGGCAAACTGCGAGTCGATGGCCTTGCGGAACTTGTCGTGGATAGAGTCCTTCTTGTTGCTTGGCACGGGTCCTATCTCGGCCCAGCGCTTCTGGAGGTCCTTGAGAGCTGATATGTTCTGCTCGTCGCTGTCCTTGAACTGGAAGTTCTCCACCTCGGCTATCAGCTGTTCCTTCAGCTTCAGGTTCTCGTCGCGCTCCTTGTCTATGTTCTTGTAATAAGCGTTCTTGTTGTCGAAGAATGTGTTGCAGGCTGCGCGGAATCTCTGCCAGATCTCGTCGGATTTCTTCTTGGGCACGGCGCCAATGGTCTTCCACTTGGCCTGGAGATTCTTGAGCAGCTCGGATGTCTTCTTCCACTCGGTGCTGTCCTTGAGACCCTCGGCCTGTATGCAGAGGTCTTCCTTCATCTGGAGGTTGTTTTCGGCCTGCTCCTTGTCCTGAGAGTAGTACTCGCGCTTCTTGTCGAAGAACTTGTCGCAAGCGTTGCGGAATCTCTCGTATACGGCGTTGTTGTGCTTCTTGGGGGCAAAACCTATGGTCTTCCACATGGTCTGGAGTTTCAGGATCTCCTTGAACTTCTCGTCCCATTCCTTGTGGGAGGTGTAGTCAGCTGATACAATTTCTTCTACTTTCTCACATATAAGAGACTTTGCCTTGAAGTTGGCTTCCTGCTCCTTCTTGATATTTGCGTAATACTCCAGGTGGCGCTTGTTGATGGTGTCGGTGGCGGTCTTGAATCTCAGCCAGAGTTCCTCCTTGTTAACAGCGGCCACAGGACCCACCTCTCTCCACTGCTCGTGGAGTTTCTGGAGCTCGTTGAATGCCTTGAGCACGTTGCTCTCTATGAGGAGTTCCTCGGCTTTCTCGCAGAGGGCTATTTTCTGCTCGGTGTTTTTCTTGAGGTCAAGGTCGCGGAGTTCCTTGTTTATCTTTACGAAATCGTAGAATCTCTCTACCTGGTAATTGTATGATTCCCAGAGTTTCTGAACCTCGGTCTGAGGTACGAGTCCAATCTCTCTCCACTGTTTCTGCAGGTTCTTGAACTCCTCGAAAGTCTGGTTGAGGGTTTCCTGAGAGTTGATGAGTTCCTCGATTTTGGTTACGATTTCGGTCTTTTTCTTAAGGTTTTCGATTTTCTGCTGCTCGATTTCCTCGTTGCGCTTGTTGCGCTTGTCGCGGAAAAGGTCGTAGAGCTCCTGAAGGCGGGTCTCGTACTCGTCGGGCTCTGGCTTGAATTCTGCCTCGTCGTTTCCGGCCTCCACAAAGGCGCGCTTGATGTCGGCGAGCTCTGCTTTGCGTTTCTTGTAGAATGCGGCTCTGATGCTGTCGATTTCGGTTCTGTGCTCCAGTACGTCTTCCTTGGCCACGATGCTCTGCATGGCCTCTATCAGGCCGGCCTTGTCGAGATCCGAGTAGCTTGCAGGCTCTGCGCTTTCAGCTGCCTCCTCGGTGATTTCGTCGTTGGAGGGTTCTGTCTCTGGCTCGGCCTCGGCTGCGGTCTCGGGCTCCTGGGCGGGAGTCTCGTTTTCGCCATCAGCTGGCTCTTCTTTCATAGCCTGGAGTTTCTGTAAGATAATGTCTGCCGCGCTCAGCTCCTGTGGCTGAGAGGCACATTCAGAGGTTGCGGGTGTAGATGTGTTCGCATTATCAGGATTCTGCTCCTGATTCTGAATAGAGATAGGGTCTTGTGATTCCATTATTAATGAAATTATGTTTGTTGATTTGTTTTTGTCAGGCACGGCGAATCCCTTTTCGCCGGGGCCTTTTTGTAAGTGATATTGTAATCTGTTGTTTTATCCTTCTATGAGGTCGAAGGGGATGTTTAGGACGCTTTTCAGCTCCATTCCCCTGTCCTGCATCACCTCGTCGTTTTCGCGGTAATGCCATGAGATGTGCACATTGGATACTCCGTTGGCTATCAGCGGCTCTACGCCTATCAGTATCTTTACAATGATTCTGGCCGTGGATGAGTTGAAATACTCGAGGTTGAAGTGGATGTGGGTCTCGGTATTCGGATTGGCACAGTATTCGCTAAACCAGTTTTGTATAGGGCCATAGAATTTTATGACATCTTCGGGGAGGGATTTTCCCTCAAACTTGAAGACGCCATTTTCTTTATCAAGCTCTACATACGGGGTTTCCGCAGTGGATTCTATTATCAAAGGTTCAAGCATAGTGTGTTGAATGATTTCTATATTGACGGGGTCAAAATTAAAAATAATTTTCCAATTTCAAAAAAAATATTCACAGATATTAATGCGCGTCGATTTTCAGCCTTACCCAGAGCCAGTCCGGTATCAGCTTCCACAGCGCCACAATGATCTTGTATTTCCAGTCTAACACGCTCTTGCGCTTGCGCTTGATGATGGCTTGGAATATTTTTTTGGCGGCGTATTCCACCTCCATCAGCATCGGATA
>JAZQPB010000333.1:0-6892 GCA_045628165.1 Bacteroidales bacterium | reverse complement strand
GATTGCCTATCCGCTGCAATACCTGCTCCCTTGTGAGGCCGTCGCGCCGCATCACCCGCTCTATGCGTGTTTCTTTATCAGCTGATACGAGTATGTTGATATCGCACATGGTGTGGAATCCGCTCTGCACGAGTATGGCGCTCTCTATGGCCACGCAGGGCAGATATGTGTAGAGCCTGGTCCATTCCAGGAATTTCTCCTTTACGAGCGGATGTATCAGGTTGTTGAGGCTCTGGAGCTTGTCTTTCTGGCTGAATACTATGGATGCCAGCAGCTCCTTGTGTAGCTGTCCGCCGGGCAGGTATATTTCGGGGCCGAAGAGTTCCTTCATTCCGCTTATGGCTCTCGGGTCGGTAAGCTGTATTATCCGGGCCTCTATGTCGGTCACGAACAGGGGACACCATTCGTCTTCCAGTATGCGCGATACTGTGGTTTTTCCGCTGCCTATGCCTCCGGTTATTCCTATTATCTTTGTCATTTGATGTGGTTTGTGGATGTGGTGTCGATGCTCTCGGGCAGGCATTCCACCATGTCGGGCGATATGGTGATGTTGGTGATTCCCAGGGCGTCGGGGTATTGCGGTGTAAGGTGTATCGGCAGGTATTTGGCGCGGTTGATCTCGCACATCTCGTTGTAGTCCACGGTTAGCGAGAACATATCCTCAGATACCTTCTGGTAGTTTTTCCAGCCGATGTGGTATTTTATCGTGCCCTTCTGCTTGAATAGGCGCAGGGCCACGTTGTCGGGCACGTTAAGCTGTCTTATGTTTACCGATACCGATCCTTCGGTGAATTTCTCGGTGTGTATTGTCACGTCGGCGCGTTTTAGCGGACAGGTGATTCCTTTGGGCATTATCAGCTGCACCCTGCTCCGGCTGATGCTGTCCTTCAGGCTGCTTACCACGAGAGGCTCGGTGTAGATGCAGTTTACGGTGTCCATTATCATCTCCGATCCGTTTATTATCACGCTGTCGGGGTAGAGGTCGGGCTGACCGGCCAGCCTGTACTGCTTGGCGAATGTTATCTTGTGCTGCAGCACCACGGGCACTTTCTTTTTGGCCGATGCTCCCAGGTCTATGAGTATGGTGTCGGGGCTCAGCGATTCGAAATGGAATCCCGTGGGCATCTGCTGCTCCACCTGCGCGCGTATGTCGTCGTTGGTTACGAATTTAAGTGTGGAGTCGCTGTCGGGGAATGTGCGGATGTCGAGTTTCGACAGGTCGATTCTTATTACGGGCAGTTTGCCGTGCTTGCCCAGCAGCTGGGTTCCCCTGGCCGAGAAGTTTATCCTGATTTCGCTGGTGGTGATGCCCGGCACTATTATGCGGTTTTTGGGCAGGCCGTAGTATTCCACCTCGCACGTGCCGGCGGTGGAGATTGTGCTTCCCACCTTGTTGATGGTCCATGCGGCTGTGGCTACTGCCACCATTATTATGTATATCAGCAGTTTCTGGTTGATGCGTGTGCGCTTTATCTTGTGTATCAGCGCCTTGGTCTTGCGCAACCAGCTTTTTTCCTTTTTTTCGGCCATGGTTTCTTATTGGTATTTCTCTATATATTTTCTGGCGCTGTATTCGCGTTTCTTTATGGCTGTCTGCCAGTCGGCGTGGGCCCTGGCGGAGTTTCCGCTCTGGTAATGCGCCATTCCGCGCCAGATGTAGCAGTCGGTGAGTCCGGGGGCTGTGTCCAGGGCCGTGCCGAGGGTCTGTATGGCCTCGTCGTTCAGCCCGGCCTGCGTGTAGGCTATTCCCTTGATGCGGTAATATTGTCCCGATGTGGTCTCTATTGTGTTTATTATGCGTATGGCGTCTATTGCGTTGCCGTTTATGGCCATTGTTTCAGCTGATACAAGTTTGTTGTGGTCGCTCTCCGTTGTGAGGGCGCTGTCGCATTGCATGGCCTTCTGTAGGCTTGCGTATGCCTGTCCGTATTTCTTGAGCTGAAGCATCAGGCTTGTGTTTTCCATGTGGTATCTGGCGCTGTTGGGGCTGTATTTTGTGGCTGTCTGGAGGTCGCGGATGGCGGATTTGGTGTTGCCGTCGGCGCGGTAGGCCAGGGCGCGCAGATAGTATGCCTCGGCGCAGGTTTTGTGAGCCCTTATTATATTGTTGATGCACTCGTATGCCAGCGGCTGCCGGTTGTTGGCCACCAGATACTCGGCATGCTGTAAGTCGCGTATCAGCTGCTCTGATATCTGTGCCATGGAGTTTGTGGCAGCTAATAGCATTATTATTGTCAGCAGTTTCCTCATGGGTTAGTTCTTGTTAGTGTTTTTGGTGAATATTGTGATGTATCCCTCTATGTCGCGGGTTTCGGGGCCGGTAAGCCTGTGCTCGTATACCGTGCAGTGGTAGAAGTATACTCCGTCGGGCAGCTGAGAACCGCTTTTCTGGTCTTTGCCGTCCCAGTTCAGGTCGGGGTCGTTGGTCTGGAATACCACCCTGCCCCATCTGTTGGTTATTGTCATGTCCACATGGTCCACAAACTGGTATGGATACGGGTGGAACAGGTCGTTCTGTCCGTCGGAGTTGGGCGTGAATACGTTTGGCAGGCGGTAATAGTCGCACTGGTCTATACACAGGCGCGAATCCACAACTCCCTCGTTGCCAGCCGAATCGCGCGCTGTTACATAGTAGCATCCGGCCATTCCGCGGGTGGGGTAGTGGTCGTATGTGTTTACCTCGGGGCCCACCTCGTCTATCTTCTCGAGCTGGCCTTCCAGCGTCTCGGAGTAGTATATCGTGTACTGGGCTATGCCGAGTCCGCAGGTGGTGTCGGGATGCCACGAGAGGTGGTTGTAGAGGTCCTTGCACTCGCTCTTGATATCGAGCACCACGCAGGGCGGCACCGTGTCGATGGGTATTCCGTATGCCTCCTGCGAGAGGTTTTCTATGTGGTCGGGCAGTCCGGGTGCCGAGTAGTATCCTATGGTCTTAATCTTGTAGCCGTATTCCAGTCCGTTGGTGAGTCCGTAGTCGGTGTAGGTTCCGTTTTTGGAGTATCCTATCGAATCGAATGTGGCCGCCCCCGGGTCCTTGCGGTAGATTACGTATGTGTCGTTTTTCCATGGCACGTCGCAGTCGTGGGTGATGGTGATGCGGCGGTCGGCGCATTCCAGCCTGATGAATACCGACGATGCGTATGACGCGGCGCCGTAGTCGTTGTAGTGCTCCTGTCCGTTGCGGATCTCCTTGTTGGCAAATGCCACCTTGTATATCGATCCCTTGTTTTTGGTGTCGAACTTGCGGTCGGCCACCTTGGTGTTGTGTATTCCCTCCAGTGCCTTGGGCGTGGTGTAGTATCCGTCGCGTATGCCGCGCGATGTGTACAGCAGATAGTAGTATGGAGGCGGTATTACTTCGGGGTCTATGTTCTCAGGCTCGGTCCATTCTATGTCGATGCCTCCGTCGGCCTCGTCGGTGTTGGTTACCGATGCCTTGGTGAATACAATGAATCCCCTGGCGAGGGTGGTGCAAGCGGGATCGCTCGGGAGGCTCTCGGCTCCGTCGGCAAAGATGGCTGTTACCCTGTAGCAGTATCTGAAACCTGATGGAAGTCCCTCGGTGTGGTTGTCGTCGGTGTATGATGTATCGGCGCCGTTGCGGATAATGTCTATCAGCTCGTATCCCGATTCGGCAGGCAGGCCGGTCTGACACACTCCGGGCTCCCAGTCGTCGGGGCGGTCCTTGCGGTAGATTTTGTATCCGATGGCCTTCTCGTTGCCGGCCTTGGTCCATTCCAGCTTGGCCGAATTGTTGGACGGCTCTATGAATGTGATGATGGGCGCCGGGGCCACCACACGTATCTTTATGGTATTGTATCCGGTGAGAGGAACCTTCTCGTCGTCGTCCAGCACCTTCACGAGCATTTCGTATGGCTGGTTGCGTACGTGGTTTTTCACGGTCTGCCATTTGAAGAATCCCACGGGATTCTTGCTCCAGTTGTTGTCGACCTCAAACTTGGCCGGCGACTCATTGACGGCGAACGGGCCGCCCGATGCCGACATGAGAATGTTGTTGAAGTCGGGGTCGGAGGCGGTAATCCTGAACTGCAGCAGCGAGTCGGCTATCACGCAGTGGTGGCTCGTATTGTCGATGATGGGGGTGTGGTTGTCGGTGTCTATCACCTCCACCTGTATGTCGCGCAGCACCTGGCCTATCTTTACTCCGTTTCGCCATTCCTCTATCCACATGGCCACATTGTAGGTGCCCAGCTTATCGGGCTTCTCCCAGATAAAGTCGCCCGTTACGGGGTCCACCCAGATGCTGTCGGATACGGGAGGCAGCGAATATCCTATCACCTCCTGGCCGTCTTCCTGCAGGCAGGTGGCTATCCTGTAGCTGAGGCTGTCGCCGTCGGGGTCGTAAGCTCCGGGATTGTGCACAAAAGTCTTGTGGAGCGCGGCCTTGTCCATCGGGGCGTTCAGAAGCACGGGGCTGCTGTTGTCGCCGGTGGCCACGTTTATCATCAGCGTGGTCTTGATGGCGAACACCACGTTTACCGAGTTGGGGATGTTGATAACGCCCTCGTTTCGGTTGGGGTCTTCCATGTACAGCACGTATGTGCCCGGGCCCGAAAAAGTGTGCTCTCCCTCGTAGACGTTTTTGCAGAGATAGGTGTAGTTCTTGGAATTGAGGTCGTCGAGCAGGGTTTTGGATATTCGTTTCACCACCAGTTTCTCGGTGCCGTCGCCGCAGTCTATCTCCAGCTCGGGACGGTCGGCGTCGGTCTGAGTATAGCAGTATGTGTATACCATTATCTTGTATCTGTAGCCTGATATGTGCTGATACACAATCTCTCCGGCCCTGTTGTGGGTGGCATGGCACTCCGAGGCTATTCCAATCAATATTGCAGCAATGAATAATGCTCTAAGTAAAATTTTCATTATTTATTATGATTTATGAAAAAAAATCTTCTTTTAATTTTCACAAAAGTAATCATTTTTTTAATTTTATGCCGTTAAATATATTAAAAATATTAATTAGCAGATTTTTCAATATGTCAGATACTACCAACTATACTCTGTATCAGGAGCTAAGCGACGACGATTTGAGTTTTGTGTATTTGGGCAAATTCGATAATGCCATACTTGGATTCGCCACCGATATACTTAAGGGCCACATGACTCTGAGCGACGATTCGGAGGGCAAGAAAAACAAGCTCTCGTTTCTCATGATAGAGAGTTTTCAGAATATACTCCGCTACGGACTGTCGGGCCGTGCCGAGGATGTAACCTCGGGAGAGATTTTCGTGGTGCGCAAGTATCACGGAAGCTATTACATCACCACCGGCAACTATGTGGAAAACAACCGTATAGAAATGATGCGCGAGCGTCTGGATACCGTAAACACACTCTCGCACGACGAGCTGAAAAAACTCTTTATAGCCACTCTTCAGAACAAGAAGCTCTCCAAGGAAGGCGGCGCTGGTCTCGGATTCATGGAGATGGTGCGCAAGACCAAGGAGAAGCTCGAGTTCGATTTTGTGGAGATAGACAGCCAGAGGTCGTTTTTCTATTTTCAGCTGAGGCTCAAGGACAATCCCGAAGACGAATCGCCGGCATTGCCCATCCAGCGCACCAAATACCTGAAACAGATGATGGAGCAGAGCGGCAGATACATAGCCATGCAGGGCGATTTCACGCAGGCCGCCATCAATCCTATACTCTCCATGGCCGAAAACAACATCTGCGACGAATCGCTCAAGACCCAGCGCAAGGTTTACCACATACTCGTGGAGATGCTGCAGAACATAGCCAAGCACGCCAAGGTATCGGCACGTGGCCGTCACGAGGGATTATTCTCCATGGGTGTAAAGGACGGATGTTTTGTAGTGAGCGCATCCAACGGCATAGGGGCAGCTGATAGCCAAAAGCTGGTGAACTACATCGAGAAACTTAACTCCATGCAGAAAGACGAGCTCGACGCCTATTATAAAAAGGTGCTGCGCGAGGGCCACGACGACGAGACCATCTTCTCGGGCCTCGGCCTTATAGACATAGCGCGCGACAGCAAGATACGTATAGGATACAATCTCACCGATCTGGACGACGATACAAGGCTTTTGTCGATGTCGGCATCCCTTTAGCTGATACAGACAAATATTATTAATTATTTTGCAACATTAGGCAAAATTTTTGCATTTTGAAATTTATTGATTAATTTTGCAAAAGCAATTTTGGATAAAATGATTGAGAAACTATATTTAGAAGCTACCGCCACTACACCAAGGATAGTGCTGGACAAGGAGGGTAACAAGTTTCTGATTTCGGGAAGGTCGCTTCCTGAAGACACAGAGACGGCCTATGCTCCTGTAATGGATTGGCTGTGCAATTACAAGCTGGATCCCAATCCTATTACCAACCTTACTGTAAGCCTCGATTACTACAACTCGTCGTCGCTCAGAAAGATAGCTGATATCCTTTTGATGCTCAAGGAAATAGGTGAGTATTCCGGCAAAGAGGTGTCTGTAAAATGGTATTACGAGGAGGGCGACGATTCGAGCATGGAGAATGCCGAGGATCTGAGATACGCTTGCAATATCCCATTCGAGATAATAGAAATTAGCTGATAACCTTTATTTGATATTAGATGAAAAATCTTTTAGCAACTGCTTGTGTATTAGTGGTCTTGGTATTAGCTTCGTGCACCGACGACGAACTCTCCAAAATAAAGAGGGGCGAGGTGGACCGTACCTACACACTCAATTCATCGGGCACAGTACAGGGATTTGGATATGTGGACCTTGGTCTTTCGGTAAAGTGGGCTACCTGCAATCTGGGAGCCAAATCGCCCGAAGATCCGGGATATTATTACAAATGGGGATACGCCGACGCCTGCAGTGTAACGCAGGACCGTTTCTCATGGGATGCGAAGTCGGAGGCCAAGCGGTCT
>JAZQPB010000332.1:0-17379 GCA_045628165.1 Bacteroidales bacterium | reverse complement strand
CATAACTGTGTGTATTAGTTTGTTAGGTTAATATTACTCTTTGCTATTCTCACTGTCTTCCATGGCGTTCTCCGTAGCCTCAGCGGGAGCCTCTCCTGCGGTCTCTGACCCGGCAGGAACGGTGGGGTTTCCGTTCTCATCCAGCTCAACCTCATCCTCCTCGTCGTCCTCCGGTATCTCGGCCTGCGCCTTGGGCTGTGGCAAGAATCTTTCTATATGTTTGTATTCTCTATTCTGGTTCATAATCTTTATTAAAAATAATACTTCGGTTTTCAAAACGCAAATGTAAATAATCTGTTTCAGATTCCTAAATTTTTTTTAATAAATATTTTGTTTATTATTGTTAAACACAGTTATTTTTATTTGTTGTAATATCTCAATTTTTCTAATTTTGCCAAAAATTTGATAGAAAAGTGTCCAACAAGTTAATAAAAACGATTTTCATGCTTTTGGCGGTAGTGATATCCGCCCAGGCATACTCCCAGACCAAGGTTTACGAGGTAAGGGGTTCGCTCCGCAATACCGACGGACGCCCTGTACAGTTTGCCCACGTTGTTAATGTAAACAAGTCGGCGGCGTGCATCAGCGATACCGCAGGACGTTTCAGGATGCTAATGGTAGCCAACGACACCATCCGCATCTCCTGCCTTGGATACGAGGCCACAGGTTTCACTCTCCGCAACATCACCATCGACGAGGAGACCGAGAGCATCGAATTTGGCAGCATTACGCTTGTGCCCAAAACTTATGAGCTCGAGACCATAAACGTATATGCCGAGAGATGGAAATCTTTTCTGTACGACTATCAGAGTGTGGATGTAAAGGACGACCCGGCATACATGAAAAGTATAGAGCGTTGGCGCGAAAACCTAATAGATGTCAAAGAGCTGAAAATGATTTCGCAGTCGGCCAGGGGAGTAGGATTCTCCATGAATTTCGACCGCAAGAAACAGAAAGCCAAGCAGAAAATAGAGGAATTCAAGCGACAGGACGCGCTGAATGCCGAGGCCGCCGAAAAATACAATCCAAAGGTAATCTCGGAGATTACGGGAATGTCGATTGAAGAATCCGAAAAATTCATGTGGCACATCAAGCTCGACAGAGATTTCATAATCTCCCGAAACGACTACGATCTCTATCTCATTATCAAGGAGTTATACAAAGAATACAAACAATAAATTACTAATACGACAACAGCAATGAAAGTATTTCAGTACATTGGCTACCTATTCTACAGGCTGATAATATTCCTGTTCAGAATCACACCATGGTGGTTGCTCTACTTCGAATCCGACGTATTGGCATTCCTGATTTTCAGGGTGTTCAGATACAGAGTAAAAGTAGTGGACAAGAACCTCGAAATGTGTTTCCCCGAAAAAACCAAGGAGGAGCGCGACCAAATCAAGAAAAAATACTACACCCACATGGTGGACCTCTTCCTGGAGAGCCTCAAGGGATACACATATCCGCCCGAAAAACTCCGCGAGCGCATTGTATACGACGACCTCAGCATCCCCGAGCGCCTGTACGCCGAGGGCAAGAGCATGATAGTAGCCACTGGTCACCACGGCAACTGGGAATGGGCCACACAGACCGTTCTCCTGGAACACAAGCACAGATTCGCAGCAATATTCAAGCCACTCAAAAACCAGTATATCAGCAACTTCACTGTAAAATGCCGTGAAGCCAGAGGCACACATTTCTGCCCCATCGAGAAAACACGCTTTGTATTCTCGATGCGCGAGAAAATGCCAATGGGATTTGTGATGGCCGGCGATCAGAACGCACCGATACTCAAGAGAGCTATCTGGGCCAAATTCTTCGGAATGGACACAGCATGCCTTCAGGGCATCGAATTCTACGCCCGAATGTTCAATCTACCAGTCATCTACATGGAATCGCGCAAGGAGAAGCGCGGCTATTACCGCCAATACGTCTACATGATCTGCGAGGATCCATCCAAGACCCAGCCCGGCGAGATCACACAGGCATACATGTCAAAACTTGAAGAGGTAATGCGCAATCAGCCAGAGACTTGGCTCTGGAGCCACAAACGCTGGAAAGCCACCAAGAATCCCGACGGAACCGTAGATTACGGCAAATTATACAAGAATCTGTAAAACAAAAATTCCATGGGAGCCTGGAAATCAATCAAAGCATTCTTCACCGACATCCTCGACATCTTCTGCCCGAGAGTCTGTTACGGATGCGGAAAACCATTCAAGCGCGACGGCGAGCAACTCATCTGCTGGGACTGCCTGATGGGAATTCCCAAAGTGAACTCCTTCCACGAAGACCACAACATCGTAACCGACTACTTCCTGGGCAAGGACGTCAGGATAGAATACGGATGCTCTTACCTCAACTTCACCAAGGGAAACATAATCCAGGAGCTGATACACAACACCAAATACTTCAGCCATCCCGAGCTTGGCATCAGGCTCGGGCAGATGGCAGGGGAGGAGCTGATACGAAACAGCCGGTTTATCGACATCGACGCCATAATCCCTGTGCCCATGCATCCCAAGAAACTGAAAATCAGAGGATACAATCAGGCCGAGAAAATATCCGAAGGCATATCGCAAGTATACGGCAAGCCCATACGAAACGACATACTCATAAAAACGCAGTTCACCGAATCGCAAACCAAGATGAACAAAATTCAGCGAATGGAAAACTCCCAAAAGATTTTCTCATACGCCAACACCGACCCATCCGACACCAGCCACTATCTGATAGTGGACGATGTATACACCACCGGATCCACGGTCCTAAATTGCGCCATTCAGCTCCGCAAATCCCGGCCCAACTGCCGGATAAGCATTTTCACACTTGCCAAGGCATAAAAAAAAGGAGGATCAGCAACTTACTGATTCTCCTTTTTTTCGTTTTGTATTTTTTTTCAGCTGATGGCAAAAAATCTTACAATCCCAGACATGAGATATTGCCGTTGCTGATGGTGAACGAGTCGCCCGACTGATTCATCATTTTAGCTGAGAAAGTACCATTGATAAAACCGGCATTCAGTGTAATATCGACTTTAGAGTTTACAGAGAACCAGAAACCCTTAGCATCGGTATTTTCGGTAGAAGACGAAGCCTTGTAGATAATGAAAGAATCAACAGCACCGCTGATGGCATCCTGAATAGAACCACCCTGAAGGTAGTCGATAAGAGCCTGTGTAGCATTGATACCGCCGGTAAAAGTACCTGTAGAACCCTTGCCGCCCTTAAAAGTTACCGACATGAAAGCCTTAGTCTTGGTATCCAGACCGTAAACAGTGGTCTTGGAATCACCCTTCACGAGATTCAGGATATTGATCTTGGAACCAGTAGATTCAGCGTCGCCGCTCTGACCATTCGATGACTTGGCAATAGCTGTACCATTAAAAGCACCATTATCGGTATTGCAAGTAAGCGAGGCAATAAAACTTGGAGTATTGTCGTCGTCATCCTTGTTGCACGACATCAACACAGTAGCGCAGAGCGCCAAAGCCATAAGGCTGAATAACAATTTTTTCATTTTGCGTAAGTTTTTAAATTTGTTTTACTAATATAACGTAGCTAAATTACTAATTATTTTGACTCCAAACGACTAAAAAAAGTTAAATTAATGTGAAATATAATTTTCTCAATTCGCGAATTAGTAGGAGAGGAGAGTAGAAAAAATGTATCAGCTGAAAAAAAAACAATGGCACGAAAAATGAAAGAAAGACAAAATTTCGAAAATTATCAAAATCCATGCAAAAATGCCTGAAAATGATAATAAAGTTCAAAATAGGGGCGCCTCTCTTTCTATTTAACATAATATTATACTTAAATGTATTGACCATCAACTATGCGGATATTTTGAAAGGAATAATCGGTATCAAGGTAATTGTATCAAATAATAGCACCATATATAAGACTATTTTTTCCAAAAATTGAACAAAATTTTTCAAAAACTGAAAACACACGATACCTTGATTTGAAAGCCCTGAAACACCCATCCACAGCCTCCGGGTAATTCTCCTGAATCTTTATTTAACATAATATTAATTATCAGACAAAAGGACTGCAAAAAAAGTGGTACGGAAAATGTTTTCCGTACCACTTATATTTTATTCTAAATCTGATGTTTAGATGAATTTTTCAGAATTAATCCATCTGATCAAGAATATCTTTTACGCGCTTGTTGTTTTCGGTATCACCGAGCTTGTAGTAGAGAATCTTGAGGTTGGCAAGAGGATTCTTCTGTGTGAGATCTGCCTCGTGAGACTTCTCGAAGTACTCGCAAGACTTCTTCCAGCACTGCTTGATTGCCTCTTCCTTGGCTGCTGCCTTAGATCCGTCCTTGTCCTCTGAGAATGGAATCTTGTCCTTCTCGATGGCGATGAGGTCGGCCTCGTCGTAAGCAATCATGGCGAGCATGAAGAGTGAGTTGTAGTCGTCAGCCTTTACCTTGAGAGCGTCGTTGCCACACTCGATAGCCTTCTTCTGGTTTTCCATGTACTTGGCCTTGGTGTTGTCGGCATCCTCCTGAGCCTTTGCAAGCTCACCCTCTACTCTTGCCTTCTCCTGTGGATTGTTTCTCTGACGGAAAGCCTCTTTCTTGAGCTGTGAAACCTTCTCGAGATCCTTGTCGTACTGGTCCTTGAGGGCTGTGTACTCCTGTACAAAGATATTGGCCTTTACATTGTAGAGGATCAAGTTGTCTGGGTGATCGGCAATAGCTGTGTTCAGGTATTCCTCTGCCTCCTTGTTCTGCTTCTTGCCAAGGTAGTAGTTGATTACATCATAAAGAATCTGCTCCTCTTTTGGGAACTTCTTGTAAGCCTCAGAGATGGTCTTGAATGCAAGATCCTCCTTGTTCTGATCTGTATAGATCTGATAGATGTAGTGGTAAGAGCTGCCTGGCTGGTAGTCGAGGTCGGCGGCCTTTACGAAATAGTTGATTGTTGCGTCGTCCTTCTTGCCTGACTGGTAACCACAGAGACCTGCGTTGTAAGCAATCTGACCATCAAGAATAATGGTGTCGCTTGCGCATCTTGGGAATTCGCTGAGTGCGAGAGCACCCTCGAAATCGTGAGCGGCAGCCTCATAATCCTTCAGATAGTAATTGTTGATACCACTGTTGAAGAAAGCCTCTCTAAGTGGCTTGATGGCCTCTTGGGTAGATTTCTTAGCCTTGTATCCAGGATCTTTATCATTTTTGGGAACATACAGGTCGCAAGCCTTGCGGTATGCCTCAGCAGCCTTGTCGAGAATGTTTTCGGTAGCTGGCTCTGTGATTTTCCAGTACTGAATCGTGTTTTTCTCTACATCTACATAGAAGTCGATGGTTGGATATACCCAAATCTCCATGCCGTCTCCTGCCGAACGTTTCTCAGTAGGGGCTCCAATAAAGTACTCTGCACATGCAAATGGATTGGTAGCTGTCTTGGCGGCCTCCATGCCTGCGTAGATATTCTTAGCGTTGACCTTTGAAGCTTCCAGAAGAAGGGCTCCACGGTCCTCCCAAACCTTTACAGAAGCACTCTTCTTGGGATCCTGAATAACCTTGTCGGATGCGGCCACCTTGTTCTTGTAGCCGTCCAAATCTTTTTTCAGGTCACGGGTTTGACCCATCACCGATGTTGTAGCCAATGCGGCAACGGCTACAGTCAAAATAAGATTTTTCATATTTCTATTTTGTTAAATTAATAATTTACTGGTTATCGCCGGTAGGGGTCTCCTCCCCTGCCTGCTGTTCGGTGTTTTCAAGTGTCTGGCCCTCAGGATTTACATTCTCCTCGCCTTCCATCTCCTCGTCCTCATCGTCGCTCTTGGGCACTACGGCTATCGATGCTATCGAATCGGCCTTGCGCTTGGTGCCAAGGTCTATGAGCTTAACGCCCTGGGTAGCGCGCGACGATACAGGAATCACCTCGCTCTTTACTCTTATGGTAATGCCCGACTTGTTTATAATCATGAGGTCGTCCTCGTCGGTCACCTTGTCGATGGCTATCAGCTTGCCGGTCTTCTCGGTTATCGAGATAGTCTTCACGCCCTTGCCGCCACGGGTTGTTACCCTGTAGTCGTCGAGGTGAGATCTCTTGCCGTATCCGGTCTCCGATACCACGAGAATGGTCTCGTTCTCATTCTTCTCATCAGCAACAACCATACCGATTACCTCGTCGCCCTCAGGTACTGTGATACCCTTAACACCCGAAGCTGTACGGCCCAATGGACGTGCGTCTGACTCATTGAATCTGATAGCCTTGCCGCCCTTGACACCGATGATGATATCGTTGGTGCCGTCGGTGAGCTTGGCCTCCAGGAGCTCATCGCCCTCGCGGATGTTGATGGCGTTGATGCCGTTGGTTCTTGGACGCGAATACTCGCTGAGAGCAGTCTTCTTGATGATACCGTTCTTGGTACACATTATGATGTAATGGTTGTTTACATACTCGGGCTTGGTGAGTGTCTTCACATTGATGTATGCCATTACCGAATCGTCGCTCTCTATGTTCAGCACATTCTGGATGGCACGACCCTTGGAAGTCTTGTTGCCCTCCGGAATCTCGTAAACCTTGAGCCAGAGACATTTGCCCTTCTTTGTAAAGAACAGCATTGTATTGTGGCATGTAGCTGAAAACATGTGGCAGATAAAGTCCTCGTCCCTGGTATTGGAACCCTTGGAGCCCTTGCCGCCGCGGTTCTGAGTCTTAAACTCAGAGAGCGATGTTCTCTTTATGTATCCGAGTTTCGAGATAGTGATTACCACATCCTCGTCGGCATAGAAGTCCTCCGGATTGAAATCCTCGCTTGCGGCATACTCAATGTGAGTCTTGCGCTCATCGTGGTATTTCTGCTTTATCTCCAGGAGCTCTTCCTTTATCACCTCAAGCTGACGGTCACGGCTTGCTATTATCTCCTCCAGATAATTGATGTACTTCATTATCTCGTCGTACTCGTTCTTGATCTTCTCGCGCTCCAGTCCGGTGAGCTTCTGGAGTCTCATCTCGAGGATGGCGCGCGCCTGTGCGTCGCTCAGGCCAAATCTGTTCATAAGTCCGGTACGGGCCTCCTCGGGATTCTGCGACGCCCTGATGAGGGCAATCACCTCGTCGAGGTGGTCGAGCGCTATTAGCAATCCCTGAAGGATGTGAGCCTTCTTCTGAGCCTGCTCAAGCTCGAATTTCGACCTGCGGAGCACCACATCCAGGCGGTGGTCCACAAAACACTCAATAATCTCCTTGAGATTCAGGAGCTTTGGACGGCCCTTTACGAGTGCGATATTATTAACGCTGAAAGTGGTCTGCAGCTGAGTGAGCTTGAAAATCTTGTTGACCACAACATTGGGAATAGCACCGTTTTTCAGAGTTACAACCACACGCATACCCTTGCGGTCGCTCTCGTCGTTGGCGTATACAATATCCTCAATCTTCTTCTCGTTGGCCAGCTCATGGATATGTCTGATGGCCTCGGCCTTGTTTACCATGTAAGGAATCTCATCGAAAACGATGAGAGGCTTGCCCGACGAAGTAGTCTCGATATGATACTTGGAGCGGATTACAATGCGTCCGCGTCCGGTAAGGTACGAATCCTTAACTCCCTGATAGCCATAGATAATACCGCCCGACGGGAAATCAGGAGCCTTTATGATCTTGATAAGATCCTCTATGGCGATATCATTATTGTCGATATAGCTTATAATGGCATCTATGGAATCCGACAGATTGTGTGGAGCCATATTTGTGGCCATACCCACGGCAATACCGGAAGCTCCGTTTACGAGCAGGAGAGGGATTCTGGTGGGCAGCACCACAGGCTCCTTGAGCGACTCATCGAAGTTTGGAACAAAATCCACAGCATCCTTGTCGAGGTCTATGAGTGTGTCCTCAGCTATCTTCTTGAGCCTGGCCTCGGTGTATCGCATAGCGGCAGGAGGGTCGCCGTCTACAGATCCGAAGTTACCCTGGCCATCCACGAGAGGATACCTCATTACCCAGTCCTGGGCAAGGCGAACCATTGTAAAATATACGGAGCTGTCGCCGTGAGGGTGAAACTTACCCATTACCTCACCCACGATTCTCGCAGATTTCTTGGTTGGCTTGTTGGCGAATACGCCCATTTCGTTCATACCGAAAAGCACTCTTCTGTGCACTGGCTTCAGGCCGTCACGCACATCAGGCAAGGCACGCGACACTATCACCGACATCGAATAGTCGATGTAGGCGTTTCGCATTTCCTTGTCAATGTTTACTTTAACGATTCTTTCGTTTGTCTCTTCTGACATTGTTTCAATTGTTTTACTTCAACATGCCCTTGCGGGCTTATTTTTGCAAAGATAAGAATTTTTATTCAAATATTTCAGCTTTTTGTGATAAAAATAGCACTTTTCAAGATATCGGTTTTTATTCAGCTGATACAAAAATCATCAGCTCAAAACCCTAAAAATCAACACTTTTGAGAGAAAAACACGAATATTTTGCCATTAGCTGTAATAAAATTTAACATTTTTTAATATATAGATTATTTCAGCTGATGGCGCACAAAAACCGGCCCGAAATATATGCAAACTATACATTAAGTTCATTGCACATTACTAATTAATATAAAATTATAGCTGATATATAATCATTTATGATTATATAGGACTCAAAATCTAACTTAAATGTACATTAGGCGTGTATTTTTGATACAAAAACTTGCTATTCTGATATTTTTTTTGTATATTAGTATTAATCAATGAGTTGAAAGACTTTTTGATTAGAAACAACTTTATAACACAACTTTTTAAATTTTTGAGAATTATGAGAACAAATGCAATTGAAACTGGTAAGTACGTAGTACTTTTGATCGGTGCAAGCCGATACCAGACCAACAAGTACTCCGACATCTTGAATGTGGAGACCAACATCGAGGAGATGAAGAACATCTTCCTCGACAAGCGCTATATCGGCGTACGCGAGAAGAACCTTTTCATCTCGCTCAACGAGGATTCCAAGGCCGTGGAGCATCAGATTACCGATGCATGCAGGGCCGCCAAGAATTCCGATTATACCCTTTTTGTGTACTATAGCGGTCACGGTATCATAAACCCCGACAACTACAAGCTCTACTTCGCTACATCAACTATGGACGTCAACTACCTTGACTCCGAGGCTATCGAGGCCAAGACTATTCTTGACAAGATTAGCCGAAGCGCCGCAGCCCGTAAGATTTTCGTGGTAGACGCGTGTCACAGTGGCGGTATCCACAATACTATGGGTGATACCTCCGAGGCTACCCTCATGAAGAATTATGAGGGCGTACACTACGTATCCGCGTGCGACGAGGACTCTACCGCCCTCTTCAACCGCCGCAAGCCCGACGAGCCTACATATTTTACCGGCGCGCTCGTCAGCCGTATCAAGTCCGGAATGGAAATCTCGAGTCCTGAGCTTACTCTCCGTGAGATCGTGGACGATATCATCAGCGACTTCCGATACAAGAATCTCCCTGTGCCTCAGCAGTCATGTATCCTCAATGCCGACAAGATGCCTTTTGCTCACAACATTAAGGGCAAAAAAATGAAGCATACGTTCAACAATGGCAAGAAGTTTGATTATTCCATTGCAACAACCAACGTAATTGCCGACACTGAATCTAAAACAATTGAGAACGACAACAAAATGTGGGAGATAGCATGCAATATCAACACTATTGACAAGTACAGCGAGTACTTGACAATTTTCCCTAAGGGTGTCCATGTAAAGGAGGCCAATAGAATGATCTCTGACCTTAAGTCTAAGATTATCAGCAAGAAGAATTTGCTTATCTCTATTGCCGCCGCAGCACTCGCAATCATCATGATTGCCATGCCCAACAACAAGGCCCCCGAGAATAGCGATATTATCGCCGTAACACAGAATCTCGATACTTCCGACACTCTGGCCAACAGAATAGAGCCAGTGGTTGCCAAGAACATAGTAGCCAAGGATTTTCCTAACTACCCCGAGGAGATGCAGGCCGACACTCTCGCCTCGCTCGACTCTACACAGTGGAAGATTGCGATTAACCTCTACAACACTGCCAGGGCAAAGAATCCTTGCAAGAGAATCAACGAAAAGATTGATAATCTTCAGGATAAGATCGACGCCTGCTGCGCCGATATGCTCTACAAGGCTTACTTGAACGCAAAGAACGTCTCGATTCCTTTCATGCATGAGGAGGCCATCCGAATCATGAATATCGTTGTAAATGTAAGCAACCGCAGCGAGTACGACTACTTCCTTGATTTGCTCCGCGAGGGCAATCAGAAGGACATCAACGAGTGGATGGAGTCACATCCGCTCCGATAATCCACATATCAGCGAAAAACAATTGCATATTCTCATAGACAATTAAACAGAGGCCGTCCGTATGGATGTGTCTCTGTTTTTTTTTGTGTCATGGCAGCTAATGGCCATTGCTATAGTCGCGCTCTCCAAATATGGTGGACCCCACCCTCACAATGGTACTTCCGCACTCTATGGCCAGCGGATAGTCGCCCGACATCCCCATGCTTATCTGGGAGAACCCCTCTCCCACCTGACTGCCGTAATTGGCTCTTATATAGTCGAATAGAGCTTTCACCTGAAGAAATTCGCGGCGTATCTCGTCCTCATTGTCGGTGTTGGTGGCCATGCCCATAAGTCCGCAAATCCTAACATTCGGAAAACCGGCCAACGAGTTGGAGGCCAACAGCTCCTTGAGCTCGTCATCATCGAAACCGAACTTTGTCTCCTCGCTCGCCACCTTAATCTGGAGAAGACAATTAACCACACGCCCATGCTTGGCGGCCTGCTTGTTTACCTCGGCAAGGAGCTTCAGGCTGTCGATGCTGTGAATCATGTAGACGTATGGAATCATGTATTTAATCTTGTTGGTCTGCAAATGACCTATCTGGTGCCAGCGGATATCCTGTGGAAGCTCGGCGAATTTCTGGGTCATTTCCTGAACCTTGTTCTCGCCAAAATCACGGCAACCGGCATCATACACCTGCTTGATATCCTCCTTGGGCCAGGTCTTGCTTACGGCCAGCAGAGTCACATTTTCAGGTATGTTTTTCTTGATTTCAAGATATCTATCAGAACAATTCATTTTCAATTATTTAGCATTATTTTATTAGCTGGGATACATTTCCGCACTTAAAGTATTACTTTAAGCACAGGGCACCCCTCTCCCACTACCCTGCCCCGTTTTCGGGCTCAGACGGTATTTATAATTAAATTATATATAGCTAATTATCAATTAGTTACACATCTTTAATTAATCAACTACTCAAAGAACGAATTATCGAAATTGAGCGGAAGAATATCCTTTATGTTATTGACAATTAAGCATTTGTCTCTGCCGGCCAGAATCAATCTTACGGGCGCATTCTGACGGTTCTCAGTCTCCAGAAGCACCTGTCTGCACGATCCGCACGGAGTAATCGGACTCTTAACTATCTGACCCTCAAAGAAGGCCGAGATTGCAATGGTATCCACCTTGCATCCGGGATACATAGAGTTGGCGTAAAAGACCGCGGTGCGCTCGGCACACAGTCCCGATGGCGAAGCGGCGTTTTCCTGATTGGTACCGTTTACTATCACGCCGTTGTCGAGAAGCGCGGCGGCCGATACGCTGAACTTGGAATATGGCGCGTAGGCATGGCTGAGGAATTTTTCAGCCGACTCTACAAGAAGGCGGTCCTTGTCGCAGAGCTCATCCTTGCCGCACTCTGCCACCTCGGCTGTTATTGTAAATACTTTCATAATATACCTTATTAATTGATTTGTGGCGGCTAAGGTAATCAAAAAAATCTGAAAAAGGCCGCCGGAAGAAATTTTTTTCTTCTTCCGGCGACCTTATTTATATATCTACAGACTCATTAAAATCCGCAAACTACTTCTTGAGGGCCTCTGCCATCAGCTTGCCGAGATCTGCTGGAGATTCAGCCACGCTGATACCGCACTCTCTCATAATCTGCATCTTGGCGGCGGCTGTATCTGCCTTGCCACCGATAATGGCGCCTGCGTGACCCATTCTACGGCCCTTAGGAGCAGTCTGACCGGCTATGAAACCTACTACAGGCTTTGTGCCGTTCTCCTTGATCCAGTAAGCGGCGTCGGTCTCCATGCTTCCGCCAATCTCGCCTATCATGATGATGCCCTCGGTCTCGGGATCTGCCATAAAGAGCTTTACGGCGTCGAGAGTTGTGGTTCCGATAATTGGGTCGCCACCGATACCGATAGCTGTAGTCTGGCCAAGACCAGCCTTTGTTACCTGATCGACAGCCTCGTAAGTAAGTGTGCCAGAGCGGGATACAATACCTACATTGCCTTTCTTGAAGATAAAGCCAGGCATAATGCCAACCTTAGCCTCGTCTACAGTGAGGATACCAGGACAGTTGGGGCCTATCAGACGGCAGTCCTTGTCCTTAAGATACTCCTTCACCTTTACCATATCCTGGGTTGGGATGCCCTCGGTGATACATACAATCACCTTGATGCCAGACTCGGCAGCCTCCATGATGGAATCTGCGGCGAATGCGGGTGGTACGAAGATGCAGCTTACATTGGCGCCGGTCTTCTCCACAGCCTCTTTTACTGTATTGAACACAGGCTTGCCGAGATGCTCCATTCCGCCCTTGCCTGGGGTAACGCCACCTACTACATTGGTGCCGTAATCAATCATTTGGCCAGCGTGGAATGTGCCCTCGCTGCCTGTGAATCCCTGTACTATTACCTTGGAATCCTTATTTACCAATATGCTCATTTTGTATAGATATTTTTATGTTTTTTTTCTGAAACAAATTTACACTAAAATTTTGTTTCTGAAAAATATTATTCATTATTTTTTATCAAAATACGATTTTTACTTAGCTGATACGTAATATCAAGCGCGGTTTTTCGTAGTTTTTCAGTTTTGTTCAGGTAGCTAATAGCGTGTTTTTCTGATAGTTAGCACGTATTAGTTGCGTATCAGCTGAAAGCGTGTAAATATAACCCCATCAGCTGGCCTGAATGAATATTTATCAGCTGATACGCCCTGAAAACGGCCGACGGAGATGAGCAATCCAAATTTTAAGGTTTTTTAATCGCTTTTTTTGCAAAAGTTTTTCAGTTATTTAGATTTTTTTTGCTATATTTGTTGCTAAAATTTACCTCAAGAATAGGACATTATGAACGAGTCTATATTAAGTGCATTGATGCAGATGTTCGCGATAGCCGCCACATTCGACCAGGACACCGAAGTCTCGGCCGGATCGCGCACCATCGTGGAAGCTTATCTGAGGCTTCAGCTCAGCCAACAGCTTGTAGATAAATATCTTAAGCTGTTCGACGAGTATTACGAGCTACATTCTGCGCGCAAGAATTCGGATTCGAAACAGCGCAAGCGCAACTCGCTGAATTCGGTGAAGATTCTGAAAATCTGCGACGAAATCAATAAAACCCTCCAACAGCACGACAAGATAATCGCGCTGATACGATTGCTGGAATTTGTGGGACGCGACGCCAACGACAAGGAGCTCGACTTTATAAATACTGTGGCCGACACCTTCAATATCTCCAGCGACGAGTACTCCGACCTCAGGACTTTTGTCAATTATTCCGAAAACGAGATAATCGACAAGTCGCAGTTTATGGTGATAGGTGCCAATCCGCCGGAGGGCGACCTCGCATCGTGCAAGTTTATCCAGGAGAAAAACCTGAAGGGAACCATCGAGATTATCCGCATGAAGAGCGTCAACCTCCTGTTTTTCAAGTACAGAGGCGAGGCCAATGTGAGCCTTAACAGCTCTGCCGTGGTGCCGGGCAGAACATACATGCTGGGCAACGGAGCCGTTATCAAGAGCTCCAAGATCACACCTATTTATTTTAGCGACATTTCGGGCCGTTTTATCCTCGACGAGCAGAAGTCGCGTCTGGAGTTCTGCGCCCAGAATATCGAGTTCTATTACAACAACTCCGACAACGGTATCCAGAAATTCTCGTTCTACGAGGAGTCGGGAAACCTCGTGGGCATAATGGGAGGCAGCGGTGTAGGAAAATCCACCCTGCTGAACCTCTTTATAGGCAACTACCCTCTTGCCGGCGGCAAGATTACCATAAACGGCTACGATTTTGCCGAGCAGAAGGGCAAGCTGAAGGGTGTAATTGGATATGTGCCCCAGGACGACCTCCTGATAGAGGAGCTTACTGTATATCAGAATCTGTATTTCAATGCCAAGCTCTGTTTCAGCAACTTCAGCGAGCAGCAGATACAGACCACCGTGCTCAAGATCCTTCAGGACATGGACCTGAGCGAGATACGCGACCTCAAGGTGGGAGGTCCGCTCAACAAGTTTATATCCGGCGGACAGCGCAAACGCCTCAACATTGCTCTCGAGCTGATGAGGGAGCCGTCGGTGCTGATAGCCGACGAGCCTACTTCAGGTTTGTCATCAGCTGACTCCGAGATGGTGATGACCCTGCTCAAGGAGCAGACTTTCAAGGGAAAGCTCGTAATTGTGAACATCCACCAGCCAAGCAGCGATATCTTCAAGATGTTCGACAAGATTCTGGTGATGGACCGCGGCGGATATCCTGCTTATTACGGCAATCCGCTCGATGCCATTGTATATTTCAAGACCGCCAGCAACAATGTGACCGCCGAGGAGAGCGAGTGCCCTACCTGCGGAAACGTGAATCCGGAGCAGATTCTCGATGTGCTGGAATCAAAGATGGTGAACGAGTACGGCAAGCTGACGCGCAACCGCAAGGTGAGCCCGAAGGAATGGTACCACAAGTACAACGAGAACATTGCGCCCAAGGTGGAGGAAAGAGGCAAGCAGTTTGCCCCCGACAAGAAAACCGACCTGCCCGACAACCATTTCAGCGTTCCCAGCAAGTGGAACCAGTTCAAGATTTTCGTGCAGAGAAATGTGCTCTCCAAGATTGTGGACAAGCAGTATATGTTCATCAATCTGCTGGAATCTCCCATACTGGCGTGCATACTGGCTTACTTCATCAAGTATTTCAGCGGAACGCCCGACGATCCGGGCGCATACATTTTTGCCAACAACGAGAACATACCGGCTTACATATTCATCTGTGTAATCTGCTCGCTCTTCATAGGACTTACGGTGAGCGCCGAGGAGATTATCCGCGACAAGATGATACTTCAGCGAGAACAGTTCCTGAATCTGAGCTGGGGCAGTTACATAAACTCCAAGGTTGCGGTGCTTTTCGCGATATCAGCTATCCAGACATTGTCTTTTGTATTAGCTGGCAACCTGATACTCGAGATCCACGGACTTACGTGGCAATACTGGATAGTGCTGTTCACCACATCGGCGCTGGCCAATCTGCTGGGTCTCAACATATCGTCGGCGCTCAACAGCGTGGTGAATATCTACATCACCATACCTTTTATTATAGTACCCGAGCTTCTGTTCGGCGGTGTTATGGTGAATTTCTCCAAGCTCCACAAGAATGTGGCTGATGCCGAGTGCGTGCCGGTGATAGGCGATATCATGACATCAAGATGGGCTTTTGAGGCATTGGCGCTGGCCCAGTTCGAGGACAACGAGTACAACACCTATTTCTATAAGGTGGACCGCCTGATAAGCCAGAACAACTACACTGCCACATTCCTGGTGCCTAATCTCAGGAGAGGCTCGAGGGCGTACAGCGCGCCTTCAAGACCGGCGAAAACATGGAGCGCACCGAGAGGGATCTCGTGATACTCCGCAATATGGTGGCCGAGCTCACCGACAAGGAGGGCAATCCATTCGGCAAGACCGACAGGCTTACCAAGGACTCCTTCAACGACACTGTGGCCGACGAGCTGTCGCACTTTCTGAGCAACGTAAAGGCCACCGCCGAAAACCGCCAGTACGCCGCCACAAAGATGAAGGACAAGATCTACGACGACCTCGTGGAAAAGCTCGGCAGCAGGGAGGCTCTCGTTCAGCTCCAGATGGACAACCACAACAAGAGGCTTGAGGAGTATCTGCTGAACAAAAACGAACTCGACAAGATAATAGAATCGAAATCTGGCCGGCTGATACAGCAGAAAGATCCTGCATATCACATAGCAAGATTCACCAACGGACGCGCACACTTCTACGCACCGGTCAAGAGGATTGGCGGACTGGAGATTAACACATTCCTGTTCAACATTATCTTTATCTGGATTACCACACTGTTCTGCTATGTGGCACTTAAATACACTTGGCTAAAGAGACTGCTCGGATTCCTGAGCGGACTCAAGATCATGAAGAAATGAAAAAACTATACATAATAATAGCCGGCGCGGTATTGGCCGTGGCCGGCTTGATATGGACGGTGAAATCCTGCGGAAACGACGATTCGGCCGGAATATCATCAAGGATTCATCTGCTGAAGGAGGAGACAATTCCCATCAGATTCAAGCTCTACACCAAGCAGGGATCGGGGCTGATGCTTGCCGGCAAGCTCTTTGACCTGGACGGCAATGCGGTGGGACGTTTCGAGACACCTTTTATTAATAACAACGGGCCGATCTCGATACATGTAACCGATGTGGATATCAACGGACGGCACATCTCGTTCCCAAATCTGATAACATACGGCGAGGGAGCCAGCGAGATAGACCTCACACAATATTATTACAGCAATGGTTTTCCGCAGGTATACAACTCATCGATAATAGATTCGGTACTGAAAGTTGAGATAGGCCGGATTTTTGACCTGATAATCAGCGGCAAAAACAATAAGGTGGAAAACCAATACGGCAGTATCACCTACCTGTCGTCGGACATAGAGCATCCGCGCGAGGGTGTCAACTATGAATTCCACGTATCGTCTAACGGAAAAATTTACTATTTGAAAGCTAACTGACATGAAGGTTGTAATAACAGGAGCATCATCGGGACTCGGCCGCGAGGTGGCCAGGCGCTTCATACTCGAAGGGCACCAGGTAACAGTATGCGCCCGCAGAGTGCAGCTTCTCGAGGAGCTCACCCTGCTATCCGAAAAGGTGAAGGCGTATTATCTGGACATCGAAAGCCCCGAATGCTGCGAAACCCTCGGCAGAATACTGAACGAGGACGGCAAAACCGACATATATTTCCATGCATCAGGCATAGGCTGCCATAATGTGGAGCTTGAGATGGAAAAGGAACTCAATGTGCTGAACACCAACTGCATAGGTTTCGCCAAGTGCATAGATACAGCGTTCAACTATTTCAGGCAGAACGGCGGAGGACATATAGCCGCCATCAGCTCCATAGCCGGAACAATGGGCCTGGGAGCGGCGCCGTCATACAGCGCGTCCAAGGCCTTCAACAACACGTACCTGCAGGCACTGGCACAGCTGAGCACGATGACCGGCGCCGGAGTGTCCATCACCGACATACGCCCGGGATTCGTGAAAACCGCGCTCC
>JAZQPB010000331.1:0-20068 GCA_045628165.1 Bacteroidales bacterium | reverse complement strand
TTCCTAATGGTTACAAGTTGTCACAATTGAGAAGGCTCAATAGTGATATCGATTCGCTGTATGAACTTATTTATGACGATTGGCGTTCTATCTCAGAGGAAGAGTATTCTGCTTTTGGAGCTCAGTTCAAGATTCTTATTGATACAGTCAAGGATTTGTACGACAGCTGCAAGGGCAATGAATATTTGGCACCGGAGGTTGAGCGTCTGAGAATGAATTATTCTGCTCTTTATGAATTGAATAGTGATATACGTCGTAATTGTATCACTTTCAAGAATGATTCTGAATTTGTGAATTTATTCCATTCCGCTGCGGAGGCTACAAGACAGTTCGCTAGATGATTTCTTATAAAACCATATCTGTTTTCCGTGAACGTTTGGCAGATTTGCTGAAGGTTAAGAAAGGTGTATATTCTGGTGTGGTAGATGAGATAAGCAAGGAGTTTTCTTCCAAAGATATTGATCAGATACGTCAAAACAATGATATGGTCTTCTTTGATAATGAGTTGATCATGATAAAATTGCGTTTGCCTGATAAAAAGCATCGCCTTGCCAAGAAAGATGGATTCAGATTGATATATTTGGTTTCCAAAATTTCAGATTTAGTGGTTTTTCTTGATATTTACCCCAAAAACGGTCCTCTACAGCAACTTGATGAAGAAGATGCCGAGCTTAAAAGATTTTTGAGGGTTTACATTCAGGAGGCGAATGACGGTTTGTTGGAGGATTATTGTTTGTAGAATCTTGAAAGTTGGGGAACAGGCTATCAGCGTATGAGTGATGCTTGTAAGTCGGTAGGGATTTCTAGACTACTTATGTCGTGTGAGCCTAATCTGATTCGTATTTCATTCGCAAGATATAAAATCAAATCCTAATTGCACTCAGTCCCAAATGGCAGAACTCCTTGGCGTCTCGGAGAAAACAATTGAGCGTGATACAGCGGAGCTTCAGTCTTCTGGTGTTATAAAATACAAAGGCGAAAAGAAAAACGGAATTTGGGTTTTGAAGTAGAGGCGTGGCAGGGTTGCGTCTCTATGTAGAGACACGAATTATCATAATCACCGATCACGCCAGACCTGCGGTCTTCGGCGTAATCGGTTTGTCAAGATAGCGCTTTTCAGGCGCATGGGAAAATATTACATTTTTTTTTAGTAAGAATTTTTTCTAAATGTCAGCTGATAATCAAGCTAATAATAAGAAGATAGCCAAGAATACGCTCGTATTGTATCTGCGAATGCTCTTCTTGATGGCGGTGAATTTCTATACTTCACGTGTCATTCTGGAGGCGTTGGGTGTTGATGATTTCGGCGTTTACAATGTTGTAGGTGGCTTTGTGGCTATGTTTGCGGTGCTCAGCAAGAGCCTTTCGAGTGCCTGCAGCCGTTTCCTGAATTTCGAGATGGGAAAGGGCAATTTTGAGAAACTTAAAAATGTTTTTTCCACCGCCGTCACCGTTCACTGGGTTTTGGCATTAATAATTGTTGTTCTCTGCGAGGCAATCGGAATTTGGTTTGTAAACAATAAGATGGTGATTGCCCCTGAACGTCTTGAAGCAGCAAACTGGGTTTTCCAATTATCAATTATCACATTCTGTAGCACATTAATTACAGTTCCCCATAATGCCGCCATCATTGCACACGAGAAGATGAAGGCTTTTGCATACGTGAGCATTCTTGATGGACTTGGCAAATTGGGCATTGCATTTGCGATAATGGCCTCGCCGATCGATAGGCTTGTTTTTTACGCCGCTTTGATGTGTGCGCTTCAGTTTGCAATTCAGTATATTTACCGTTGGTATTGTAGGAAGAATTTTGAGGAATGTAAGTATAAATTCATTTATGACAAATCTCTGCTCAAGGAAATGCTTGGTTTTGCCGGCTGGAATTTCATTGGATCTTCTTCGGCAATTCTAAGAACTCAGGGAGGAAACGTACTTGTAAATGTGTTTTTCGGTCCTGCCGTTAATGCCGCAAGAGCTGTCTCCGCACAGGTTTTGCATGCTGTAAATAGTTTTGTAGAAAGTTTTATGATTGCAATGAAACCTCAGATTACGCAAAATTATGCCAATGGAAATCATGATTACATGATGAGTCTGATTTTCAGGGGTTCAAGGTTTTCATATTACTTGGTTCTTTTGTTTGCCCTGCCGATAATACTGAATGTTGATTTCATTCTTGGAATATGGCTTAAAGAAGTTCCTGATCATGCCGCTTTGTTTATACAGCTGACTTTGGTGTTTTGTGCCATTGAGGCGATATCAGGACCGTTGATAACGGCTCAGCAGGCCACTGGAAATATACGTAACTATCAGCTTGTGGTAGGTGGAATTCAGATGATGAATTTGCCTATTAGTTATGTTGTATATAAGTTGGGAGGTTTTGCCGAGTCATTTGTGGTGGTTGCTATTGTTTGTGCTTTAGGTTGTTTGTCGGCGAGGCTGGTTATGATGCGTGGTACTATCAATTTGGATTCATGGGGATTTATAAAAAAGGTTTTATTTAATGTTGTATTGGTGACTTTATTGTCATCTTTGGTTCCTGTTTTATTTAATAATTTTATTAGTGATTCATGGTTGAAATTATTTGTGATTTCTGCCTTGAGTTTATTTTTTACTTTGTTTTTTGTTTATTTGATAGGATGTAATAAAGAAGAAAAGTCTTTTGTAAAAGGTTTTATATTTAAATTTATAAAGAAATGAGACTAATCTTTTTTCTTTTTTGTATAGTTTCCTTTATATTAATGGGTTGTAAAGATTCTGATGACTCACAGTTGTCAAATTCTTCAATCCGATTTAATATGTATGCTAATCATTTTGAAAATGATTTGAAAAACGGGATATTGGTTTTATTTCTGGAACACCTTGTCAAATCTCGGGTTTGAACAGTTTTGTTGGTTCTAAATTGAGAAACAATCTCATTTTGATAGATATAGTTTGCCATAGTGTACCTGGTCCTAAGGTCTGGCAGGATTATATTGCAATGTTGGAAAAGAATAACAATGCAAACATAGAGATTGTCAATTTCAGGGACAAAGGCTTTGGATGGAATTCACATAAAGAATCTTACGTTTTCTCTAATGGGAATAAGTTGGTAACTAATGATTATACAAAATTATTTTCCAAAGGTTTGATGATGAGGAAATCTTGTGGGTCATGCCATTTCTGTAACACAACAAGGCCTTCTGATATTACAATTGCTGATTTTTGGGGATGGGAGAAAACTGATCCTGAAATAAATAAAGACAATAAAGGTCTGAATCTGGTACTGGTGAATACAGAGAAAGGGAAATCTCTACTTGATTCAGTTTCAGGCAATTTGATTTTGGTGAATGCCAAATTGGAAAATTGTCTTCAGACTCATTTGAAGAAACCAACTACCATCAACCCCAAACGTGATGAGTTTGAGAAATTGTATTCTGAAAACGGGATTGAGTATGTTTTGTCGAAGTATAAGGATAGTTGGTTTGATTCTTTATTGAAGCGAGTAAAGAGATTGTTGAAATAAATATAATAATATTTTTGTCTATTAGTGTTATGAAAATAGGAATATTGACATATCATAGAGCTCATAATTATGGAGCGTTGTTACAGGCAGTTGCTTTGAGATATTATCTACAAGAGCAAGGGCATGAAGTTTACTATATAGATTATTGGCCTGACTATCACCGTGACGCGTATAAAGTTTTTAATGGATATAGATTCAGGCATGGTAGCTTACGGAAAAAAATATCTGTTTTATGTGATACGGTTATAAATTATTGGGGAAAGAAGAAACGTATAGCATCTTTTTCTTCTTTTATCAAGAAATATATTGACCCTTTTTCTTGTCCGTATGAGAGCCAGATTCAATACGATATTGTAATATATGGAAGTGATCAAATATGGAGAAAACAAAACAATATGGAAGGGTTTTCTTTTAATCCAGTTTATTTTGGGAGAAATAGTATAGATGCGAATAAACATATAGCCTATGCAGCTAGTATGGGTAATATTTGTTTGGAACAGACAGATAAAGAATTTTTAATAAAAGAACTCTCTTCTTTGTCAAAAATTTCTGTCAGAGAACAAGATCTTTATGATGTATTATGTTCTTTAGGGTTAAAATCAGATTTGGTTCTTGATCCAACTTTTCTCTTAGATTCCAGTAAATGGGATGAGATTATTCACCCCCAAAGGTTGATAGAGGACCCCTATGTTCTATTATATCAGCTTCAAAATTCAATAGAACGTGTGCACGCAAAGAAATTTGCCGATGAACGTGGTTTAAAACTAGTTGTATTAGCTTCAAAATATGATTATAAACATTCTGATGATATATCTAATGCGTCTCCGGAAGATTTTATCTCATTAATTAAATATGCAGAAGTCGTGTTGACGTCTTCTTATCATGGTTTGGTTTTTTCTATTAACTATAATAAACAAGTTTATTGTGCCTTTAAGACTAATAGTAATAGGGCATCTACTATATTAAAATCTCTTGGGATTAGTGATAGAATGTTAAAACCTAATTTACCGTTGCCCAATAGAGATGAACTTATAGATTGGAAAAACTCAAATTTTCTTCTTGCGAAACAAAGGAGTGAAAGCCAAGATTATTTGAATTTTGATAAATAATATGATGGTTAATAGTGTTAACACAGAGACGGGTAGTACCTTAAAAAGGTATGAATGTTTACTAATAGAAATATTGATAGCAGTTCGACTAGGCGGTCAATTCTTCGTTCAACTTATGAATTTGTTTATAAAAGGTAGTATTGAAGAGCAGACATCATATTCTATTGGTTTTAAGTATCTATTGATAATAGGTATTGTTTATGCTTTAGTTTTGATAGTTAAATATAAATTATATTTTAGATTATCAAAGAAAGCTTATTATTTTTTTCTTTTCGAATTACTTTATGTTGCTTTTTTATATTACTATATAATGGTGTCACCTGAATCTATATATTCCGGAATTGATGCTTCATCTAAATTTATTAAAGTATTGAATAATGTATTATTGTTTAATGTTGTATCTGTTATATATGTTGCAAGGGATTTAAATCAAAATCTTATTTGTAAAATTTTTGTTGTTATAAATTTTATTACATCAATTATTTATTTAAATACTTTAGGAATAGACTTCGGAGATTCTTTTGATGGATTTTTGTTACAGAGTACAGGATTTAGTTCTTTGTCAATAGGATATTTGTCGGGAGCAAATCTTATAGTTTCTATTTATTTGGCAAAAACATGGAGTAAAAATGTTCTTGTAAATAATATAGTTACAATCATCCTTGTCTTATTGTTTTCATATATAATTATTGTGTGTGGTAAAACGGGGCCTACTTTATTTTCGTTATTTGCCTCCATGTTTGCTCTTAAGTATTCATTGTTCCCTAATATGAAGCTTAAGACATGTTTTGTATTGATAGGTTTGTTTTTATTGCTGTTTGTTCTATTCTATCGAGAATTTGCAGATTTAGTTTCTATGTTTAACCCCAATCTTTCTAGAAAAATTATTGCAACAATAGCAGAAGGAAGTACAAGTAATAGAGATTTCCTTTACGAAGAAGCCATTAATCAAATAACCGATAATTGGTTTTTAGGAAGTTATTTTGAATTACAAAAGTATCAGATATACCCTCATAATTTCTTTTTAGAAAATATGATAACATGGGGAATTTGCGGGACAATTGTAATGCTTTTTGTTTTGAAAAAAGCTTTTGTATTTTCATTAAAATTGTTGAAGGAGAAATCTGATATTGTATGGGTAGGTATCACATTTCTTTTTTCTTTTTTATCGTTACAAACAACTGGTTCTATCTATGGAAATTTTAAATTTTGGTTTTGCCTTTCTGTTTTGATGGTAGTTGAAAACACAAGAAAGTTAAATAAATAATATATTGTTTCACTAAACATGAAGAATAATTTAGTATCAATAATAATTCCGACTTTTTCACGCCCAATAAATTTGTCCAGGGCAATAGATAGTGTTTTGGCTCAAACTTATTCTCCAATTGAAATTATCGTTGTTGATGATAATGGAGAGGCTTCACCTATGCAAATAGAAACTGAGACAGTTTTGAGTAAATATATCGAAAATAATGAAATAACTTATATCAAGCATAAACATAATCGAAACGGAAGTGCTGCGCGTAATACTGGGGTTGAGGCAGCAAAGGGTTTTTATGTTGGGTTACTTGATGATGATGATGTTTTTTCAGAGGACAAAATTGAATCTCAAGTAAAATGTATAGAAGATTCTCAATTGAATGATGAGACTGTTAAAGGATGTTTCTGTAATTGTCATCTTCTTGGAGGTGTGAGAGAGTATTCTATAAAGAACCATCCCAACGAAAATTTAACGGAACAGCTTCTTTTGGGAGAAGTCAGATTTAATTCTTCTACTATGCTAATGGACCGTGAGGCATATTTATCTATTGGTGGTTTTGATGAAAGTTATCTGAGACATCAGGATTGGGAATTTTCTATTCGTTTTTTGAAGAAATATAGGATGGTTTTATCTTGTCCTGATAGATGTTTGACTTTCAAATATCAAACTCCTAATATAATTAGTAAGGATCCAATAAAGTCAATAAATTATCTTGAGTATTTTCTTTCAAATTTTGCTGATGATATCGAAAAACTACCATCTTCAAAAAAGATATATCACTATCATTATATGAAATTGTCATACGTATTGTTCAGAAATAGTTATATCAAGAAGGGGTTTGAGTTTTTTAGGAAGTCAGCATCATACAAAACACCTTCTTTCTCTGAATTATTTAGATGTATCTATTATGTTATCAAAGCTTTGTTAAAAATTTGATTGATTATGTATCGTTCTGGAATAGCTTGTCGGCTATATCACTCTTGAATAAACTTAAGTAATTCTCCAAATTATCTTTATAGTACAATTATGAATAAAAAAACAATTACAGTCATTACTCTTCAAAATGTCCGTAATTATGGTTCTGTTCTTCAAGCTTTAGCTACACAACATGTTATGGAGACTTTAGGTTTGAAGTGTGATTTTTTGGACTATTGGAAATGTGGTGGTGATTCAAATATCAAACGTGCTTTGAATTGGTCTAAGGATTTCAATTTATTTAAGCGTTTATTATCCATTGTAATCTTGCTTCCTTCATTTTGGAAACAATCATGGTTGTTTGATAAATTTAATCGTAACCATTTGCATTTAAAACAGGGACATTTTACAAATGAAGAAGAAATTGAGTCAGGGCTAAAGATTGATTCCGATATATATTGTACAGGTTCCGATCAAACTTGGAATTCAGGTTGGAACAATGGTTTGTTGCCAGAATTGTTTTTAAAATTTGTTCCTGATAATGTGAAGAAAATTTCTTATGCTGCAAGTTTTGGTAAAAATGAATTGGCGGATTGGGAGAAAGAGGATACTTTATCGTTATTGTCCCGTTATGATGCTATTTCTGTTCGGGAGTCTTCTGCAGTAAAGATTTGTGATGAGCTTGGTATCGAAGGAGCTGTTCATGTTTTAGACCCCACGCTTCAAGTTGATAAAAATTTCTGGTTATCTATTCTTTCTGATAAACAGAAAGTTCGAAAAGATAAGGGGAAATACGTTCTTATTTATCAATTAAATGCAAATTCTCTTTTTGATTCTTATGCTAAGGAGTTTGCAAAGCGAAAGGGTTGGAAACTTATTCGTTTCTGTACGCGTTATGATCAATTTTTCAAATGTGGTAAGTCAGCTTTGGTGCCCCAGGTAGAAGAGTTTGTGTCTTTGATAGCCAATGCTGGTTGTGTAATTACAGACTCATTCCATGCCACTGCTTTCTCCTGTAATATGAATGTTCCAATGATTTCTATTTATCCTAATGATTATAGCAGTCGATTGGATAGTTTGCTCAAGTTATTTGGGCTTGAAGATCGTCATTTAACAAACTATGATGATTATTCTTTTGTAAATAATACTTGTGTTGATTTTTCAAAAGTAAATGCAATATTGGGAAGAGAGCGAGAGGTCGGTTGGGATTATTTAAGAAAATCAATAAAGATATGACAGATCAAATTACAGATTTTTGTACTGGATGTCGAGCTTGCGAGCAGTTATGTGCAAAACATGCTATTTTGATGAAACCTGATAAAGAAGGCTTTCTTACGGCAACTATTAATAATGATCTTTGTATTGATTGTGGTGTTTGCAAAAAGCGATGCCCTCAAAATAAACAAATTGCCAAACAAACTTCTTTACAAGTTTTGGCTGTCCGTTTGAAAGATGATGAGTTACTATCCAAGAGTGCTTCTGGTAGTGTTTTGGGTGGTATAGCCGAATCTTGGATAAAAGCTGGTGGGGTTGTAGTAGGAGTTGTTTATGATAATGATTGGCATGCAAAGCATATTTGTGTGTCAAAATTGGATGATTTATTTCCTCTTTTAAGTTCAAAATATGTACAATCAGATACTGGTTCTTCTTTTTCGGATGTTAAATGTTTGTTACAGGAAGGTCGGTTTGTCCTTTATAGTGGAACAAGTTGTCAGATAGCAGGATTGAAGGCATTTCTTAGGAAAGATTATGATAATTTGTTCACTATGGATCTTATTTGTCATGGGGTTTCAAGTCCTTTGCTTTTTAGAGAATATATAAAGTGGCTTGAGAAAAAATGTGGTTTTCCCATATCGGAGTATAATTTTAGAGATAAAAGTGGTGGATGGGGTCTAGGATATAAATATAAATATAAATATAACAATACTTATAAATGTAGTGATAATAATATTGATCCGTATTATTCTCGTTTCTTAGAAGGTTCTATTTATCGGGAATGTTGTTATAATTGTCATTATTGTACTTCTGAACGAATAGGGGATATAACTATAGGAGATTATTGGGGAATAGAAAAAGAACATCCTGATTTCTATGATACCAAAGGAGTTTCGTGTATGTTAATCAATACTGAGAAAGGTCGATCTTTATGGGAACAATATAAAGATAATTACCATTTTATAGATAGTTCATTTGATAAAGTGGCCAGACACAATGGAAACCTTTTGCGTCCAACAAAGCGTGTTGATGTTGTTCGTGATGTAATTTATTCTGGTATAGGTTCTCCTAACTGGTTTGAAAATGTATTTGTAGCTAGTTTCAAACCGACATTGAAGTCTCGTATTAAGGCCTTATTGCCCATGTGGCTTCGTTTATTATTTAAGAAATTGAAATATTAAATATATGATTTCTCCTTTAATTTCCATTATTGTCCCCATCTACAAAGTTCCAGAGAAATATCTCCGTCAATGCATTGAGAGTTGTATCAATCAAACATTGAAGGATATACAGATAATCCTTGTAGATGACGGCAGTCCTGATGATTGCGGCAGAATATGCGATGAATACGCAGAATCTGATTCACGTATTAGAGTGATTCATAAAGAAAACGGAGGATTAGTCTCTGCCCGAAATGCTGGATTTGATGTTGTTTCTTCTCCTTGGCATATGTATTTGGACGGAGATGATTGGATTGATAATGATACTTGCTATCATTTGTATAATTCTGTACTTAAAAATTGTGATGTAGATGTAATATTTTGGAAATATATTATTGAATTAGGGAATCAAAGTATTAAGGGAAAATTTGAGTGGCAGTGTAATGATTCAGAAAGAGTGTATTCCGATTCAGAGTGTCGGTTTTTGTCTTTGAATACTTTGATTTATAAATCAGGTATTGCTACAGCGTATTGTAAATTGATACGCACTGATTATGCTCGTCAGAATTGTTTGTTCCATAACTCATCATTGAAACAGGGAGCAGAAGGAATGGAGTTTTCTTTGCGCGTTTTTTATTACGCTAAGAAATCTCTTTTTATAAACGCATATTGGAATCACTACATTTATAATTCTGATAGTATTTCGAAAAAAGTAAATGAACAAAATACAAAATATTTAACAGATTGTCTTAAAGTTATTTTGCATGACATAGATTCCTTTGAGGATAAAGTAAAGTTTAAGCAGGCTTTATACCAACGTACATTGTATATTATCCTTGCAATGGCGATGAATACTTATTTCCATCCCGATAATCAAGATTCATTGTCGTTGCGTATATCTAAATTCAAGGATGTTATAAATGGTTTTGAGTTGTATAAAGAATCAATCAGGTTGTCTTCTACAGAAGGAATGGATAAGCAACGGAAAATCGCTTTGTTTTTTATAAGGATGAAAATGTTTTTTATGCTTGATATAATGGGAAAAGCAAAGCAGTTTTGGTTAAAACGTGGTAAATACAATTATTAGTTATGTCTTCTCTTAATAAAATAGCCCTCGTCACTTGTTACTTTCAACCCAATTATGGAAGTCAGCTTCAGGCTCTTGCTACGCAGATGGCTTTCGATAAATTGGGGATTGATAACGAGACCATTATGATAGACGGTCTTCTTCCTGAGATCAATAAGGCAAAATACAGATATTTCCTTAGTAGGATTTTCAATTTGGATACTATAAAGGACAAGATGGCAACAGTCCGTAAGTTTATAGCCAAGAAAAGGAATAAGGAATACGCAAAGAATCTTGCTGTCAGGATAGCCAAGTTCAGCGAGTTTGCAAATACAAAGTTTCATTTATCAAAGCAATACAATTCCAAATCGGAATTGACCGATGACGCTCATGATTATAAGGCATTCGTTGTTGGAAGCGATCAGTTGTGGCTTCCCTCAAACATTGCGGCGGATTATTATACGCTAAATTTTGTTCCCGATGATGTCTGCAAGATAGCGTTATCTACAAGTTTTGGAATTTCTCAATTGCCCAAGAAACAGGCCGAGGCTGCCAAAAGGTTTTTGCCAAGATTCAATCATTTGAGCATTCGTGAGACTTCGGGACAGAAATTGATAAAAGATCTTACGGGTCTTGATGTTCCTGTGGTTTGTGACCCAACGCTTTTGTTTGATTCCAACGATTGGGATGTTATGGTGCCTAATGGGAATTTGGCAGAAGGAAAATACATTTTCTGTTATTTCTTGGGCAACAATCCTGAGCAGCGTGTTTGGGTGAAGGCTTTTGCTAATAAACATGATTGCCGTATTATTCAAATGCAGCATTGTGATGAGTATATAAAAACTGATGAGGGTTTTGCTGATGAGACACCTTACAACGTAGGTCCTTTTGAGTTTATTCAACTAATTCGCAATGCAGAGTTTGTGATGACGGATTCGTTCCATTGTACTGTTTTCTCAATGCTTTACAGAAAGAATTTCTTCTCTTTCAGACGTTATAATAATGATGGAATAGTAAGTACCAATGGAAGGCTTTATTCCCTGTTGAAAATCGCTGATTTGGAGAACAGAATGTTGCATGGGGATGAGTCTCTTGATATTTGCACTTCCATTGAAACGTATGATGATGTTCATAAACGAATTGCAGAATTGAGGAATTTTACTTGGAATTGGTTGAAAAACGCTGTCGCAAATTTTTAATTCATGATTACCATTAACGACAAAAAAAATTGCTGTGGCTGTTCGGCATGCGCCAATATCTGTCCTAGGCATTGTATATTAATGACAGAGGATGAGGAAGGATTTCTTTATCCGAAGGTTGATGAGGCTGATTGTTTAAATTGCGGACTTTGTGAAAAGGTTTGTCCGACAGCGCATTATGCCAATAAAGATCCTTTCGATCAAAAGGCCTTCGTGGTTCAGCATAGGGATGTCAAAATATTGGAGCAAAGCACTTCCGGTGGTGCATTTACCGCCATTGCTAAATGGGTGTTGGATCTTGGCGGTGTAGTGTTTGGTGTAGGGCTTCATGATAGCCTGGAGGCTGAGCATCTTGCGGTCGATAAATATGAGGATTTGGAAAAATTCCGAAATTCCAAATATGTGCAGTCAAATACCAAAGATTCATATTCTCAGGTTAAGAAATTATTGAATGATAATAGGATTGTTCTTTACAGTGGCACTCCTTGTCAGTTAGAAGGATTGTTTCAATATTTGAGAAACAAGGAGTACGACAATTTATATACCGTTGATGTGGTTTGCCGTGCTGTGCCATCTCCATTGGTCTTGAGAAAATATCTTGAGATGCAAAAAAATGTGTTCTCAACTGATTTTCAGAACGTCCGTTTTAGAGACAAATATCATGGCTACAAATATTCGTCGATGTCGTTGTTTTCATCTGATGAGAATGTTTATCACGAAGGCATTGATACTGACGTATATTTGAGGGCTTTCTTTTCTGGAATGAGTATCCGACATAGTTGTACTGAATGTAGGTTTAGAAATCGTTACCGTAGGACTGATTTTACAATTTGGGATTGTTTCAATATTGATGATTTCTCTTCGGAGTTGGATAATGATAAAGGTGCTACGAGAATCCTATGCCATTCGGAAAGGGCAGTTTCTATTTTGGAATCTCTTTCGTCTGAATTGAAGATTGTTGAAGTTGATGTAGAAAAAGCGATTAAGGATTGTCGGGAATTGACGGAAGGCCCAAAATTTCATCCTCTCCGATCTGAATTCTTCGTCGACTTGAATTCCTTACCGACGGCTGATGTTTTCAAGAAGTATTTTCCTGTCACTATCCGTCATCGTTTGGAAAAACAGGCAAGACTTTGGAGTAATCGCTTAGGCATATACAAAATTATGAAGAAGTTTTTCAAGAGATTACATGGCAATGGTGAAATAAAAAGATAGAATTGATTTTTGTTTGTATTTTTCAAAAATATCACCTATCTTTGCGTCATCAATAAACTCAACACAAGCAATGGACACCTCAAAAATCATACAGTCACTTTGCTATATAGCAAACAGTCAGGCAGATGCTACTGTCGATACCATGAAGGCTTATAAGCTTTTGTGGTTGGCAGACCGTTGGCATTTGCGTAATTGTTCATGCACTGTGTCAGGTGATGAGTATTGGGCGTTGCCATTGGGTCCTGTTCCTACCGATGCCAAGAACCTTGTGGATGGTAAGAAAACCAAGTTGGATAATCCTGTAGGATTATTCGATGAGTATATCGAAGTATTGCCTAATCACAGGATTAGAGCAAGGAAGCAACCTTATCTTGGAGTCTTTTCCGAGAACGACAGGAAGGCTCTTGCTTTGGCTGTTGAGAGATTTGGTAATATGTCATCTTATCAGCTTTCAGACTTCTCTCACGAATTTCCTGAATGGAAACATTATGAGGCACTTCTTAAAGACGATTCCAAGAAAAATGGTTATCGTATCGACAAGGATTTGTTCTTTATCAACAAAGAAGAGGAGAGTGGCCTTTTTGTTGATTCGCAGGAGAAGATGGATTTTGCGAAAGAAATGTTTCATCTTTACAGGGAGTCGTAATAAATGGAACTCCCATTGTCGCTCATATCAGATAGTATAGGGGAAGGTAATATATATTATTTTACCGATAAATGTCCCGTAGGTGTACCTGAGCATATGCATATTTGTGTTAAGGTAGGCGACAAAGTATTTTTCTTTTCAACTTGTACCTCACAGACTAATACCGTTTTTAAATCTATTCAATATTTGGGAAAGAATCCCAATTCTTTTCCGTGCATCCATAAGGATGACCTAAATAAGTTTCATCAGGATCTTACATACGTGGACTGCAATAAGGTCTTTGCTGTAAGTTCTGACAAATTTTCTCAGTTTATCGCTAACGGATCAGTTCGCCGTTTGGATGGCGAATTGTCTGATGGCGATATGAAAGCTATAGTTAAAGGTGTTTTGTCAAGTGATGATATTCCTGACGATATTAAGGATTTATTCAGAGAGTAGTTTCTTATTATTTTTATAGATATTCATTATTAGCGTCGCAATTCCTGTGATGCTTGTTTTTCTATATACATATTTCTATGAAAATTCTGCACATTGCAGAACCTTTCGCAACTGGTGTATTAAGTTTCTTAGTTGACATTACGAGAAAGCAGGTAGAAGAGCATGAGATCTACATTCTTTGGGGCCAGCGTCCGCTAACTCCTGATAATGTGGAAAAACTCTTTGATTCTCGTATTCATCTGATAAAAATTGATGCATTTAAAGGGGCATTGGGTTCTGTTCTCAATCCGAAGGCATATTTGTCTGTCCGAAAATGGTTTAATGAGATAAAGCCCGATATGGTGCACATGCATTCCTCTGCAAGTGGTTTTGTAGGGCGTTGGGCTTTGCCGGTTAGAAAATTACCCTCGTTTTATACTCCGCATGGTTATTCCTTCCTGATGCAGGATGGCGGAAAATTGAAGCGGTCTTTGTTTTGGATGCTTGAATGGATTTCTGCTAAATGTAAATGCAAGACAATTGCTTGCAGTGAAGGAGAATATAAAGAGGCTGTTAAGTTATCCAAGAATTCCGATTATGTTAATAATGGAATTAATCTGGATATTCTCAAAGATTATGTTCGGGATTGGGATTCCAACAAGAAAATTAAGGTTTGCACCAGTGGACGAATTCTTGATCAGAAAAATCCGATATTATTCAATAAGATAGCCTCGCTTCTTCCTGATGTGGAATTTGTTTGGATTGGAGAAGGAGAATTGAAAAAAGAATTGACTTCTAAAAATATTAAAGTCACTGGTTGGATTGACAGGCAAAAGGCATTGGAGATAATACGTGATTCCGATGTGTTTATACTACCCTCTTTCTATGAAGGACTTCCTATTTCTTTGTTGGAGGCAATGGCTCTCAAGAAGTTATGTATTGTAAGTAATGTGATAGGAAATCGGGATGTGATAAAGACCGGTTTCAATGGAATAATTTGTAATGAGGCTGAGGAATATGCCTCTGTTATTAGAAAAGCAATAAAAGGAGAAATAGATTGCAAGACTATTTCTGAAAATGCGGCAAAAGACGTTTTTGAGAATTACAACCTTCAGACTATGGCATCTAAGTATGATGCAATATATAAATCCTCTCTAGAATCATTCAAATCTAAATAATTTCTATGAACTACATAATCTTTGGCGGTACTGGCTTCATCGGTACACACTTGGCGAACTTGCTCAACGCCACCCATCCCAACGACAAAATCTGGAATCTTGATATCGTAGATCCAAACAAGTTGGACAAGATGACAGATGAGAAGGCAATTCAGGAATATACTACAATCAAGCAGTGGAAAAGTCCTGTAGTGGATGGCGAGACTAGAAAATCCACATTTGTGGAATGTGATGTACGCAAGCCGATTGAGAATCTGCCGTTTGAGCCGACTTCAGACGATGTTATTTTCAATTTCGCCGCTGTTCACCGTACGCCGGGCCATCCTGATTACGCATATTTTGAGGCCAATATCCGAGGCGCTGAGAATGTTTGCGCCTTCGCCGATAAGTACGGCATCAAGAATATTGTTTTCACTTCGTCGATAGCACCATACGGCGCCGCCGAGGAGTTGAAGACAGAGGAGACACTTCCAACTCCAAATACTCCATACGGAATCTCAAAACTCGTTGCCGAGAAAATCCATATCGGATGGCAGAACTCATCAGCTGATAAGAAACTGACCATTGTCCGCCCTGGCGTGGTTTTCGGAAAAGGCGAGAATGGAAATTTCACACGCCTTTACTGGGGAATAAAGAAACACATGTTCGCATATCCCGGTCGCAAGGATACCATCAAGGCCTGCATCTATGTGAAGGAGTTGGTAAGATTCATAATGTGGAATGTTGAGGAGCGAACCTCAAAATCTGATCTCTACAATTGCACATTTGAACCTGCATATACAACTGAGCAGATTGTTGCCACCATCAAGAAAGTAACAGGTCTCACTCAGGGAGTTCCGTATATTCCAAACTTCGTGATAATGCCTGTCGCATTCTGTGCCAAAATGGTAGGCTCACCAATGGGCATCTGTCCCGACCGAGTAAAGAAACTTCAAATCTCCACAAATATCTCTGGCAAGAAACTCGCATCCTCTGGTTACAAATTCAAGTGGACTTTCGAGGAGGCCGTTCAGGATTGGTTCGAGGATAATAAGAAACAATATTTGAAGTAATTTTCTGTAATTAATCCCCTCTCATTATATGAAATACGATTTCCTCATCGTCGGCTCCGGACTCTTCGGAGCCACATTCGCGCATCGCGCGAAGCTTGCAGGCAAGAAATGTCTTGTGATTGATAAGCGTCCACAGCTTGGTGGCAATGTATATTGCGAGAATATCGAAGGCATCAATGTCCATAAATACGGTGCGCATATTTTCCACACTTCCAACAAGGAAGTCTGGGATTTTGTGAATTCCATTGTGGAGTTCAACAGATATACCAATTGCCCGGTTGCCAATTACAAAGGCGAGTTGTACAATCTGCCTTTCAATATGAACACCTTCTCAAAGCTTTGGGGAGTAAAGACTCCTGCCGAGGCGCAGGCCAAGATCAACGAGCAGAAGACCGAGGCAGTTGCCGCACTTAATGGCCGTGAGCCTCAGAACCTTGAGGAGCAGGCTCTTACATTGGTAGGCAAGGATATTTTCCAGAAGCTTATCAAGGAATACACCGAGAAGCAGTGGGGAAGGGATTGCAAGGAACTACCCGCCTTCATCATCAAGCGACTGCCCGTTAGAATGATTTTCGACAACAACTACTTCAACGACAAGTATCAGGGAATTCCTGTCGGCGGTTACAATAAACTTATCGAGGGACTCCTCGACGGCATTGATACAAAAGTTGGCGTTGACTTTTTCAATTCGGAGTATAAGGATTGGCGCAATTTTGCCGATATGTTGGTTTATACCGGCGCAATCGACGAATTCTTTGGATATCAGCTGGGCAAGCTTGACTGGAGAACTGTTTCCTTCAAAACCCGTGTAGAGGATACTCCAAACTATCAGGGCAATGCCGTTGTAAATTACACTTCTCATAACGAGCCATATACACGAGTAATCGAGCACAAGCATTTCGAGATGTTCGGACAGGAGGTTTATGATTGTCCTAAGACCGTAGTCAGCGAGGAGTATTCTACAGAATACAAGGATGGTATGGAGCCATATTATCCTGTAAACAACGACCGCAACAACGAACTTGCCGAGCAGTATCGTCAGCTGGCAGAGAAAGAGCAGGATGTAATCTTTGGTGGTCGCCTTGGTCAGTACAAATATTTCGATATGGCACCTGTCATTGAGCAGGTTCTCAAGATGGAGATATAAAAGTTTCTGTTTGCTATTAGAAAAAATATCATCCCCCTCAGCCCGCATCATTCCTTGCGAATCTTGCGGGCTGAGGTGTTTTTGTGAAAAATAAAACAATTATATTTTTGCGATTCACAAATATTCTCTCTATCTTTGCGTTCATAAAAAATAATATATGATGAACGATACTTCAAAAATTATACAGGCATTATGCTATATTGCCAATAGTCAGCCCAATGCAACGGTTGATACTATGAAAGCATATAAGCTTTTGTGGTTGGCGGATCGTTGGCATTTGCGTAACGGCGGAAGAACTATTACCGGTGATGAGTATTGGGCATTGCCTTATGGTCCTGTACCAAGTGATGCCAAGAATTTGGTGGATGGCAACAAGACCAAGAAAGGTAATCCTGAAGGAGTTTTTGAAGAATATATCGAGGTATTGCCAGATCATAAAATCAGGGCCAAGAGGCCTACTGACATGGACGAGTTTTCTGATTCTGATATCGATGCTATGAATAAGATCTTGTCTTATTTCAAGGATTGGTCTGCAGTAGAATTGTCTAATTACTCACATACTTTTCCTGAATGGAAGACATACGAGAAACTCCTCAATGATAATTCAAAGAAAAATGGCTATCGAATCAACAAGGATCTTTTCTTTTTGAATATGGAAGAGGAAAGTGGATTTTTTGTTGATGACCAGCAGAAAATGGATGCTGCAAAGGAATATTTTCATCTTTTCCAATTAAGTTAAATTTATGGAATTGCCTTTGTCATTATTATCTGATTCTGCTTGTGAGGGAAACTTGTATTTCTTTACAGAAAAGTGTCCTATTGGCATCAAAGGGCATATACATATTTGTATTAAAGTAGGAGATGAATATCTGCTTTTCAATACTTGCACTTCGCAGACAAATACGGTTTATAACCAGATAACATTTTTTGATGTTGATCCAAACACTTTTCCGTGCATCAAATCAGATGATTTAAATAAGTTTCAGCGTGATTTAACCTATGTGAATTGCAATGATGTAACATTGATGTCGAAAGAAAAGTTTTCGGATTACCTTAGCAAAGGTATTATTTATCCCTTAGATGGAATCATTACGGAGGAGCAAATTCAATCAATACTTAAAGGAGTACATTTGAGTAAATATGTATCTGCTAAGATTAAGAAATTGTTGGATTTTTAATTTGATAAATATGGGAAACTACACTTCAAGACCGCGAAACCGTTATCGACACCCTTGAACTCACCGATGATGAGATAAAACTTTTCGACGAGGCCATCGAGCAGACGAAGTAATAATATTCTTGTAGAGGCGCGGCCCCGCCACGTCTCCCAATATCCCCAAAATCTCAGCCCGCATCATTCCCTGCGAATTTTGCGGGCTGAAGTGTTTTTGTACCTTTCTTGTGAGAAAAATTTATAAAAGTGCGTATGTCAAACGCATTTTTTTTCTTATATTTGCGGAAAAATTAGCAAACAATGAAACTCATCGATGATATATTGAAAATAAAGGCCGTTGTCTTGTATATTCTCAAGAATATGCCAGATGGGGTAGATTATATACATTTGTTCAAGACCATGTATTTCGCGCAGCAGGAGCATCTTGTTGTCTATGGATTGCCATTGATGTTGGATTCTTTTGTGGCAAGAAAACATGGTCCTGTGCCATCATTTACCTATAAGGCTTTGCGAGCCAAGGAGGGAAAAATCGATGAGATTTCAGAAGAACTTAAGAGTTTTATATCGGATATTGATATTAAGGTGGTTGACGACCATCAAATTGTTTCCATCCATAACGGTTCTGATTGTGATATGGATGAACTTTCGGTATCTAATATTGAGATACTTGATAAATGGATTGCCAAGTGCAAGGATGTTGAGACCTTTGCTTTGTCGGATCTTTCACATGATTCGGCTTGGAAACGTGCTGCGCAACGCTCGCGTAAGACCGGAGAAGACACCAAGATTCCGCTTTACGACATTGCTGAGGCAGGTAATGCAACAAAGGGAATGTTGGATGTGATAAGGGAGAGAGTTTCAAATTATTATGCACTTCAGTTCTAATGGCAAAGACTATTTCTCTGGAAGAATTGCAGGCAGACTATCATCATGTAACTCTTGATAAGATAGTACCTGGCGCTTTGATAAGAACTATAATATCAACCGAAGAAGGGCTTGTTTTCAAGGATTCTCGGACAGAGAAACCCAAACGTCTGATAATTATTGGTGTGGATAGACAGCGGCAGATTTGTTACGGCTCTGTGTTGGTTAACACAAAACCTAATCCCAATGTGCGGTTTTCTTCCCAGTTTTTGAATACTCAGTATATTGTAAGGAGAGAAAATTATATAGATTTCCTTGATTATGATAGTTTTGCAGATTGTGCTCAGGTTTTTTCCATTCCAATGAGCAAGATACTTTCAGGAGAGTATTTTGGCACTCTCAATGAGATTGATTTTCTTGCTGTAATGGATATGCTCCGCAACAATAAGACTATGACAATCAAGGAAAAGAAGAGATTTGGTATTATTGCAGATGAATAGTATCGATCTCAAAGCCTTGGATATCGACAGCGAGGACGATGTGAAGAATGATTTGGAAGGTTGGATTTTTAATTTGATAAATATAGGAAACTACACTTCAAGACCGCGAAACCGTTATCGACACCCTGGAACTCACCGATGACGAGATAAAACTTTTCGACGAGGCTATCGAGCAGACGAAGTAATAATATTCTTGTAGAGACGTGGCCCTGCCACGTCTCCCAATATCCCCAAAATCTCAGCCCGCATCATTCTTTGCGAATCTTGCGGGCTGAGGTGTTTTTTGAAAAATAAAACAATTTTAATTTTAGGTATAGGCGCTTAGTGCGCACTGATAATTTAATTGATTATAAGCGAGTTAATTGGTATTCGACCATTCTGCGAATAAGCACATCAAAGATTGTGTCCATATGATTACGCCTGTTATACCTAAAATGGTACTCGTCTA
>JAZQPB010000330.1:0-8994 GCA_045628165.1 Bacteroidales bacterium | reverse complement strand
TGTCGGCCACGTGGGGCCGACGCTACGTGGATGGTTCGTTTTTTTTAATAAAAAGAAAGGAGAAAAGGTAGATGGATAGCGGGCGGCGCGCCGCCCGCTATCCATCTACCTTTTCTGCAATAATTCAATCCCAATCCAAATGGAGTAATTGTAGCGTCGCCCCCATGTGGGCGACAAACTAAAGGGGAGGAGTGTGTTGGTTAGTCCCAATCGCCTGTTATGTTAGGTTCCGAGAGCTTGCGAAGGGCTCTTTGTGGAAGATTCTCTGTTTTGGTTCTGCCATTATGGGTAGTGGCTTTCGAATATTTCAAGTAATCCTCGACTATTACATAACCATCTGATGTGATTGCTATTCCTCTTAAATAAAAGCCTCCGTTTCTCCATTCGAATATATAACTTTGTTTGTAACCTGATTCTACTCCTTGGTGCATTGAGAAACTTGAATAGTCTATGTAAAGTTTGTTTCCTGAGATTACTCGTATAGATTGCAATTCTTTTGGATCTATCATCATTGATGATTGTGCAATTGCCTTAGGATATTTCCCTTGCAACTGATATCTGCTATTGCCTAATCCCCAGTAGATTGCGAGAAAAGGTCTTTCGTAACTATCCTTTACAACTGCTATGTCTTTTATGTTGTCTCCGTTTAGATCACCTATTGCGATGCATTTTGAATTCATAGCACCTTTAACGGCTTCGTTATATGAAATACCAGTGTTATACTGTGCATTAGCAGAAACCGTCAGGCCTAATAGGAAAAGGCATAAGTATAATATCTTTTTCATTTTGTCTGTATTTGATCCCAGGGGCTCAGAGAGACGTTTGTAAATGCAGAAAGCGTGAGCTCCTTATGCTATATCCTAAAAAGAAGGCCCTGAGATTGCCGTAGAAGACAGATATAGTTATGGTACACCCACGCCAAAGGCGGGGAACCATTATACCGAACTTGTCTTCTTGAAAATTTCTCAGGTTTTCTTTTACAAGATAGAGCATAACGCTTCCTAAATATCGATTATGTGCGGAAATGGCTAGCACATTTCCGCTGCAAATTTATGCCTTTTGATTATAAAAACAAAATTTTTGTTGAGATTTTCCTTTTTCAGTTATAACTGAAAATTCAGAATCCTCCAAAACTTGAGAATCTGTGCAATTTCCGCAAAAAAAATATTGAGATTTTGGGCAAATTTTGGGAATTCCTGATTCAAAAGTTGAGAATCTGTGCAAATTCTGCAAAAAAAAAGTTGAGATTTTGGGCAGTTTTTGTTTTTATGTTTATCTTTGTCGTGTAATTTTAAGATATTTATTATGGCCCAAATCATATTTAAACGAAAATTATACGACAAAATGCTCGAGTGGAAAAAGGAGCGGAATGGCGAAACCGCCTTGCTTATCAAGGGAGCTCGTCGTGTAGGTAAATCCACTCTCGCAGAGTATTTTGCGCAGAATGAGTATAAGTCGTATATCTTGATAAATTTTGCTGATGAATCTGCTGAAGTGCGTGGTTGGTTTGACGACATATCAGATCTCGACGATCTTTTTATGAAAATGCAATACCGTTTCGGGGTAACATTGTATGAGGGGAAATCCGCAATAATTTTCGATGAGGTGCAGATGTGTCCCAAGGCACGTCAGTCGATTAAAAAACTTGTGAAGGACAATCGCTATCATTATATCGAGACCGGCTCGCTGATATCTATCAAAAAAAATGTGAAGGATATCCTGATTCCTTCAGAGGAGACTCGTGTCACTCTTAATCCTATGGATTTTGAGGAGTTCCGTTGGGCTTTGGGCGACGAGGTTACTCTCGGGATGCTCCGTCAGTCGTATTCCAAGATGAAATCCTTGTCTGACGATATCAATAGAAAACTGATGAGGGATTTCCGTCTTTACATGCTTGTGGGCGGTATGCCTCAGGCGGTGTCGGCTTATTTGAAAACCAATAATATGAGTCTTGTGGATAAGGCCAAGCGTGATATAATAGAATTGTATGCCGATGATTTCAGAAAAATTGATAATACAGGAAGAGCCACAAGAATGTTTTATGCCATTCCGGCTCAGTTGAGCAAGAATGCGTCCCGATATCAAGTGTCGTCCGTTATAGAGAATGGCCGTAGCAATCGTGTGAGTGCCCTGCTTCAGGATATGGAGGATTCTCAGGTTATCAATATTGCCTATCATGCCAATGATCCAAGTGTGGGATTGTCGCTCCATGAGGATTATGACCAGTACAAGATTTTTTTGGCTGATACAGGCTTGTTCGTTACGCTTGCATTTTGGGACAAGGATTTTACAGAGAACGTTATTTACGAAAAGTTGTTGTCGGATAAACTTGGCGCAGATCTTGGATATGTTTTTGAAAACATTGTGGCTCAAATGCTTGTGGCTAATGGAAACAAGTTGTATTATCATACTTGGCCTACCGAGGATAAGAAGCATAATTACGAGATAGATTTCCTTTTATCGTCCGGCAACAAGATTTTTCCTTTGGAGGTAAAGTCGTCAGGTTACAAATCTCACGCTTCTCTTGACGCATTTCAAAAGAAATATTCAGAGAGAATCGGCAAGCGTTTCCTTGTCTATACCAAGGATCTTAGAAAAGATGAGGATGTGATATTGTTGCCTGTTTATATGACGGGGCTGATATGATTAAACCTCCTCCCTCTGCCATAGTCAAATCGTTATAAACAAAACTCTTTACTAACAAATGAAAAAACTCATATTCCTTGCTTCGGCCATTGCCGCAATGTTTTCATTTTCAGGATGCTCCAATAACGCATCAGATAGCAACAAGAAACTTACCGCTCAGGAGGCACGTGTCACTGAGTGGAAATCAGTATCGACTGACGAGATTCCTTACAATCCTATAGCCGGTCTCCGTGACCAGTGGATGCTGCTGGCCGCCGGATGCGACACCGCCTACAATGCCATGACTATTGGATGGGGCTCTTGGGGAATGCTTTGGGGACGGCCCGTTGTGAATGTTTACGTGCGCACCTCACGCCATACCAACGAGTTTATGAAGACCTCGCCATATTTCACTGTTACCGCCTTCCCCGGTGACGCGCGTCCTGCATTGCAGTATATGGGCTCGCACTCGGGCCGCGACGAGAAGGACAAGGCAGCGTCGGCAGGCCTTACCGTGGAATTCACCCAACTTGGCAACCCAGTCTTCAAGGAGGCCACACTCGCCGTGGAGTGCAAGACCGTGTATTCCACATTGCTCGATCCATCAAACCTTCCCGACCACATGCGCGCTATGTACACCAATGGCGACACCGCCGCTCACGTGATGTATGTTGGCGAGATTGTAAACGTGATGGTGAAGGAGTAAAAAGTCTGCTGACAGATTATGACAAACAATCATTCTACAGCCGTTCCAACAAGACTCATGGCTCTCTGACTCTTTGTCCTTGGCCTCTATATCGGCAAAAACGGTATCCACGCCAACATTGAGTCTCGGATGCCGCTTTTGAAGAAGGTCTGCAAGGTTGCGTTCTGCGTTGCCCTGCCGCTTTCGGGAATGTACGCTTGGAGCGCCACTTGCGATTATCCGCTCGGCAAAATCGTGCACTCTATTATATATGTGTTCTCGGTGTATCCGCTTGGTGTCGGATATATGACCGCCTTGTCGATTCTGTATCTCTACACCCGCAATTCCGCAATCTGGAAATCGCTTGCCCTGCCCGGCAAGATGTCGCTGACGACGTATATCTCGCAGTCGGTGATGGGCGTTGTGCTGTTCTACGGCGTGGGCTTCGGCCTCGGATGCTCTCTCGGATTGTGGCAGACCGAACTCGTGGCAGTTGGCGTTTACCTTCTGCTGATGGCTTTCGCGTGGCTGTGGCTGAGAAGGTTCGACAGAGGCCCGTTGGAGTGGCTTTGGCGACGGGTGGTGTATGGGAGGAGGTAGATTTTTTTGCATTATTCGCAAGAAGTGTATATATTTGCGTTGAAACAAAAAATGAAAAGCTATGGAAGCTATTGCATTAAACAACAATGATATAACCATTCTTGATGATTTGAAACGTTCAATAATAGATTTCGTTTCAAACACCAGGAATATCAATTTGCTCAAGTCATTTGCCGGACTTATAAATAATTCAAATAGGTCGTTGGTTGATGATTTGAAGTCTGAGTCTGTGCGTACAGGCAAGAAGATATCCGAATTAGTAAGTCCTTCGGGTGATGAGTGGTTTGATGATGAGGAAAACCTTCGAAGCCTCGAGTGTGGTATTCAGGCAGCGGATAGGGGAGAATTGGTTGAAGTTGATATTCAAACACTTTTGAAAGAATTGAGTGATGGCATATAAAATTGAAATGGCCAAACCAGTTCAAAAGCAATTGGATGCCATAAAGAAATCAAATGCTCCAGCGTACAAGAAGGCAGTTCTCTTGATGGCAGAACTGACAGAACACCCACGTACCGGCACAGGACAGGTCGAGGAATTGAAGGGTAATTTGTCTGGTTATTGGAGTAGAAGGATTAATAAGCAATATCGTTTGGTTTACAGAATTTTCGATGATCGAGTGGTTGTTGAGATTGTTTCTTTCGACAGCCATTACGGACAGAAATAAGAAACGAGCATTTTTATATATTTGCAAAAAACAAAATTTGAGTCGTTATGTCAGAATTAGAGAAGGAAGAAAAGAAAAAAGACGAGGAACTTTTTAAGTTGATACTCAAAAAGACAGGAATGACATACAAGGAGTTCCTTTTTCTCGTAAAACATAATTACGTGGCCTGCAATCTTGATGTACTCTCCGAGGAGGAGCGTAGCAAGTTCAGCATAAATGTTGCGTAGTTTTTCTTCTCGCAAAAAAATCTCCGATATTTTTTTGCTTTTAAAATAATAAATTGTAATATTGCAAGTGGAATGGGCAAGTTGGTTTGCCTGTTCCACTTTTTTACATATTAAGGCGTTTACACGCCTTGTTTCGGCGCTCAAAGAACTTCGCAACTTCTCAGCAAATGTCGATGCAAGGCAATGTGGAATGCCCTATGGCTGTGTATATACACCTGAGCCGTACCCTCTATGGGTGTGGTGTGGCGTTATTATACCATAGTGTGGGGTTTTCGCATTGCTCGTTTCCGATATTTGCGGGCATAGCGAAGGCCTTTTGAGCGTGGGACGGGTAATGTACGGCTCCACGCTTTTTTTATGTATAGGTAATAACGAACGGATTTATATATCGCCAATTAAAAAATATGATAAAGATACAAGAAGAGTATTTGCACGAACTTAAAAAGTTGAGGCTTGCAATTCAAAATGCAGGTTTGGATACCGTATGTTTCAGTGAGTTTGAGCAAAAGGTTGAAACATTAGAATTGTTGCTGCCTGTTGTTGGTGAGTTCAGCGCAGGAAAGAGTACGTTGCTTAATTCCTTTATTGATTCTGAGGTTTTCAAACTGCCAACAGATATGACGCCTAAGACAGCCTTGGCAACGGAATTGAGATATGATCAAAACGAGAGAATTGAGGGAATGTCGTCTGACGGCGTAGTCTCGGATACGTTTGATATTTCTTCCATTGGGTCAATTGATCCTAATAAGTATGCGTTTTTGCGAGTTTATCTCAATAATCAGAATATCAAATCAATTGAGCCTTTTGTGCTTGTTGATATGCCCGGTTTTGAGTCCGCCCACGATTCTCATAACGTGGCTATCAAATCCTATCTCACGAAGGGAGCGTATTTTATGTTCCTTGTGAGTGCTACCGATGGCACTTTGAAGGCCAATGTCTCAAAACACATGGGTATTGTTAAGGATTATGGTAGTGATTTCTTTGTGATAATCAGCAAATCCAATCTGAGAAGATTACAAATTGATGCGATAGTAGATGAGGTTTCTCAATGTCTTGAAGAACAGTTCGCTGAACCTTTCGACCCGATTCCTGTTGAAATGGACGGCAAGGCCGCTGTCTTGAAAATTATAAACTCGATAAATCCTGATCTGTTGTTCGCCAATAAGATAAGGTACGATTTTCAGAATTTCATCGAAGACCTTAGGATGTCGGTTGAATCGTCTATCAAAGGTTTCAACAATAGCACTTTCGATAACGACAAAATTATCGAAAGTTGCAAGTCGGCCTTGCAATCCATTATGGATGAGGAAAGAAACCTCAAACAACTTGCCGAATCCAATCAGATATTCAACCATGTACCGCAAATTGTGGATGCAGTTTGTTCTGACGTGGAAGCCAATGCTGACAATCTTGCCCATATTGTTGTAAATAGTGGTAATGATGTTCTTTCGGTTGAATTGAACGAGGTAATCTCTTCGTCGTTGACTATTAATCTTAATACAACCTTGGATAAGATTTCAAATGAGATTACTTCCAAGATGAACAACCAACTCAATTTGTTTGGCAGTGGTACACAGGCTTTTGATATGGGTTTTGTTCAAAAGATTTCCTCAAATGTTTCCGTGTTGGTCAATAAGACTGTACAAGAGGTCAGCGTAAACAATGTAGCCAATTTTCAGCAGTTGATGAATCATCCTAAGGTGCAGGAAGCGGTAAACCACATGCCTCCTTTTTTGCAGGTAGTATTTGGAATTTTGCCATCGATTCTCAATGCAATTTCAGAAAGAAAACATAAGGAAAATATGCGCAAAATCGCAATCAATGATGCTAAGAATCAGATTGCTACAATTGTGATTCCAAAATTGAGACGGGAGTTGAGCAATTCGATTCCAAGTATCTTCAAGGCGTATGTGAACGGCCTTATCGAAAGAATATCTCAGTCATATTCCGAAAAAATCAAATTGCAGAACGTTGCGATAGAGAAGGCCGAGGCTGAAAAGAAGAAAAACTCAGACCAAATAGCAAAGCAGATGGCAAATCTGACGTCTGCCCAAAATGCTGTTTCGTCTGTCATAGATAAATATTTTGTTTAACAATTAAAACTCAGAGACGACATGAAGTTATACTGTACAACTCCCGAATGTGGAGGCAGAGAGTATCCGGAGGGAGAGTACTTTTGCAATGGCTGTGGTCAACCGTTGGTAGCGAAGGCCGAGTACTCTCAATGCGCAGATTGTGGCACTCAAATCCCATTAGGCGAGAATTTGTGTGCTAACTGTAAGGAACACCGCCACAAGCAAGAACTCCAAAACAAGGCTTATGAAGAATTTGAAAAGGGTAATGCATGTGTTGCTCAACAAGACGAGGCATGTTTTGCCCACTTTAAAAGAGCGGTAGAGTTGGGAGATGTGAAACCTGCATATTTTGGGTTGGGATGTTGTTATAGCGCAGGTATAGGTTGCCCACAGGATGATGAATTGGCTTTCTCATATTTTATGAAGGGTCATGAAAGTGGAGATTACCAGTCTACTTCGAGACTTGGTCAGTGTTATCTGCAAGGTGCAGGTGTAAAAGAAGATGCCAAACTTGCTTTTAAGTATTTAAAGCAAGCGGCTGACAACGAATGTTGTCTTGCCTATGGACCCTTAGGTCTATGCTATTATATGGGAGATGGAACTGATGAGAATCCCAAGTTGGCTTTCAAGTATCTGAATGATGCGTTTTTTAATTCAGAAGTTAGGTTTACTTTGCCTATTGCCATGTTTATTTTGGGTAGATGCTACTATTATGGAGAAGGATGTGCCAAGAATGAGAGCAAAGGCCGTCAATTGATTGTCAAGGCCGCTGACCTTGGTAACGAATCAGCCATAGAGTGGTGCAAGAAGAACCTTTAATCTAACGCGTTAGTAGTCATGAATATTGATGATATTTGTAGATTACGCGAGCAGTTGGATAACCTCGTTAATGCTTACCCACAGGTTTTGAAACCATTGTATAATGGTTGCAAGTCGGTGGGTTCGCTTGACGAGGTTTCCAAAATTCGCGCTGAATTTGCCGAACGTTCCAAGGATGAAGGGCGTCCGTTGCATATCGGTATTGTCGGCAGGGTAAAGGCAGGAAAATCCACTTTGCTGAACTCCCTTTTCTTTGATGGGAAAAGTATTCTTCCTACTGCGCCTACTCCTATGACCGCAGCAATTACCAAGATGTACTATTCTGATGATTATGAACTTAAAGTCCATTTTTTCTCAGAGCAGGACATTGATGAAATGCGCGAGAAATACGAGGAGTATGAGAATCGTTATACAAGTTTGATCCCGAAAAAGACTGAGGCTCAATTAACCAGAGTCAAGAAACTCAACCATGGCAAAGAATTGAGTCCTGAGCAGATTGAAAAGGCAAAAGATTCGGCCTGTAAGTCAGTAAAAAGGGAATTGGATTCTCAGATATCTCTTGCAGGTGCGCACGATCAATATGCGCTTGTCTTGGAATATCAGAAAAGTCATGGTAATTTGAATCTATCCCAATTGCCTCAGCCCGAGAAACCGTCTTCATTTGATGATATCAAAAATGTCTTGGGAGATTTCGTAGGTGCTGATGGCGAATATACAGCCTTGACAAGTTATGTGGAGATAGGTGCTCCTATTGATGGTATCAAGGATATGGTGATTGTGGATACTCCCGGCTACAACGATCCTGTGTCGTCGCGCGACACTTTGGCACGTGAGTCTCTGAAAGTATGTGACGCAGTGTTTGTATTGAGCCCAGCCGATAATTTTGCCAACATTGAGGATGTTGAGAATATTTCCAAAATCGATAATTGTGATGGTATCAAGGAGATAAATGTTATTGTTTCCAAGATTGACTACAATTTGGGTCGTGAAGAAATGAATCCCTCAGGTGATGTTAAACGTGAACTTGAAGATGTTTCCATTAAACTAAGAGGTGAATTTGTCCGTAATATTCTTGAAGGCGATAGTAAGAACCGAATAAATCCCGATGTGATTGAGAAAATGAAGAATGACGGCAACAATATGCTTTTCACGTCAGGGGTCGCACATTCTATGTATCTCAATTGGGATAATTGGGGTTTATGGGACGATTCAGCAAATACTCTTTGGGCTAATCTTGGCGATTTTTATAGCCAATTCAATTTGTTTACCACAAAGGACAGCCGTTCCCGTGAATTGTT
>JAZQPB010000329.1:0-6844 GCA_045628165.1 Bacteroidales bacterium | reverse complement strand
ACCGATGCCATAATGAACAACCTGATACCGGCTCAGGTAACAGCCAGGCAGAAGTCCATTATCTATGCCAACGAGGCTGATATACTTAACGTTGCCCTTTTTGGCGTTACCGCAAAGGAATGGCGCGACGCCAACCCAGACCTAAAAGGCAATGTCCGTGACTACGCCACTATAAATCAGCTGATTTGTCTATCGAATATGGAGAACCTAAACGCAGTTTTGATCAATGAAGGCATTCCTCAGCACGACCGCCTTGAGAAGCTCAACAAAATAGCGATTCAGCAGATGCAGGTTCTTGAGGAAGTGGAGTCAAGGAAGATGCTTACAAAATAATTTTTGCCCGATTATCAGAAATACATTATCTTTGCTGAAAATCAGAAAATCAAAAATCAAAAATGACTCGCGAGGAAATTGTTCTAACATATCTCAGGGAGCATGATATCCCTTTCTCGAACTACACTCATCCCGAGGGGAAGACCATCGAGGAGGCCAAGCGCTGGTGGAAGAACGACGGATCCATCCACTGCAAGAATCTCTTTTTCCGCAACAAGAAGGGCGACCAGCATTATCTCGTATGTTTCCACTGCGACCACGAGCTCGATGTCCACGACTTGGAGCAGAGGCTTAAGGCCGCGCTCAACGCCCAGGGACTGCCGTCGTGCGGAAGGCTGTCGTTCGCATCACCCGAGAGGATGATGCGCTATCTCGGCCTTGAGCCCGGAAGCGTCTCGCCGTTCGGTCTCATCAACGATACCGGGCACCACGTGATTCTGTTCCTGGACGAGAATTTGCTATCAGCTGATACACTATCCTTCCATCCCAACGACTGCCGCGGCACCGTGGTTATCAAGCGCGCCGATTTCGAGAAATACCTCAGCATCGTGGGAAATAAGTATGAGTATATGAAACTGTATTGATAATTACGAATTTCCCGAGGCGATGCCCCGGGTTACTAATTGTAAAGGCTTCCAGCCTACGCACTGCCTGGAAGGCAGCACAAATAGTAACCGGTGGCATCGCCTCCGGGTGGGTGCCGTAATTCATAGTTATAAAATAAAGCAATGTCGATAGAAGAAGCTTGTGTGTATCTGATAGCCGGCGGCGGTCACGGGATGACTACCGACCAGCTGGCCGAGGCCATCAACGCGCGCCGCCTGCATGTAAGGAAAGACGGCCAGCCCGTCACTTCCAGGCAGGTGTATGCGGTGATAATGCGGCATCAGGAAATTTTTGTGAAGGAAGACGGCCGCATAAGGCTCATGTACTGATCCCAATACTATACTTTATATAATATATAAGCATGAAAAAGTTAATAAGCGCCCTTGCCGTAGCCGCCGTGCTCTCAAGCTGTGGCTCGCAGGGCAGTCAGCAGGATTCCGGCACATCAGCGGCCGGCTCCGGGCAGTCGCAGGCCGTACAGCAGCCTGTGGTCAGGAATTTTGATTTTCAGCTGATAAACACCGATCCCGAGTCTCTGGGCCGCTGCGGCGACAAATACAATCTCGCCATCAGCAGGATTACCGATACCGAGATCGTAAATCCCACATTCAGGGTGATGGCCGACGGCGCCGAGGTGGCTGTATTGCCCCAGGGCTCCACTTCCTACACCCTGGATACCAAGGATATGCGCTGCGGCAGGATTACTGTTACCGTGGTGGTATCAGCTGATGGCATACAGGATGAGTACCTCTCCAAGTCGATAATGCTGCTGTCGGATATAGAGCCCGGCATCAAGCAGTACAAGGTGCTGAAATCCTACAACCACGACCGCGGCGCGTATACTCAGGGCCTGCTGGTGGAGAACGGCGTCTTCTACGAGAGCACGGGCCTCCAGCGGAAATCGTCGCTCCGCAAGGTGGGCATCGAGAAGGGCGACATCATTCAGAGTGTCTCGCTCGAGGACGAGTTTTTCGGCGAGGGTCTGGCCTCCACGGGGGATAAACTGTATCAGCTGACATGGCGAAACCACAAGGCTTTTGCCTACGACAAGAAGACTTTCGCCAGGATTCAGGAGTATTATCTGCCTACCGAGGGATGGGGTCTCAGTGCCATATCAGCTGATACCCTGCTGATGACCGACGGCACCGAGAATCTCTATTTTGTGGATGCCAACAGTTTTGCGATACTGCGCACAGTGCAGGTGTGCGACCGCATGGCGCCGGTGCTATATCTCAATGAGACAGAGATTTACAAGGGGCATCTGCTGGCCAATGTGTATCAGACCGACCAGATTCTGGAGATTGACTACAATACCGGAAAGGTGCTCAACTATATCGACATGGCCAATCTGCTGCCCGACAATATGCGCGATGAGCATACCGACGTGCTGAACGGTATAGCTTACGACGAGGCCGGGGACGCTCTGTATGTGACAGGAAAAAACTGGCCGAAGATTTATCTGATAAAAATTCAGTAAAAAAAATATCTGTTTAAGTACAAACAGAGTGGGTTTTTATTTGCAAGTTCTAAAAAAATATAATATCTTTGCAACCGCTGAAATTTATAACCATGTTTCAGCAACATACAGCAAATTAAATTATATAAACGATAAACAATGTCAAACAAAGGATTAATTAGGTTTCTCGCCATAATTCTGGCGCTGGCCTGCCTCTGGCACCTTTCTTTCTCGGTGGTAACATCGTCGGTAAAGAAAAGCGCCCAGGAATATGCCAAGGGAGACCCAGAGATGGAAGCACACTATTTGGATTCCATTAGCAACAAAAAGGTGTATTGCGGATACACATACAAGGAGTGTCTTGAGAATGAGCTGAATTTCGGTCTCGACCTCAAGGGTGGTATGAACGTAATTTTGGAAATCTCCGTAGCAGACGTGGTAAACGCTCTGTCGGGCCACAGCCAGGATCCAAACTTCCTGAAGGCCATGCAGGCTGCCAAGGAGAAGCAGAAGAACAGCCAGGATGATTTCATCACCCTTTTCGGACAGGCTTTCAAGGAGGTTTCTCCCGACGGCAAGCTCGCCTCTATTTTCAACACTACAATGCTGCAGAACAAGGTTCTCTTCAACTCTACCAACGAGCAGGTGCTCGATGTGCTGAGAGAGGAGAGCGAGGCCGCTATCGACAATTCTTTCCATGTATTGCGTACCCGTATTGACCGTTTCGGCGTTACTCAGCCTAATATCCAGAAGCTTTCGGGCCAGTCGGGCCGTATTCTCGTGGAGCTTCCCGGTGTAAAGGACCCAAAGCGTGTGGAGAAACTCCTTCAGGGTACTGCCAACCTCGAGTTCTGGGAGACTTACCGTCTTTCTGAGATTCAGCAGAAGCTCATAGCTGCCGAGCAGAAGCTCAAGACTCTTCTCGATGCAGGATACGATATCAATGGCGATGCCTCTCAGATTGTGGCCGCCGTTGCTGATACCACTGCAGGCGAGGAGGCTCCAAGCTCTCTTATGGATGATTCGGAGAACGAGGCTGTGGCCGTTAAGGACTCTGCAAGCATGATGAATGCCGAGCAGGCCCGTTTCGCCAAGGAGCACCCTCTCTTCTCGCTCGTGAATATGAGCCAGGAGGATGGCGCTTGTGTGGGTCTCGTATTGGGCACCGATACTGCTACCGTAAATAAGTATCTCTCTATCCAGGCTGTCAAGGATCTCCTTCCAAGAGACCTCAAGTTCCTCTGGAGCGTAAAGGCAGCTGATAAGAATGGCCAGTTCTTTGAGCTCGTGGCTATCCATATTACAAGCCGTGACGGTTCCGCCTGTCTCTCGGGCGATGCTGTAACCGACGCCCGCGAGGAGTTTGACGAGCGCAGAGGCGGCGAGGCCATGGTTTCAATGACTATGAACGGCGAGGGTGCACGCGAGTGGGCCCGCATCACACGTGTAAACAAGGGCCGTCAGGTGGCTATCGTTCTCGACAACCTTATTTACTCTTATCCTAATGTACAGAACGAGATTACCGGCGGCAACTCGCAGATTACCGGTAATTTCTCTATCCAGGAGGCTAAGGACTTGGCCAATATCCTCAAGTCCGGTAAGCTCCCTGCTCCTGCCAAGATTATCGAGGAGGAGGTTGTAGGTCCTTCACTCGGCCAGGCTACCATCAATCAGGGTATGTGGTCGTTTGTAGGCGCCATCATCATCGTAATCCTCTACATGATTCTCTACTACCGCATGGCTGGTGTTGCATCTGCTATCGCTCTTGTATGCAACGTATTCTTCCTGTTCGGTGTTCTCTCTTCGCTCGGCGCAGTGCTCACACTGCCTGGTATCGCCGGTATCGTACTTACATTGGGTATGGCCGTGGATGCCAACGTTATTATCTACGAGCGTATCCGCGAGGAGCTCCACAACGGCAAGGGCCTCAAGGTGGCTATCCAGGATGGTTACAGCAATTCTTACTCTGCTATCCTCGATGGTAATACCACCACACTCTTGACCGGTATTATCCTCTACATCTTTGGTCATGGTCCTATCCAGGGTTTTGCCACCACATTGGTAATCGGTATCATCACCACACTTATTACAGCTATCTTCGTATCTCGTCTGTTCTTTGAGTTCTGTCTCAAGAAAAACTGGAATATCACATTCTGGGGCAAGAAGAATGAGTTCTTCCTCAAGAATACCAAGATCAACTTCATCGACCTCAAGCAGAAGTTCTACTATGTATCTGGTGCCATCATCATCATCAGCTTGGCTTCCATGATGTTCAAGGGCTTCGATCAGGGTGTTGACTTTGTGGGTGGACGTACATACGTTGTCAAGTTCGATAAGAACATCTCTACACAGGAGGTTGCCAAGAGCCTCGAGTCGGCTTTCGGTTCGGCTCCTCAGGTTAAGACTTTCGGTGCCGACAGCCAGGTGAAGATTATCACCAAGTACCGTATCGACGAGGAAGGCGAGGGCGTAGATGCCGAGGTAGAGACCAAGCTCTATGAGAACCTCAAGTCTCTCTTTGCTACTCCGGGCCTTACACACGATATGTTTACCCAGGGCTTCGTAATCAAGGACGGCGCTCCTGTAATTGCTCCTGACAGCGAGACCGCTACTTTGGGTTTCCAGTCATCGGCCAAGGTGGGTCCTACCATTGCTGATGATATCAAGGTATCGGCCACATGGTCTATCATCATCTCGCTTATCGTGATGTTCCTCTACATCCTTATCCGTTTCAAGAACTGGCAGTATGGTTTTGGTGCTACAGCGGCCCTCGTTCACGATACCATTATCGTGTTGGGTGTGTTCTCGCTCTTCAGCTCTGTAATGCCGTTCTCTATGGAGATCGATCAGTCGTTCATCGCGGCTATCCTTACCATCGTGGGTTACTCTATCAACGATACCGTGGTGGTATTCGACCGTGTTCGTGAGTTTATCGGTCTGCATCCTAAGGCCGACCTCAAGCAGAATATGAACGATGCTATCAACTCTACTCTCTCACGTACCATCAATACATCTCTCACCACATTCTTCGTATTGCTCGTGATCTTCATCTTCGGCGGCGAGGTTATCCGTGGTTTTGTATTCGGCCTCATGCTCGGTACTATTGTGGGTACTTACTCATCTGTATTCATTGCTTCGCCTATAGCTTACGACTTCCTCCGCAAGTCTCAGGTTGCCCAGGAGTCAGCCAAGAAGTAATTGTATCAGCTGATATAATAAAAGTATGATAAAAGCCGTTCCGGAATTTCCGGGACGGCTTTTTTTGCGTGTTAGTGAACTTCGGATTTCGATAATTGTTTACTTATAATAATGGAGGGCTATTAGTTTTTGTGGCAGAACATCTTTTCGGTGTTCTTGATGATGTCGAGGAATATCTGCGCGCTGTGCTTGCGTCCCCGGTCCTTGTTGAAGTGGCAGTATATTTTCACGGGGTTTGATAGCTCGTCGATATGTACCGAGCAGAGCGACGGCCTGTTTTCGATGGTGCTCTCAGCTAATATTCCTATCATGTTGGTCTCCTGCACGATGTTGAGTATCGCGTTGGGGTCGTTGATGAGTGATCTTATTTTCAGCTTGCCGGTCTTGGCGTGTATGTAGCTTTCTATGGCGTTGCGGTCGCGTATGCCGCGCTCCGGGAGTATTAGGCCCTGCTTGCTCAGGTCCTTGAATGTGAGTGTCTCCTTGCCGGCCAGCGGATGCTGCTTGCGCATTATGGCGCATAGGGTGTAGTCCATCAGCGGCTCCGATTCGCAGAATTCGTGAGGGCTTGTCGGCATCATGGAGAGCATCATGTCGATGTCGTTGTCATGAAGCTTCTTGAGCAGTTCGGGCAGGTTTTTGTAGTGGGCGTTCAGCTGCACGTTGGGATATTTTTTCATGAACTCTATCATTGCGGGCCTTACGTATGGCTCCATTGTGTAGGTGAGTCCCACATTGAGCTCGCCGCAGAGGAGGCCTTTCAGGTCATTGATTTTTTCGGTGCATTCGTTCATGCTTTTTATCACGTTGCGTGCCAGCGGCAGGAGCTCGCGTCCGCTGTCGGTGAGTTTCACGTCATGGTTGTTGCGGATAAAGAGTTCTGTGCCGAGCTCTTCTTCCAGTGCCTTGATCTGCTGCGAAACCGCGCTCTGCGATATGTACATCTGCTTGCTGGTTTCGGAGAATTTGCCCGTCTCAGCTATTCCCACAAAGTATTTTAGCTGTCTGAATTCCATATTTGAGATTTTGCAGGTTTTGGTGTTTAGTATTAATTATGATGCAAATGTATATTTTTTATTTGTGCGTGTCAATAATTTTTGTTCTTAATTTTATATGCCTGTTATAAGTTTTGCTTAAAAGGACATTTTCTTTTATAAAATCACTAAAAGCTTTCTCTTTATACTTAATCGTACTAAGAGTTGCCAGCTTTTTTATGTTTCTTTTAAACGATATTCCCTTTTGAAAAAATTT
>JAZQPB010000328.1:0-53234 GCA_045628165.1 Bacteroidales bacterium | reverse complement strand
GGCCTCCGACTTGTTTACATACGGACACATACGGGAAAAAAGGATAATATGAAAGTAAAAGTTTGTGGAATGCGAGAGCCGCAGAACATTGCGGAGTTGCTGGAGTTGAAGCCCGATTTTATGGGCCTGATATTCTGGCCTAAATCCTCACGCTGCGTGCCGTTCGATTCACCGGAATACGTGAAGCAGAAGTTTGAAAACGTGACCAAGGTAGGCGTTTTCGTAAACGAGGAATTCGACGCCGTGCTGCGCTACGCCAGGGAATTCAACCTTGGAGCCATTCAGCTTCACGGCGACGAGAGTCCTGAGTTCTGCGCCCGGATTCCTAAGGAATACAAGGTTTTCAAGGCCTTTGGAATAGCAGAGCCAGCCGATCTCGACCAACTGGCGCCATACGCCGATTTCGTGGATTGTTTCCTCTTCGACTACAAGACCAAGGGCTACGGCGGATCGGGTCAGAAGTTCGACTGGAGCATCCTCAACGACGCCCGCATCCAGAAGCCTTTCCTTCTGAGCGGTGGTCTCGGCCCCGACGACGCGGCAACCGTGAAGTCGCTGAGCATCAGCAATATGATCGGCATCGACCTCAACAGCAAATTCGAGGACGCCCCCGCACTCAAAAACATCGAAAAACTCCGCACATTCCTTGCCGAAGTGCGTGGATAGTTTTTCGCACAGATTACACAGATTACACAGATACTCACTGAAAAAATAATCTGTGTAAAATCAGTGTCATCGGTGTTATCAGTGCGAAAAATCGAAAATCAAAAATTAAAAATCAAAAATGTTAAAATTATGAACAGAATCGACAGACTTTTCCAGTCAGGAAAAAAAGACATACTCTCGGTATATTTTACAGCAGGATATCCAAATTTGGACGACACCGTAAAGGTTATCAAGTCGCTCTCTGACCACGGCGTGGATATGATAGAGATTGGCGTTCCATTCTCTGACCCAATGGCCGACGGCCCAGTAATCCAGGCGTCAGGTCAGAAGGCTTTGCAGAACGGAATGAGCCAGAAGGTGCTTTTCGAGCAGCTGAAGGACATCCGCAAGGTTACCGATATTCCTCTCATTATGATGAGCTACGTGAACACCGCAATGCAGTTCGGTTTCGAGAAATACTGCAAGGCCTGTGCAGAGGTAGGCGTTGACGGTCTCATCATCCCTGACCTTCCATCTGAGGTTCTCCTCGGAGAGTACAAGCAGTACATCGACGCCAACGGCCTCGCCTTCACTCAGCTTGTAACTCCCGAGACCTCCGACGAGCGTGTCCGCGAGATCGACGCCACAACCACAGGCTTCGTATATATGGTATCGTCGGCCTCCACAACAGGTGCTCAGTCGTCATTCTCCGACGCCAAGCAGCAGTACTTCAAGCGCATCGAGGGCCTCAAACTCAAGAACCCAACCCTCGTGGGCTTCGGTGTCAGCAACAAGGAAACCTTCCGCGCCGCCGCCGACCACTCCCGTGGCTGCATCATCGGCTCAGCCTTCATCAAGCTCCTCGGCAGCTGCGGCTCAATCGACGAAGCAGTGGAGACATTGCTGAAGGCAGTGAAAGAGTAAAAGAATAAAGGAATAAAAGAATAAACGATAAATTCCCCGTCCGATTGAAGGTTTTCAATTGGGCGGGGATTTTTTTGTTGGATTATATTTAGACTTTATGCGACAGTATTAGAGTGCCGCTATTTTCTTCATAGAGCATCCCAAACGGTTCAGCATTACATCAAGAGCGCTCAAAATACCTTTGTCGCCTGATGGGATTTGTATTGTGTAGGTTTCGTATTGACCGTCTTCAGCAATGTCTATGGAGGCAAGGAGCCTTTTCAAATCTTGTCTTATCTCAGATGGAGCATCTCCTGACAATGCCAATCCTATGAGTTTTTCAGCTTCTCTTGGCATATTGCAGGAGACCGCAAGATGAGCAGCGCTCTGTAGCAATATGGAAATACCAGGCTGAGGATGATGGTTTTGATATGCCAACATCGCAGCTTCCTTTTCTTTCTCAAAGGCCTTTACAAACAAACTCTCAGCTTTTTCGGCATCACCTTTACGGGTGGCTATCTGAGCCATCTGAGCCAAGTCCATTGCTTCATTATGTATGAGTCTGATAGTGTCCATCTTTTATTTTGTATTAAAAAGGATTTTGGGATTACTGAATTCTACTATTGAAATATAGGCAGGGAGTTGAGTGTTAGCCGACTGACTTGCCTGTTTTTTCTTCTGTTCGTACCTCGCTGTTACTGTGTTGGTTGCTGATTCTGCTTTTATTCCTGAGATTTCCAAACGTGCTGCTCGTTGCAAGAGTGGGTCCTCCTCATATCCCAACCAATAGTCAATGCCAGTACCTCTCCACGAACGTTCTATTACGGTATAGTCAGTAAGTTGCTTGGCCATCAGTACCGATATACAAACAGCTCCTTGCTCTGTAGTTTCCAGTTCGTCTTTATAGCTTCTCAGCATTTGGTCGGTAACATCTCCATCCCATTCCATAGAAAAACTATCTTTTCTGAGACCATTGATATCCAAGGCCACACCATTGCTGTGTCCTGCATTATTCAGACATACAAGACAATTTTCGAACAGATAGTTTCCTATCGCAGGAGTAATGCCTGGCATACCATCTTTTATACTATTGATATTTATAGAAGCCATAAAGAGTAATTTTTGCAAAAGTATAAAAAAAAAGTTAGAAAAGAATTTTTCTCAAGATATTTTTAATCATTGCATCATCGGTTCAGCCTTCATCAAACTCCTCGGCAGCTGCGGCTCAATCGACGAGGCAGTGGAGACATTTCTGAAGAATGTAAGAGGATAATTGGCGCGCCCGTAGAGACGCACGGCCGTACGTCTCCAATAATATTAAAAACTAAAAATCCCCGTCCGATTGATTGGCAATTGGACGGGGATTGTTTTTGAGTGAGGGTGTTAGTAATATCCGTATTCATTCAGGCTTTGGAGATAGTTGTCGATCTCTTTTATCCATTTATTAGCATCGGTTGAATTTCCCAATAGTTTCCATTTGTAAATTCCAAGCCAATTCTTCATTTGGATTAAACTTGTTCTGCAATCTTCCTCTGTCTCGTAATTGTGGAAGTTTGACAATCTATCCATTCTCGTTTGAAGCCAGTCGTGAAGTGTTTTGGGCAGACTTGATAACTTTTCCCTGATGTAGGTGCAGTTGTTTATCATAGGCGCTTTTTGTAGAACCAAAATCTGATCCAGGGATCTTATGTCGTAGTCTATCGTTGAATACGAATACTTTTCGATAATAGTGCATGCCTGGAAGTAGTTGTCGCATACTTTCTTTACGAATTCCAAGTCAGAGGAGGATGTCAGGTATTCTTTTTGATCCAAAAGAAATTTTGTCATAGCATTAATCCACTCTATGGAATTTTTCACCCATACGTTTCTCTTGAAGTATCCATTGCTCCAATCGGTGAAATGGGAAACGTAATACGGAAGGTAATTTTTGCACAACTTGTCCTTTTGCTCCTTGCTGATTAGGCTGTCGGAGAGAAGAAATGAGAGTTCCTCCGTTATTTTGAACATTAGGGAGTCTATTTCGTCAGATTCAAAATCGTATGACTTCATTTCCTTGATTTCCTCGCTTACCCAATTGCAATGAGCCTTGGAGTAGTTGTATTTGGGGGCGTAATCAAAGGTCTGACTTTGATTGGCGTATGCCATCACAATGCTCAACAAGAGTATTATGATGCCGGCAATCAACAGCACTTTGGATGTGTTGATTGCCACTAGTCCGGCTTTGCTTTTATCTTCCATATTATTATTCAGTTATTGGTTTTGTTGGTTTCTCAGTTGCCTCCTTTGGGGTTGTCTGTAGAGGGGGTTCTAAGGGTTGTGCCCTTTGAGTGTTGCTCTTGGGAATGAATTCCTTGAGTTTTTTCTTATATTTATCTAAAGTGATTGTGTAATCATTTGCTTTGCAGAATGGTTTTTTCTGTATGCTGGGATCCTCTGCGATACGTGTTGCCTCTTGAAACAAATCAACTATTTCTGAGAATTTGGTTGATTTTTCCAAGGAATGGTATTTCCTATGATCTTTGTCCGAGATATCGTATCTCTTCCAAGTATTCAGATCATCCCAAAGTCCACGAAGTTTTTCTATGTCTTCCATCTCGTCCCTTTTCCATTTGTTATGGTTGTCAAGATAATCAATCGCTTTCTGGATTTTCTCTTCTTCGGTAGGTCCTGCCTTGACAATCTCTTCGAGTCGAGATACCTGATTATTCAATCTCTCGTTTTCTTGTTTTAGAGTATTGTTTGCTCTTTTCAGCGAGTCGATTTGTTGTGTCTTGTTGGAATCTTCGATTAATGGCATTGGGGTGTTGAAAGTCCAGAAAACGAGCCATGTCAAGCCCAACAACATGAAAGGCAACAACATACCGCACAGCATGCCACCTCCCCATCTTTGCATGAATGGGAGTGGCACTTTTTCCTGTGGTTCAGTGGAAGGTTCGGGAGAGTATGTCTCCTGTCTTACCTCTTTGGTTTTTCTATTGTTGTAAACCTTGATTTTTATAGTTTTGCCTATGATGCTTCCGTCTTTCAATGGAATTCCTTCGTCAGTAAGTCTTTCTCCATTGATTAGGATTTCTTTAAGTTCAACTTCGTCACCTTTGATATCAAAAGTTTTGGGTTTGAGAAGCCATACCCATTTCAAATCATTTGGGAGTTCGATTACTTGTTGGTTCGTTTTTATTTGTGTGGAAAACTTTTTGTCTTCATAATTAGACCTTTTTGCAATGAACTTGCATACCTCTCCCAATTCCACTTCCTTGGGTGTTCTGAATGTTTTTCTTTCATTGTCGTCAAATATCACCATAATGTCACCATAGTTTCCGGGGTTTATTGTGGCGAATTGCTTGAGTTTTATGTCGTTGCGGTTCTTGAGTGTGTCGTTTGATATGGCGGAGATTCCATCGTCATGGTTTACAAGTATCACATACCTGTATTTGAGGTATTCCTTTTGGTAACGGCATGCGAGTTCCTTGCATAGATCCGCTTCCTTGATATCGCGGTATGCGTATGTCTCCTCTATGATTGATTCTCCGTATTGCTCAGCGTTTGGATCTTCATCGTATTCTTTCGCGAATGTCTGCATAAGGTTTTCCAAACGCTGACGGTCGTTAATACCTGCTGTTATGAGCTGTGTCTTTGTCTCGCTTACCACGGTTTGGAGTTCCTCGCCGGAGATTTCCGCATTGTATGGCACGAAAATCCATCCAGCAAGGTTGTCGCCAGAACGACCGTTGGTGATTGGTCTCATAATCGTGATGAGGCAACCTTCCGGAATGAATGACAGGAAGTACAATACCTTGGTATCGCTGTCGATTCCGCTGAATTTCTGGAGATGACTTCTCAAATCCGAGATTTTACGTTTCCAGATTTCAGACTCATTGATATAGATAGGGTCGTTGGCGCCCTCGTATGTTCGTCTTATTGCTAAGCCTAATTTTGCCATTTGCTTTTTTTTATAGGTTTGATATTTTGTGCATCACGCCATCCTTCTGAACCCATGAGCGGGCAAGGATGTGCTTGAGAACAACATTGGCTGGTACTTTGTTGAACTTGCAGTAGTCCTGGAAGAATACCTCTCCCAATGTGAATGGGAATACCTCCACTTTGCCGTTGTTGATATGGAAGTCCTTGCATATTACCTGCAATGTCTTGTAGAATCCGCGGTATTTTTTTCTGATGAAATCAGAAATGCAGTCTTGCAGTTCTTCGTTGGGCACGCCAAATTTATCAACCTTGGTGATTATCAGGTATATCGCGTCGGTGTTGTCCTTGAAAACATCGGTTTTTTTGATATATTTCATCGCGCCTTGTAGCCAATGTAACTGCGACAGACCGTCAATTATCTTTTCAGAGGCCGAATAATCCAAGACGAAAAAGTGGACTTTCTGGTTTTTTGATTTGGTTTTCTTGTTGAAGAAAAACTGGTTGAAGGAGTTTAGTGCGCTTTCCTGAGAATCATCCAATTTCTTTCCTGCATCTTTCCAGTACATTGCCCTTATCACCTCGCCTGCAAGGTCTATGCATGTGATAGGGTGTTTTTGGTTATTGTCATCGGTAAGTATGAACGCCATTTCGTACAGATTACCTGTGTCGGTTCCTTGTGGAAGTCTTGAGTAATTGTTTGAGAACAAGGTTGCAAGTTTGTCCATATAGTGTAAGCCTTGGCATTCTTCTGGTATGAAACCGTAAACATCGCTGGCTACGCTGAGTATTGAGCCAAGAGCACAGCTTTTTCCAGATGATGGAAGTCCCCAGAAATAGACTTCTGTAGAGAGATTTTTAATCTCTGTCAAAGGCCCATTCGGAGCTGGCAATTGTACGGTGGTTGCTTTCTGTTGCAATAGCCTGATGATCTCACTGTCGAATCCTGCCTCCAGCAAATCGGGGTAAGAGAAGATTCCCTTATCCACAAACTTGTTTACCAGCGTTGATTTGAATCTGTTGGAGTCCTTCCTGAGGGCTTTCAGAAAATCAAGTTTGCTGATACTTTTGTCTTTTAGATTCCTGTTGATAATCATAATGATACGGTCATCGGAATCAGCTCCGTATTCTGCGATTTTCTCGTCGATATCCTTGAATAGTCTTTGCATTGGGGTGTTGCCCGACTGTATATCCAGTATTGCCTGTCTGGCAGATGAGGCATATTTGCTCTCTGGGTATATGTCGATGAATCTCTCGAGGGCTTCGATGTCTGACTTGTCAGTGTTTTCCCATTCCTTGTCACACTTGAGATCGTTTATTATGTCGGCAATCTCATCTGCCCTGAAGTCGGGATGCTTGGTCCTGAATTCCTCGAGGTCGCATATTGAGGTCCTGTTGACCGATCTCCATTCTTTCTCGATTGCCTTGTTGGCCTCTTCCTTCTCTATTATGGCGATTGATTGCTCTGCCTCCTCCACATGCTTGCCGTTTGGGTATTTCTGTATGTAGTTTTGGTAGGCCTTTATGGTGTTTGTCTCCTTGGAGTTGTTCCAGTCGTCATCGTCTCCCATTTGGGCAATAAGAGTCCTTGCCTCGTCAACATGCTTGCCGTCGGGGTATCTTTCTATGTATTTTTGGAATGTCTTTGACGAGTTGGTCTCTATGGCATTTAGCCAGTAGGACTCCTCTGCCTTGGCCTGCTCTTCGGCGGCGTTGAGAAGTTTCTTAATTTCCTTACGCCTCTTGGCTGGGAATTCCTCGCCCGCCTCGTTGAGGTCTTCCATTGTAACGATACCTTTGATTACAAACTTTACGAGTTTGTCGTCGGGGTATTGCGAGATATTGTCAATAATTGTCTGTTTGTCTGGCATTTTGTTATTCGTTTATGTTGTCTATTGTGAATGGCCAAAAGCATTTCTCCTCGTAGTTTGAAGCTTCCGGCTTTATGGCTTTTAGTTTCTGCTTTTTCCTGAATAGCAACAGAACCGTTATTATCAGTGCTATTGCTCCAAGAATGCACATTAGTATTATGAAAGCGTTATTTGTCATTTTTTGTATTGTTGGGTTTGTCGAGGTCTATGCTGAAAGGGTAGTAATACTCTTCACCTTCCTTTGCCTTGGGGATTTTGACCTCGGTGAGTTTGTATTTTGTATGGCGTTGCTGAGTGAAATATGGCCACAGAAGGCATATCAGTATCAATACACTTGTGAGGGCGAGCCAACTGAATCCTCGCAATTGTGATGTGGTTTGGCAGAATTGCTCGAAATTGTGCTTGGTGTCAGCAGCAAAGGTTTTATTGAAATCCTCGAAATTTTCTCCCAAGAATTTCTTACCTGAGATTTCCTCCAATTGCTTTTGCCATTTGTCGATTGCCGTGTTGAAGTTTCTGCTGTTTCCAATTATGAAAACGTTCCATACTGAAACCTGCTTCGATTGCTCCACCCAATTGAGGCAGTTGACTTTGTAATCGTTGTAGATGCTGTCCATAAGCCTCAATTCCATGGCCTTCAGTTTGCTGAGTCTAAGAGATGTCTCATCGTTTTTCAGATTGTTTTCATATTTGTATATTCGGTTTCGGGCGTAATTCTCGTACTTGGAAAAAATGGTTCTTGCAGATTCTATGTTGTTGGCGAAATCTCTCTCGATCTCGTCTTTGTTGCTTAGGATATGGCAGAAATGCATGTATGGAGCCTGACTTGCCAAATATAGCACTATACCAGTAATCAGCAGTGCTATTTCCTTCACTTTGCTTTGTTTGGGATTTTCCTTGGATCCCTTGTATTGTTGTGCCCCTACAAAGCATATCAGCAACAAAATGAAGCCTGCACCAGCGATTGCACATGCCTGTTTCAGATTGCCGTTGGTGAGGTAGGTGAGTCCCAATATTGATGTTACCGAATACCACAACAATGCTATCAGCATGAATACATGCGACAATGAGAAGTATAGTTTCTTATTCATTTTTTATCTTGTTTTTCAAACTGTCGGGCAAGAGTTTCGAGAGTTCTGCTATCGAATCCCTGTGCCTCTGTATCTGTTTTAGAATATCGGAATAGTCTGCATTGCTTTCAGTTTTTCCGCTGGAGTGTGTTTGGTTTCCTGCCAGAGCTCCCAAAGCCATATCGGCTTGTATCAGAGGCCCTATTTTACTGTTCTTTAGTGGTTTGCCTGTTTCTATGATTATCTCGATAACCTTGCTTGCGCTTATCGATGGATCCTGTGATTTCATCAGAGCCACAACCCCAGTAACTATAGGAGCCGCCATGGATGTGCCAGACATTGCCGTGGTTCTATTGCCTGGTATGGCGCTTACGATATCCACTCCAGGGGCAGATATCGTGGAGCCCAAACCGTAATTGGTGAATTTAGCGCCATTCATTTTGTTATCTACCGCGGTTACTGATATCACGCTGTCGGGTCTATTCTGAGGGTCGAGGTAAGACACCACATTGCTGTTACCTGCTGCGAATACAAGAACCACGTTTTTCTTTCTCGCCATCGAGTATATCTTGTTCCATATTATCTGTTCGTTCTTGCCGAATTTTTTTGCGATTTCCTCTTGCTTGGATTCGGGTAATGCGCTCAGTTGGTCAAGATTGCAACCAATGGAGATGTTGATAACACTTGCGCCTGAATGTATTGCGTAGGCTATTCCGCTTATTATTGCGGTGAAGAATGTGTGTCCGCTATTATCGGAGAAAACCTGTACTGGCATAATCCTGCATTGGGGGGCGAGTCCCGAGATGTTGTCGCTGATAGTGTTGCCTCCTGCAAGTGCCGCCACATGTGTGCCGTGTCCCTCTCCAAGCGTGAGTATCGTGTCTTGAGTGAATACATTGTATGGCTTTACGATTCTTCCCCTAAGCATCTCATGCGAGGTCTCGAAACCGTCGTCTACTATTCCGATTATCACGGAGGAATCTCCTCGTGTGGTTTCCCAAGCCTTGTAGGCATTTACGGCGTCCAGATGCCAGCCCGTGCTTGCTCCGTTGGCGGTGAACTTACCCTTGAATCTGTCGAACACGGTCTCGTCCACCACGATGAATTTGTATTTCCCTCCCAAGATCTCCGTGATGTTTTGTTTCAGACTTGCACGCTCCTCCTCGGGCATCATTATCGAAATCCTCTTTACAAGTTCGTCGTATTCCATTTGGTACTTTGTCTTGTCTGGATATATTTCCCTGAATTCCCTGGCGAAAGAGTTCAGGTCAGCATCGTCATCCTCAAAGAACAATGATGTCACGTTCGGCAATATCTGCGGACCGTCAGGAAAATCCGGATTGGGGATTGGTGTAAGCTCCGGCGATACTGGGATTATTCCTGAATGGTAGTCGCTGACGCCTCCGTCGTTGTGATTGATGTCGTCGCCAAGATATGTGGTGTCTATTGGCGATGGTATGTAATCACTGTGTGGCGGATTGCCTCTGTTTGTTGTTGTGCCAGTTTCATTTTCGGTATGATGGCTGTTGTTGCAACCTTGACATGATCTCAGCAGAAATCCCAACAACAAGAGCAATAGGATAATCAGTAGAAGCCAAATCAGCCACTTCAGGCAACCCTTGGGTTTCTTTTCTTTTTCCTGAGTTTCGGATGTTTCAGTGTTTTGTGGTGGTTTTTCAGGCTCGGGTTCTGGTTCATATATTGTCTCCGGTTCATTCTCCTTCTCTTCCTCTTCGATGATTGGAGGAGGTGGAGGAGCAACTTCCACTTGAGGTTCAGGCTCAGGCTGAGTTTCTGGTTTTATTTCCTCGTATTGGGCCACGAATTCGGTGTTGCCGTTTATCTTCGTGTCATTGTCCTTGTCCCAACCCTTGAATTCGTATCCTTCCTCTGGTTCAATCTCGGGAAGTTCGAGCTCATTGATTGAACTTCCGGCTCTCTTGCGGATTTCACTATCTGCGTTGGGCAAAAACTTGCCATGCTCTCCGGGAGAGAACCTCACTACGTAACTTTTGGGGATGTCGGGGTGCTCGTGGGCAATTACTCCGTTGGGATTCTTTACCATATCGGGTCTCATTCCCCATACTCCGAGAACCACCATGTCGTCGTAACAATACAGATAGTTCTCGTCCACGAATTTTGTGGCATCCTCAAGGATTTTATGCCTATCGCCGGTAAGGCTCTTAATGGCTTTCTCGTATGCCTTGATGGTGTTTGCGAGAATTGTGCTGTATTTAGCTTTCTCCGTTTCGGTCAGTTCTGTATATCTTATAGGAATTGATCCCTCCTTCCACGGCTTCACCCACCAAGATACCTCGTCGCTGTCGGCTTTGTATTCTGGCTCCGACAGGAAATCCTGATACTTGGAGGGCACGCACTGCCTTATCACATTGTACACACTTTGGTATCGCATGTACAATGGATCGTGGCCTATGCCCTGGAAGTCGGTGAAATCACCGAGGTTGATATATGCAAGATTGTTTTTACCTCTAATCATGTTGCAGTGTGATCGAGTTGTTGTTGTCAATTATTGCTTTTATGGCACTATTCGATTTGGGGTCGGAAGCCGACACACCACTGGCCAGTATAAGGCCAATGGAGAGAAGGTTTTGCCAGCGTTTGGAGTTGTCCCAGAATGGAAGCATCTTGAATGTTTCTTCTGCCTCCTTGGTGGCTCCGTTGCCCGATTTCAGGATTTCCTCCGATTCGGTGAGCGCATTTAGCGTCTCTTCTATTTTGTATGTTTTCCTCTCTGCCTCGATAGCCTCTTGGGAGAGATCTACTTTGATATTGCAACTGTTGGCTTTTTGTTCAATTTCCCTGATTTGCTCCTCGGTCATGAACTTGCGCCCCATGGTTGATATCATTGAGTTGAGCGTAAGGGTTGAGTAGTCGGCTATTGCATTCACCTTTTCCCTGTCCTCAAACTGGTTTTCATACAGTTTGATTTTCGATGAGATTACGTTCTTTATGTTGAGTTCGTTGATAAGAACCTTGTACATTCTAACAATCTCGTCGGTATAGGCAAGGTATTCCTCAAGCTCTTTGATGTGGATTTCGAGATGAGAAACCCATTTCTCTATTAGCTTATTGGCGAGCAGGTCGGATGTTGTGATTATGCTGTCGAAGTCTCCCTGGATAATATCCTTGTAAGAATACGAGCATTGTCTGTATATTTCTTCCAGATCCTTCTCGTCTTCGGCCTGATTGTATTTTAACAGTTTTTCAAGGTTCTCCTCGTATGTGTTTTGTGTGTTGATGCCAGCCCTGATTCTCAAATAGTTGATTTCGGAATAGTCTTTTGGTGTTTCCACTTTCAGCATCAAGATATCCCGTGCAATGTACCGTAGATCCTCTGTTTTTATCATTATGGTATCGAGAATCTTGCCGAACACTTCCTGCTTTTGGCTTAGGACGAGTTCCAGTTTGTTGAAAATGTCTCGGTTTATTGTCTTGAGTTTCCTTGCCCTCTCCTCGTCGTTGTCGGGATCGTAGAAAGGATCCAGCGCTGATTTTATCCTTCTGTTTATTGTAGACAGTTTGCCCATGTAAACTACCTTTCTGGAATTGTCGAGAAGTTTGGCTATCTTGTTGAGCTGTTGGATTATCGCGCTGGAGCCGTCGTTGTTTATGGTGGCTACGTCGTTCCAAGTCTGCTCCGGATTGGCGAAGTGGTTTTTCACGAATGGGTTCTCGATAAAACTCTTTTTGAGCTCGTCGAAATACTCAGGGAAATTCTTGGGCTTTATAATCTCCTTCTCGGGAGATTTGCTTCTGTCGTCATATCCGGCGAAGAGTCCGTTTTTGCCTGACCAGTAAAAGTCCCTGAGAGGATATATGTTTTGGAAGAATTCCGAGTTGAACTCTGTGCCTTTCTCCACCCAGTTGTCGAACCAGCGGTATGGCTTTATGATTTCTGGCAATACCGTGTCGAACCTTTTCCAGTGATTCTGCAATTCACCTTTCCTCTCGTTTTTTATCATTTCGAGATCGATGTTGAATTTGGTGGCGACCACGAAGAGTGGGGATATGCCGTCTGTCTTCTTGAGACGCACTGCACGCTCCTGCGCTGTCTTGCCAATTTCTTTCTCTATCCAAGAGTTTATGGTTTCTCCGAGAGTTGGCTCCGACTTCTGGTTGTTGTGGTGACAGAAAAGTATCGAGCTGATTTTTAGTTCACGAGAATACTTGTTGAAGAGGTATGCCACCTTTCCTCGGCGCAGTATTTTTGGGAGTACGTTTGCTATCTCCTCTTCCCTTACTTTTTCTCGTGATCTTGCGCCTGGGAAGTCCAAGAGGTCAACGTCCTCAAGAAAAGGTCTGTCCTTTGCTATGCTTTGTGGCAATACAAACGTGAGTTCTGATATGAAAGCCGACAAGAATGCCTTGCTGAATTTTGAAGCGAGTACTGTGCCGTTCTCGTTGTAGACGTCGGTGGTAAGTTCTTCTCCCTCGCTAATTTCCTGATTGTGAACTCCGCAAACCAAATCGAGCCATTGGATTTTCAACAGCGTTCCTTTGTTTCTAAGTACAGCCGAAAATGGCACGTAAACCTCGGTCTTGAAGTTTAGTTTTCTGTACTCCTTTATCAGCTCCGAGAAAAGTCTTGTGATATTCTCGTTTCTGTTCCATAATAGGCTGAAAACCTTTGGCCAGTTGTCGGATGGTATGTTTCTGATGATCTCAGTAGTGGTCTTGAAGAAATCCGATTGTATGATGCTGATGGCACCATTCCCGATGAATTCCTTTATATAATCCTGAATATCAAGGATGTCGTCCTCCGTGATGAATTCCTGAGCCGATTCCGATTTCCATGAGGCGGATTCCGTCTGGATTATCTCATTTACCTTTGTATATGACAATGTGCTGTCAGCGTTGATTTTCAGGTCGTTGTAATACGAATCGGTAAGCACGAGGATTATATCGACGATAGATAGATTCTCTATCTTGATATAATCCTTCATGTTGTTGTTCTTGTCGTCGATGGTGAAACGGGTTATCACGCCTGTCGATTCGATGTTGGTGTTGTTGCCTCCCGACGGATTTATCTCGTCTATGAAAATGTACTCCTTCCCTCCGTTTACGATTACGAAAGGAGAGTCAGCCTTTGACAAAAGACTGCTCATCAGGTAGGATTTTCCTACCTGACTCTCTCCGTATGCGCCGATGGAGCATTTCTCCTTGAGCGCATAGCGGTATTTATTGATTTCCCTCCGGTAGTTTCTGAAATCGCTTGTTGGGAAATTCGATTTGTCGAAATTTCTTGCCCAATCTATTGATTGCTCTATGATGGACAATTGGTTTTTCAGTATATCTTGCATAATAGTAATCTTTGTGGTTTAGAACTCAAAAACGCCGGTGTCGAGCCACGATTTCTCCTGCACGCCAAGGCTCTGTATGTGCAGGTCGATGAAGTTTTTCGAAATCTCGTCACCGTTTTTGTCTATGATGTCCACGATCTGAAGTGTTTCCTTGTCGTCTGGCTCCCTCTCTATTGAGATTGTGAACGGCATTCTCATCCTCAATGCGTTTATCTTCTGATCTGCCATTTGGTTGAGTGTGGCTTGTGATAGTTTCGCTGAGTTTTCTTCCTCGATTTTACTCATTATTTTTGCCTTGTCGAAATCTACAGAGTAGAATTTCCTGGCAGGGTAGGAGTCTATGCCGAGTTTCCTGACCTTAAGGCATTGAGGCAGACTGCTTAGTTGGATATCTCCACGGTGCTTTTCGGGAGTGATGAAGAAATCCACGGGCATTCCGTCTCTTGAGGCCTCTATGTAGTTGACTATAGAGGTAAGTCCCTTGTTTAGCTCTGTGGTATCGAGTCGGAAGTTGGGCAGATTGCTCAGAGCACTTGCGTAATAGGCTATTACAGCACCGAGAGCCACTATGGTCTTGGAATCCTTCACCTTGCCTTCGTTTCCTCCGAATGGGAACCAGTCGCCTACATAGTAGTCGTTGAGCAGGATAAGTCTGTCTGGAGAAATGCAGTAGTATTTCAACAGGAGTTCCCTGATAGGAGGAAGGTTGGCAGGACGTCCTGAGAGTACGATGATGTCGCAGGCGTGTGCGAACATTATCGTGGCCACTTTTTTCAGCAAGTCGTTGAATGCCTTCCTTATCAAATCGCATACGGCCTCGTAGTCGAATTCCCATTCGATTTCCTCTAGCGAGAATCCAAACTTATCCTCAAAGTATTCGAGTATCGATTGGTTTGGCTTGTATTCCTTGAAGACGTCGGTGTAGTGTATTATCTTGTTAGCTGATTTCTTGGACACCTCATCGAGGAACTTGTACATTACCGGCATCGAATATTGGATGTTGAAGTCACGGCGCATTACCCTGTCCTTCATGGATTGTCCATTGTAGTTGGGTCCCACAAAGTCCTTCATCTTTTGCAGGTAATCGTCGTAACTCAGGTCCTTTAGTTTCTGACGGAACGCACTCTTGTTCGATTGGAACATTATGTTGTTGATGAGGAAACTCAGCATATCGTCTCCTGCATAATAGTAGCTGTCGTAAAACTGAGGAGCTGGAATCAGTTTCGTATATGTGGTTTTCTCGTATTTGTATTCCGAGATCATAAGGTCTGTGGTTCCTGCTCCTATGTCGAGCGAGGCGATGGTGAGCGAGTTGGCCTTGCCGTCGGCACCGGGCTTTCCGTACAAATTGAAGAACTCACTGCAAGCGCCTTTGTACTTGTAGCCTACCTCACCATATACATATACAAGTTGGGCACAAGTAGCCTCGTCGTAATACCAGTATGTGTCATCGTCTTTGTAGGACTTGAATGCTGGTATTACTTCCACTGATTGTTCTGTCTTGTTGTTTTTTGTGACTCCGTTCTCGTAGTTTTCGAGCAGGGTTACTGCATCCTTGGCGCAATTCACCAATGTTTCCCGCTCTTTTTTGGACATGGCTGTTGGACAAGTTATTATTATCCTCTCAACCTTTCTCGGCATTTCCCTGTTGCCTCTGAATTCTCGATATTCCTCACTATTTATCTGGTTTTGGGCCTGTACAAGCATCTCAAGAAAGGCAAATGTCATAAGTGTCTTCCTTGAATATTTGTATGTAATACCTCCAAGGCCGTCCTTGTTGATGGTACCATCGCTCTCGAGTTGATTGGTAAGTCCTTCTATTTTCAGGACGGAGTCATCCACCTCGCCTTCAAGAGTTAGGAATCTCCATTCCTCCTGGTTGGGTTTGTCGTCCCAGAGGTAGCGTTTGGGACTTGAGTATGTGGAGATGGTCTCAAGTGAGTTGTCGTCGATAGTGGCCTGATGTATCAGATCTTTGGCCTCCTGACCTAACCTTATAAAACTTGGATATACAAACTGACGGCTCCCGGTATTGCCGAAGTTGCCGAAGTTAACCTTTCGGAATGCGAGTCGCATGTCGAAAGAATCGTTTTCCGATGCTATGGCGGTAATACCGTCCTCGTTTCCCTCTATGAGTTTTGTGTAGTTTATCAGACGCAGTTTCTGAGTTTGATTGAATCCATCCTCCAGCAAGAGTGCCATTGTCTTGCTATTGCCTATGTCCACAATCATATCCACATTTTTTATGTTCACGTCCTTGTCTTTGGCAAGTGTGATTTTCGGGAATATGTTGTTTTGTGCCAGATAGTTGACTAGCATTACGTATGTGGCTATATATGCCATCTTTTTCACATTTGAGCCACGTATCTTGGAAATGCTTTGTATATTCGGATGTACAAGATGCATGAGATATTCGTCGATGAATCTTGTCTTCTCTGTTTTCCCTGAGCAGTAGTCCATGAGCAACCCGTCGTTGCCACACAATTCAAAATCAATTTTGTTCTTGAATTGATCTGGAAAAACGGGAGTCTCTTCCAATTCATCACTTTCGTATCGGGCGTGGGTGTCCACTGCCAATACTATCTGATATGTCTTTGTTCCATTTTCTTCTGATTGGGGTATCAGTTTGAATCTCACCCAGTTGAAACTGCCATACGCATACTTGGTCTCAGTCTTTTTAAGAAAATAAGGAGCAGGAAGCCATACATTTTCAAAATTCGAGATTGTAGCATGCCTCTCGGTGAAAGTCATCTTGTATATCTCTCCCTTTACGCCGTCCACAATTTTGTCTCCTCTTCTAAGTGGGAAAACTCCGTCTTCCTCAAGATCTTGAATTGTGTATTCTGTTCCTACATTGGGCAAATATCCGCCTTTTCTAAGCTCGTTTTTGCTGAAAAGGTATGGGTCCGACACTGAATCTTCGCTCTTGAATTTCACTTCGTGGAGCAATTCAAGTTTCCATTCGCTTGCATCATCGTCGAACCACTCATGAAACCAAAGTTTGTATTTGTCTTGAAGGTTTATATTTATGGCAAATGTTTTTAGGTGTATGCCTGAGTTAGCTATTAATGTATAATTGTCCATTTTTATTGTTTTTGTTGTCTGTTGATATTAATATTGGTGTTAAGTTTTTGTATGTGTTTAAGGTGGTGATATTCTTGTTAAATATATTTTACTTGTTCGCAACCAAGCATAGCAAACCCTTTCCGCATCATTCTCACGATACAGATTACAATTTGCGAATTTGTAATGTTTACTTAGAAGAGTGTGGGGGGGGTAGAATTCTGCTATCAAAAATATATTTTTTGATAGATGCCTGCTTGTTTATATGTGGTGTTTGGCAATTCATTTGCTATGGTTTCCCGTTTTCACGTTGCAATTATACGAAAATTATTCCAATTTGTTTCAATTATTTTGTGATTTTTTTTCACGGATTCGTAAACCGTTGTTTTTTCTTGCGAAAATCAAATAGTAATCAACCTTGTAAGGTAAAAATTCTTTTGAGAGAATAAACTCCCCGTCCGATTGAAGGGTTTTCAATTTGGCGGGGATTTTTTTGGGGGAGAATCTATTATTTTATATCTTTGCAACAAACAAACACTGCAAAAATTATGGGCACATACGTAAATCCAGGCATAGAGGCTTTTGAGGAAGATCTCAACCATAAAATATACGTTGACAAATCCCTTTTAATCAAGGAATTGAATGAACTTATCGGTTCCAGGGACAAACATCTCTGCGTATCACGACCACGCCGTTTTGGCAAGACAATGGCCGAGAATATGCTTTGTGCCTATTATGGACGCACCACCGACACTTCGCAGATTTTCAATAATATGAAGATCGGAAAGGACGAGGAGGCCAGGGAGAAGTATCTGAAGCATCTCAACAAGTATAATATTATTATGATAGACTGTCAGAAAATCTGGGAAGAACGCTGGGAAGACGAAACATTTATGCAGTCTATGAAAAGAGTTGTTAATCAAGATCTTATTTCCGAATTTCCTGATATTGATCTGCTTGACAAAGACGCTGTATCTGTAAATATCCAGAAAATTTACAATGCGACAAGGATTAGGTTCGTTATTTTCTTCGACGAGTACGACCTTCCGATACGCTACAATTTCAAGGAAGAGGAATTTCAGAAATATCTCGATTTCCTTGTGTCATTGTTCAAAAACTCAGCAATGGCAGGTCCCGTGGCGCTTGGATATATGACAGGAATATTGCCGATAGTCAAGGACAAATTCCAGAGCAAACTCAACAACTTTAAGCCTATTACCATTGTGTACCCAAATCAATATGTGGATTATACAGGCTTTACCAAGGAGGAGGTAAAGGAACTCTGCGATGAATACGATATCGATTTCAAGGAATGTGAGGATTGGTTTGACGGATACAAATTCACATACAGGAGACGTGTCAACGGTAAATGGCAGGATTTCTCCCAATCAATATTCAATCCATATGCCATTGTGCGCGCAATGGAAACGGGAAAATTCCGTTCATATTGGTCGAATACGGGAAGCTACGAATCTATTCTCGATTATATCAACTTCAATTTCGACGGCACAAAGGATGCCGTTACCAGAATGCTCTCGGGAGAGGAAGTTGAAGTTTGGATCGAAAGTTTCTGCAATTCAATGGACAAGGTCAAGTCGAAGGATGACGTTTTCGGCTACCTGACTCACCTTGGATATCTTGCTTATAACGAGGAGACTCAGACCTGCTATATTCCAAACAAGGAGATAGCAAGTGAATGGATTCTGGCTATCAAGGACAACAAGGATTATTCACAGGTATTCAAGACGATAGAAAACTCAAAGCGTCTTTTGCAGCTTACAATCAACGGCGAGGAGGAGGCTGTGGCCGAGGCTTTGTCGAACGCCCAGCAGTTCGTGACCTCACCAATAAGTTACAACAACGAACAGTCAATGCAATCGGCGATAAACCTTGCCTATTTCTTTGCCAGCACTCAGTACTATATGTTCAACGAGTTGCCTGCGGGCAAAGGCTACGCCGACGTGTCGTTCATCCCTAAACGCCCAGGCATTCCTGCCATCATCATCGAGCTCAAGAAAGAGCAATCCACAGGTAAGGCCCTGGAGCAGATAAAGAACAAGCAATATTTCAAGCCTTTTGCCGACTATTCGGGCGAAGTGCTTCTTGTAGCCGTAAATTACGACGACGAGAAGAATTATACCTGCAAAATCGAGAAGCTGGTGAAGTGAGAATGAAATTAACGATAAAATCCCCGTCCTATTGAAGGTTTTCGATTGGGCGGGGAGTTTTCCTCTTATTTCTCCTCCTTCTTCGCTTCCTCCTGACCTCTCAGGCAGTGAGGCAGTTTGCCGTGCTCGCGGTGATGAGCTACGCAGGCGCAGCATTTGCCGTGACGGGGACATTCCTTGGGACAGGTGCACTCAAAATAATTGCCCTGTGCTACTGTGGTTGATCTGTGTGGACATTCCATAATGATTGATTGTTTTTAAGGTTATTGATTTACCCCACAATATTACGAAATTTATTCCATTATAGAGCTAAAACAACGTGTATTTTTTTCACCCGATTGTCAACCTCACTCTATCACATCAACCAGCTGTATGCCCATGGCCTCTCGCTGAGCGGGATTGGTGATGTTGCGGTGATAGAATGTGTTTTCCTCAAAAAGGAATACTTCGTTGTCGTTGAATATCACCAATTTCAAGGTACTTATATAACCAAAGTAAGAGAAATTGGGCTCGGCCGTGTTTGGGACTTTCATATACTTGAAGTTCCCGAATATCTCACGGGCACGCTGCTCTAGTTTTATGTAAATGTCGTTTTTGGTGACAGCGTATATTTCAGATTGATCCTCAGCCTCGTAGCATTTTGATACAATATTCCTGGACAATGCAGCCTTTTCTTGATAATACTTGGAATCGTTTATCCTGTACAGTTTGTCGTAAGGGATTATCTTATGGTTGCCCACCTGCTTATTCAATACAATAACGCTGGGCGATTGCTGCTGTTTTGTACAAAGATTGGTGCTGTTGTAGCAAAGATCTATCCTTCCCCAAAGCTCCTCATCGCTTTGGGTGTCGGAAAGATGCATCCTGAATGCCTTGGGAGATCTGATATAGAACTTGGAATCCTCCCAAATGAACATCTGAATGTATTCGCTGGTGATTTCTCCATTTGAGTTGGAATACTTGGTGATTGCGAATGCGTCGGTGCCGATTTTCCTGATTTGGTAAAACCTGTTTGTCACCAGACTATCGCAATCCTGCCAGAAACCATCGATGCTCTTGTCGAAATTCTCCTTGGTACTATTGTCGATCTCTGATTTCCGGAAAAACTCTGCTATGGTTTTGGTAATGTGCTTTGCGGTTATTATAAGACGTGCACGGTAAAGCTCGCGGTTTATCAATCCCTTGCTTATTATCTTTTCGATGGAATACCTCTGATTGTCAACCACTCTTACATTTACCTCCATTCGGTCTTTTATGGAAACAAGATACTCGTCCATGATATCGCACAGACTCAGGAAATCCGATACGATATCCGATGGCACGCCTTTGTTTGTATTCACCTTTGGGAGAAGGCCCACAAGCATCAAAAACAAAATCTCGACATCATATTCCATATTTCCCATAGTGTCTATGGCATTGGTGAGAATGTTGAAAGCGTATTTTTTCTTGTCTTTTACTGACTTTAGCGACTCAAAATAATTGGATGTGGCTATGTATTCTCGAAGTATATAACCAAGTTCCACGTTTTTGTTGTCGTCGCTCACCTTCTTGCACAGCTTGTCCCAGGCGGCATAGCGTGAGCTCCCGCTCGATTTGGATGCGTTGTTGCCATTGCTGAAGCTGATGCCTGTAAAAGACTCCAGCTCCTGTCTGGTGTTGAACAGCAAAAATGTCTTGTTTATAGTGTTGAGCTCCTCAACCAATAGATTGTTTCTCTTGTCGTTTTCCATAATTGGTGCAAAAATAGTAAGAATTTTACTATTTGCTGAATATTTACGCAAATAAATGGTCTTGTGAGTCAAAAAAATTTACGGACTGAAAAAGCTGATGTATTTTTGCGTCACAATAAACCAGATTTCACAAATATAAACAAATTAAAAAAAACAAACATGAGAAAGTTGTTAATATCCTTTTGGGTCCTGATAATATCTGGGCTTGCGAACCTTGCCCTAGGTCAGGACTTCTACAGCACAAATTCCATGATAGGGCATAGAGTCTATTTCAAGGATCTGTGCGACAGGGCCGATGTTTACGAACTGCTTGTTCCCGTGGTGGATGGCAAGCACAAGCCTCTGAAACCCAAGCAGCAGTCGGAGTATCCCGAGATCAAGGACTTCAAGACCATCTACCAAGTTAATGGTATTAAGTCCGACAAGAACGGTCAGTATCTGGATCTATCGTCGGGCAACCGAAATTACTTCCTGAAGATAGCTGATTTGAAAACCGGCGCCAAGTACGAGTTCCACAATACAGCTGTAAACTATGATGCGTACGAGCAGAAGTTGAAGGAATACGATATCAACTACCAATACATCAACTCCAATTGCGACAAAGCCTTCTTCAAAACCGTATCGTCGAAACTGTTGCTTGATGTGTATGCCAAGGTGGTATGGCAGAGCCTATCGATAGGCAACGACAAGGAGGTGTATGTGACTATGAGTGTGGATGGAGCACAGAATCCGCTTACAATGCGTATGGATGGCATCAAACCTATGCTGCTCCATAATGGACAGCTGAAAGTTTACAGGCTGTTTGAGAGCAGGGTGAACAACGAGTACCGACCAATTTACAAGCATCTGGATATTTCTCGATTGAATCACGAGGGTATCGACTCTACGAAAATAGTGTTGAAATATTTCTACCCTGTACAGATAGCAAGGCCTTCGCTTAATTCCGACCTAAAGCCTGTGATAGTATATGAATTGGACGGTCAAGAGTATCTCGCCCAACCAGAGTATATCGATAGCATTCTTGTATCGGATGGCAGGATGACTATTTACAAGAACCATTTCGCGTCTTGCAGTGCGATGCGGAATCAATATCATTACTTCGACATTTCCGACCTGGAGAATCTGCACATCGACAATGATTCTCTTCTTTGCGAGAAGTTTTATCCTATGACTGTTTTGGAGGCCGACCTTAACAACGATAACGATCTTATCTACAGGGTAATGGTGGGAGCCGACAAGAAAGGTTTCAAGAAAAGCACTTTCCTTATTCGCGCCAAGACCGATAATGAAATGGAGTTGGAGATTAAGGCCTACGAGGAGCGGTTGGAGGCAGAGCGTAGAGCCAGGGAAGAAAGAAAAGCTGATGACGAGTATTTCGAGAAATACCTGAAGGGAGGAATGTTTTACCGTCAGTGCACCATTACTCAACTCCTTGGCAACAAGGGCGAGGCGGCCTTGATAGGTATGATGTTTGGCATTGGATACAACAATGCAATTATCGTAACTGAAGGATATGCCTTTAAGGATATGTACAATGGCGCATTGCTGTCGCAGGGAGATGTTGACCTCCAAAAAGTACCCCGCGATGTGATAAACAAAGGAGGCCTTGGCCAAGTATATCAATTTGCCAAGGCTATGGATACTACCAGCGAATTTACATCAACGCGCGATGGCAATACGATATATGTGACTATAAAAGACAAAACACATACACTGGTGTTCGATCCCAAAAACCGAACCATCACGGATGGCGAAAATGTATATAAATATCGGAAGTTCGACTGATTTATGGACATTACATATTGGTACGAACATCAAAAGAAACAGGGACGAGGACTCGTTATCCGCCGTCCCTCTCCTTATGAAAAACCTCGCCGATGTATAGGTTAATTGCCCCATCCAACCATGAAAGAAATCATTGCAAAAACCGCCTTCTGCATAAAGGTGCTGATAGTGCTTGTATGCCTAATAGCGCCCGCTCAGGATGTTATGGGCGCAGAGCCAGATATCATTGAGCCTGATGAAGAATCCTCCTGGAGCTGGGGGCTGATTATTTACCTGATAGTAGCGTGGTCGCTAAGTATATGGGTATGGGCCAAGGAGTACGGGTATTTGTTTAAGAATGGAGGGGCTGGAATCTTAGCCGGACTGGGCATGGTATTTCTATCAATGCTGGCCTCCTGCACAAAGGCTTGCGGATGCGATTTGGCTTACCATGGGGTAAAGAAGGCCACAGAGTTGGTTACAAACACACAATAAAAACACAAACTAGAAAAAAAGGAAAAACCAATAGACGCTAAACCTTGCGCAGTGAGTTATCCTGAACATAGCGCGTTGGGAGCGGATTCCTGCCCTTCCTGATGTGGGAATTGCGCAGAGCCCATCCGCTCATAACTGATCATCGCTAAATAAGGTTCTCAAATGTATTAATCGTCAATATACTTTCCAAATAAAACGACTAAAAAATCAAAAATATCTCATAAAATTTTCTTTGTCTTTCCACGAATAAACATTACATTTGCAAAAACAAATCAAACACAAAGATATGAAAAGGACGGAGGATTTTTATTCCATCGAGGAGCTGAGCGAGAGGCTGTCGCCCGAGGGGCTCAAGGTACTCGATATGGTGAAGGGACTTGGAAAGGCTGACCAGACTGCGATTTTCGGAATACTAACTAAATTGTTGCTTGAGCCATTGGTATCGGGCGATGATGAGGAGTATTGGGATGATGACGAAGATGAATGGGATGATGGGGATTTGCCAACCGATGGACCTGACTATCCATGTTTCAAGCCGGCGGCCAATGTTCAGAAGTACACCATCCGTATCCAACTGAAGAATATAAAGCCTGCCATATACCGCAAGGTGGAGGTACCGAGCAACATTACGCTCCGTTTCCTGGGAGAGTTCCTGCTTGATATCATGGGATGGGAAAGAGCTCATCTCTGGCATTTCAGGTCCAAGGAAATCTTTTATGATCCCGAATGTGAGGCGGAGGAGAAATCTTTGTTCTCCAACAATAGGAAACTGCCTGCCCAGGATTACACCATTGCTGATGTCCTGATTGACAAGGGCAAGTCCATTGAGCTGGAATACGATTTCGGTGATAGCTGGCTCCATGATGTGAAGCTTTCGTCGGTGGCTGAGTATAAGGAGGGTGAGGAGCGTGTCTTCCGTTTTGTGAAGGGAGAGCGCAATTGTCCTCCCGAGGATATAGGCGGTATCTGGGGATATCAGGACCTTTGCGAGATATTGTCGACGGCCAAAAACAAGAAACAGGCACTAAAGAATACTTTGTTTGTGGGTTTGGAAGGTTACGATCCGCAGTTTTTCAGCGCTAAGGATTGTGAGGAGATTTGCGAGGTTTATAATACGCTTTGCTGATTGATAGCAAAGCGTGGCTTGATTTCTCGAATTTGATAACAACAAATTTACTCCAAAACACAAGAAGATGCAATCTTATTCTACAACAACAGGCTGTAAGTCAGCCTCGATAGCTCTCTTGGGCATCGCAACGGTATTGGTGGCACTTATGAGCGTATCAGCTGCCATGGCCCAGGACGCGGCAAAGCCGAATCCCTGGACCTGGGAGCTTGGGCTCGGTGTCTCGCAGAACTCCGGCAATGTAAACAACTTCTCGCTGAAGCACAATCAGGAGCTCGGCCGCAACGACACCGTTATCAGCATGAACCTGAATTACAAGATTGTGTATCAGAAGGAAGACCGCGTGGAAACCAACAAGGGAATAGAGGCCGGATACAAGCTCGACCTCTTCCAGTTCCGGAGATGGTCGCCGTTTGTGGCCGTGGAGAGCGAGAGCAATCATTACAAAGGCTACGATTTCAAGATAAGCGCACTTGGCGGTATCAAGTTCCGGTTCAACAAAAAACGTAACGACAATTACGACTATTCGCTGAGTGTGGCCGCCGTATACGACCACGTGAACTATACCGACGAGGAGACCGACCTTAACACCCAGTTTTGCCGCCTTTCGCTGCGCCCAAAGTTCAAGCAGAAAATCGGTGAGTCTATCATCATCAAGCACACAACTTTCTATCAGCCAGCGGTCAACGATTTCGGCGATTATATCATCAACTCCAAGACCACGCTGTCCAATAAGCTATCCAAGAGGCTCTCTCTCGATATCGCCTTCAGCTACGAATACCGCTCCGTGCTGCCCGGCGATGGCTACAAGCATTACGACTGCTCCACCGACATCAGTCTAAAACTGAAACTCGGAAAATAAAATACTCTTTTTATTTTGTTTGTGGCAAATTTTTTGCTTTATTTGCACTTGAATTATTAACTTAATATTATGAGCAAAAGACAGTTTCAGGACATCAAACTTATCAATAGGATTGTATTGGCATTCTTCGTAGTGCTGATTCCGCTTTTCGTAGTTGCTTCGTTTACGTTGGTATCAACTATGAATATCACCAAATCCTCTCGGGACCTGGTGGGCAAATACTCGCTATTAGCTACCAAGGCCAACGACCTGAGTGTATCGTTCAATGAGATCTTCAGCGATATAGAGGCTCTCATCAAGAATTCGGATTTCGAGAAAACCAAGGCGCGAATGGGAGAGGTGAATGCGATGGTGGCCGAGATAGAATCCATTGTGAGCGGAAACGATATCGATGACGACATCAAGGCGGCCTTCGGAAACCTGGCCCTGATGTTCCAATCCACCGAGAAGGAGTTTGCCGATCTGGTGGCCGACAAGGACAACATGGCCCGCGCCAAGGAGCTCTTTGCCATGCGCAGCAGATACGAGAAAATGTCGCTCGACCTCATAGAGGCCCAGAAGAAATATGCCAGGCAGCTGACGGCGAGTGGAACCAACAGGCAGGCCGCTCAGCAGGCCAACGACGCCTGGGTGATGCTCGAGAAGATGAAGCTCGTGGCGCGTTTCTGCCTCGAAAACAGCGCCAAAAACGATCCCGAGATACTCAAGCAGCGCATCGGCGATATGAACAAGCACCATTACGACGCATTGGCCCTGCTTACCGGCAAATACAAGGAAGACATGCAGGAGATTATCCGCTGCAGCGACGAGTATCTCAAGAAGGCCGCCGTGTATATGCAGCATTACAAGACTCCCGACGAGATAGCAGCCAACGGTGCAAGGGTTAGAATCCAGATCATAGAGGAGATAGCCAAGCTGGAGGCCGTGGCCAACCAGCACGTAGCCGAGGAGAGCCACTTTATAGAAAACAGAATCGGAATAGTGAAATGGGGCATCATCATAGGCGGACTTGTTACCGTGCTTCTCGCCTTCATTACCGTGAGGATTCTCGACAGCTCGCTCGTAATGCCCATCAAGCGCATGATAAATGTGGTGAAGAAAATCTCTACCGCCGACCTCCGCAACGACATTGAGCACACCGACGCCAAGGACGAGATAGGCGACCTCGAGAACGCCGTGGCCACCATGACCGACTCGCTGTCCGCCATTGCCGAGGATATCAGAAATACAGCTAATGGCATTGCAGATGCCGGCAGCGAACTCTACAACACATCCCAGCTGATGAGCAATTCGGCCAACGAGCAGGCCGCATCGGCAGAGGAAATCTCATCGTCCATCGAGGAGATGAGCGCATCCATCCAGCAGAACTCCGACAATGCCCAGGAGACCGAGCGCATTGCCAAGGACAATACACGCACCATAGAGGGCTGCTCTGTATCGGCCGTCAAGTCCGAGAAGGCCATGAACGATATCGCGCAGAAGATTTCGGTGATCGACGAGATTGCCTTCCAGACCAACCTCCTGGCCCTGAACGCCGCCGTGGAGGCCGCGCGCGCCGGCGAGCACGGCAAGGGCTTTGCCGTGGTGGCATCCGAGATCCGCAAGCTTGCGGAGCACTGTGCCTCAGCCGCCAAGGAGATCGACATCGTATCAGGCGAGGGCGTGGAGATGGTGCGCCAGAACGGAAACGCATTCTCGGCAGTGCTTCCCGACATCCAGCGAAGCACCAACCTCGTTCAGGAGATTGCCGCCGCCTGTTCGGAGCAGGCCAACGGAAGCCATCAGATCAACAGTGCCATCCAGCGCTTCAACGAGACCACACAGCAGTTTGCGTCGATGTCGGAGGAGGTGGCCACCAACAGCCAGGCACTCTCGGAGGAGGCCGATCATCTCCAGTCCATCATCAACAACTTCAAGCTGAAAAATTAAATAACATCAGTTCGAAAAAGAATAAAAACGCCAAGCCCACAGAACCGCGTATCGCCGTGATTCTGTGGGCTTGCTGTTTTTTTATCATATCAGCTGATGGGAATACATATTTTTATCATATCAGCTGATGGCAATATATCAATCGTACATTATCTGGTAATCCTTCTTGCGGCCGCGGGTCCAGAATTCCTGTGGAATGGCTTTCCAGTTGCCTGATGCGCAGGGAGTTACCATGCGTTTCTCCTCTATGTGCTTCATTATTATATAGCGGAGGTCTTTTACCGACGACGATTCTATCCTCTCTGTGAGGTCGTCGTGAAGGATGTGGGCGCCCTCGGTGAGGTGTCCGCCGCCGCCGTTGCCTCGGTAGCTGTTGATGGCCACAATGTAGGTCTCGTCGAGGCGGAACTCCCTTCCGTCGGTAAAACCGCTTATGGTGATCTTCTCGCCGGCGGGCTTGCAGAGGTCCACGGTGTAGTTGATTCCCGATGCCGACGAGTAGTTGTAGAACTTGCCGGCGGTGCGGTTGTTGCCCTTCTCGTCCACATCAAAGAGCACGAGATGGTCTTTCTTGTCGCTCATCTCGTTGAACCACCAGGAATACGAGTATTCCAGATAGTTGAGCACTTCGCGGCCGGTAAGCCTCATGGTGTAGAGCAGGTTCTCGAACTTGTAGAGCTTAAACATGTCGCGCACGCATACGGTGCCCTTGGCTATCTTGCTGTCGAATGTGAGGGGAGCTGCAAACGAGATGTCGGCGCCGGTCTCGGCCAGCTGTATGCTGTGTATCAGGTCCACGAAAGCGGAGTTTCCGAACATTGCGTCACGGCTGCTGATGGTTCTGTTGAACCTTGCTATCGGCTTCGATACGTATTCCTTTATCATGCTTATGTAGTCGCGGTATCGGCGCATCATCTCGCGCTCGGGCTCGCAGCTGTTCATCTCCATGATGAGGCCGGTTATGCGCTTGTCTATCAGGCGGTCGCCGTCCTTCTTTACCTGTATGGATGCCACGGCGGCCAGACGCGCGCAGTTTTTTGGGTCCAGTATTATCACCTTCTGCCCCTCGCAGTTTTTCACCACCATGTTGAATTCCTGATGGTCGTGTCCGGCAAATATCAGGTCGAAACCCGGAACCTGCTGTGCCACAAGGCTTGTGGCGTTTTCGTTCATGTAGTCCTGGTCGGTGCGGTTGTTGTAGGAGTTGTCTACTCCCGAGTGGAACAGTCCTACTATTATGTCCGGTTTTTCCTTCTCCTTTATTATAGCCATCCATTTCTTGGCGGTCTCCACCATGTCCTTGAACTCTATTCCGCTCCAGATGTTTTCCGGCAGCCAGATAGGTATCGATGGTGTTATCAGGCCCATTACTGCTATCCTTACTCCCTTGCGCTCTATTATTGTGTATGGCTTAAAGTAAGGCTCGCCGTTGTCTTTTCTCACGGCGTTGGCCGCCAGCCATGGAAAATTGAATTCCTCCACGAGCTTGTCGTATACGTCGTGGCCGGTCTCTATGTCGTGGTTGCCTATCGATGCGGCGTCGTATCCCATAAAGTTCATCACATCGGCGCAGATGTGTTGGCCCTCGTGCTTTTCGTAGTTGGAGTAGTATACAACAGGCTGTCCTTGCAGGAAGTCTCCGTTGTCGAGCAGGATTACCTCCTGGCTGTCCACCGCGCGTTGCTCTTTTATGTATGTGTATACCTGAGCGAGCGATGTGTTTACGGGCTCGTTCTCTATGAAATCGTACGGGAAAATTGCCCCGTGCACATCGCCGGTGGCTATTATTTTTATCCTTACGGTTTCAGGTACTGTCTGTTGTTCCATTTTTTTGTTTGTATGTTGTCAGCTGATAGTCAATCAGTTGGTATTGTTTCTGTTTCTTTTTGTCCGATGCAAAATTTGCATCTTCAAAGATATAAATAATTATTTGATTATTTGATATTAAATTTTAATTTTTTTTTTGCTGCAGGTGGCGTTCTCTTGTTTTTTTATAGAGCTGATAGCTTTCCCGTCTCCGAATCCATTATGTATCCCCTCACTGTGATGTCTTTGGGTACCAGCGGATGGTTTTTCACGAGGTCCACGGTCTCGTGCACGGCGCTCTCTGTGTCCTCGAAACCGTGGAGCCAGCTGTCGAGGTCTATTCCGCAGTGTTTCATCAGCGATATGTGCTCGTCGTCTATTCCGCGCTCCCTCATCAGGTGGAGCATCTCGGCGCTGTCCATTCCCTGCACTCCGCATCCGGTGTGGCCTATTATCATCACCTCGTTTACTCCCAGCTCGTATATGGCCACCAGGAGGCTGCGCACTGTGCTGTCGAAGGGGTTGGTGATGGTGCCTCCGGCGTTCTTTATTATCTTTACGTCGCCGTTTTTGATGCCGAGCGCCGCCGGCAGCAGGGTCACCAGGCGTGTGTCCATGCAGGTTACTATGGCTATCTTCTTGTCGGGATACTTGGATGTCTTGTATTTCTCGTATTCCTTCTGCTCAACAAATTTCTTGTTGTACTCAATCATTTCGTTTATCATGGCGTTCTGTGTTTATTTGGTTATTAGCTGCCACAAAGATAGATGATTTTTTTGATTTAATGTATTGTTAATATCGTTTTAATGATAAGAATATATATTCTGTATAATTTTGTGGCGTAAAAAGGAAGTTAATTGTCTTTTCATAATAATAGGTTTAAGTTAAAAATTAGTAGCAGCAATGGCAGGTACACAACCTGCTTTTGTTGTATATGGGGGTGCCGTTGGCTTCCTTTGATACAAAAAAATAGCATCTTTCAGCTAAAAATAATATTAAAAGCTTGGCGGTGTTGTTTTTTTTCCTTACTTTAGTAGCATTATTTTTTAGTTAGGATATAAATGATGGTTGTTACATTCAGAATAAACTATTTGACCTGCTACGGTCAGCAGCTGATGATAGACAGCATACCGGGCAAGGGTCTGGTGGCTATGGAGCCCAGGCAGAATGGAGACTGGGAGCTCTCTGTGGAGCTCGAGTCTGCTGAATCGTTTACTTACAAGTACCTGATGCGCGATAATAATGTATCGCAGACTCTCTATGAGTTTGGCGAGCGCACGTTTTGTCCGCCTGCCTACAAGGCCGCCAGGGTGCTGGTGCGCGACTACTGGAAGCCCAAGGTTTCCACCAACAATGTGGCTCTTACATCCGCATTCAAGGATGTGATATTCAAGCGTGTGCCCTCGGACGGTTTTGTGCCGCTCAGGGAGGATCAGTCGCCCATGGTTTCCATACGCCATACCATCAATCTCACCAGAGTACAGGCCGACCATTATGTGGCTGTGCGTTTTGTGGGTACTCTGCCCGAGGACGATATCATTGTGCCGCTCAGCGACGAGAACTATCCCGAGTGGAAGTGCGAGCACACCATCGAGAAGCCGCGCCAGTATGCCGAATACAAGTTCTGCATCTGCGAGAAGGGTACCAACAGGATTGTGCTTGAGGAGTATGTGTCAAGGTATTTTACTCCCGAGTTCGATACCGACTTCTATGTGCTCAACGACGAGGACTTCAAGTTTCCGCGCTATCCGTGGAAGGGCGCCGGAGTGGCTATTCCCGTGTTCTCGCTCAGGAGCGGGGACGGCCTGGGCGTGGGCGAGTTTGCCGACCTGATTAAGCTCGTGGACTGGGCCAAGGCCACCGGCATGAGGATGATTCAGATTCTGCCGGTCAATGATACCGTGCTCACCCATACCTACAAGGATTCGTATCCGTACAAGTGCGTGTCGGTGTTTGCGCTGCATCCTATATATATGCGCATCAGCGATATCACCGACAATATGAGCGATGTGGCCAGCGCGCTGCTCCGCGAGAAGACCCAGGAGCTCAATCAGCTCACCAAGATAGACTACGAGGAGGTGATGAGGGTAAAATCGCGCCTCTTCAAGATTATATACGACGAGAATCACCGCGCATTCCTCAAGGAGAAGGAGTATCAGGAGTTCTTCAAGGCCAACGAGCAGTGGCTGAAGCCGTACGCTGTTTTCAGCTGCCTGCGCGATCTGTATGGCACTCCCGAGGTGGGCAAGTGGAGACAGTACGCCACCTATTCGCCCAAGATTGTGGATGAGTTCTGCAGCGAGGACAATTCGCGTTTCGATGATGTGGCGGTACACTTCTTTATACAGTACCATCTGCACCTTCAGCTCAAAAAAGTATCCGACTACGCCCGCGCCAACGGCATTGTTATCAAGGGCGATATTCCTATAGGCATAGCCCGCGACAGCGTGGACGCCTGGGTGAATCCAAGGCTCTACAATCTTGACTGCCAGGCCGGTGCTCCGCCCGACGATTTCTCTGACGACGGACAGAACTGGGGTTTCCCTACCTACAACTGGGACGAGATGGCCAAGGACGGTTTTGCATGGTGGAAGGCCCGCCTCACCAAGATGGCCGAGTATTTCGATGCCTACAGGCTCGACCACATTCTCGGTTTCTTCCGTATCTGGAGTATTCCATGCTGCCAGACACGCGGCCTGATGGGCACATTCGATCCTGCTATTCCTGTGGATGTAAGCGAGTTCCGCAACAGGGGCGTGCAGTTTGATGAGAACAGATTCTGCAGCCCGTATCTCGAGGAGCGCAGCATGAGGGATATCTTCCAGGATTCGTTTGGATATGTAAGGCACTCGTTTTTCGACGAGATACCCGGAAAGCCGGGAATGTTCGCCTTCAAGCCCGAATACGATACACAGAGCAAGATCGAGGAAGCCTTCAGCCGCATGGCCTGTCCTACGGCCGAGGATATGCTCCACATGCAGAAGCTGAAGCACGGACTCATATATCTGGTATCAGAGGTTCTCTTCTTCAAGGACAAGAAGGATCCCAACGGATACCATCCGAGACACTCGCTCTTCAAGACCAACTCTTACAAGAGCCTCGACGACCACACCAAGAAGGTGGTGGCCGATCTCTACAACGACTATTTCTATCACCGCAACGAGGCTCTCTGGCGCAAGCAGGCAGAGATCATGCTTCCGGGCCTCACCAACGCCACCAATATGATGGTATGCGGCGAGGACCTCGGCATGATACCGGCCTGTGTTCCCGAGGTGATGCTCAATTTCAACATCCTGAGCCTGGAGGTTCAGCGAATGCCCAAGGAGACATCGGTGGAGTTTGGACGTCCAGCCGGATATCCGTTCCTCGCCGTGGCCACACCGAGCAGCCACGACACCCTTCCGCTGCGTGGATGGTGGGAGGAGGACCACGAGCGCACACAGCGTTTCTACAACAACGCCCTCTCCAAGAGCGGCGCCGCTCCGTTCTACTGCGAGACCTGGGTGGTAAAGGATATCATCAACCAGCATCTGTATTCGCCGGCCATGTGGGCGGTGTTCCCAATACAGGACATACTGGCCCTCAGCGAGACACTCCGTCTCAAGGATCCGTCGGCCGAGCGCATCAATGTGCCATCCGAGAGCAATCACTATTGGAGATACCGCTGTCATATAAGCCTTGAGCAGCTGATGGTGGCCAGTGAGCTAAACGGGCTGGTAAGAGAGATGATAAACAACGCCGGCAGAAACACCACTTACTAATGTAATTACGAATTACGAATTACGAAATCCGAATTAGCCATCCGGAAGAGTGCATTCGTAATTCGTAATTCGGATTTCGTAATTAAATAACAAAATAATATTATGGCATATCAGACACCTGAATGGACCAAAAATTCTAACATTTATGAAGTAAACCTCCGTCAGTACACCAGGGAGGGCAATATAAACGCATTCCGCAAGGAGCTTCCACGCCTCAAGGCTATGGGCGTGGACATACTCTGGCTGATGCCGATTTTCCCTATCGGAAAGCTCAACCGCAAAGGCACTTACGGCAGCGCATACAGCGTAATGGACTACAAGGCTGTAAATCCCGACTTCGGCACATACGACGATTTCGACGCCCTCGTAAAGGAGATTCACCAGATGGGCATGCACGTGGTGCTCGACTGGGTGGCCAACCACACAGCCTGGGACAACGCCTGGATCAAGGAGAATCCGGCAAGATATTACCGCGACGAGCACGGCAACATCCTGGCTCCAAACGACGACTGGACCGATGTGGCACACCTCAACTACGACAATCCCGATACCGTAAACGCCATGATCGACGCCCTCAGCTTCTGGGTAAAGAAGTTCGACATCGACGGCTACCGCTGCGACATGGCCGGCCTGGTGCCTACATGGTTCTGGGTGAAGGCACGTGCCGAGGTCGATAAGATTAAGCCATGCTTCTGGCTGGCCGAGTGGGAAGACCCAAAGATCCACGACGCCTTCGATATGACATACACCTGGGAGCTCCACAATCTGATGAAGCGCATTGTGAAGAAGGAGAAAAACGTCTACGACTTCGACCACAACCGCAGCTACGAGCTCTATCACTTTGCTCCCGAGAATTACCGCATGACATTCACCACCAACCACGACGAGAGCGCGTGGAACGGTACCGAGTACGACCGTTTTGGCGACGGCGCCAAGACTCTCGCAGTGCTCACGTATCTGCTTCCGGGAATGCCGCTCATTTTCTGCGGTCAGGAGTCAGCTTACAACAAGACACAGCCTCTCTTCGAGAAGGTGGATATTGAGTGGAAAGACTATTGCCTCTCGGGCCTCTATACCAAGCTCAACAACCTGAAGACCGAAAATCCGGCACTCTGGAACGGTACATTCGGCGGCTCGTTCACCAAGATCATGACCACCGACAACTGGAAAGTATACGCATTTGCACGAGTAAAGGGCGCCAGCAAGGTAATCTGCTTCATCAACGTAAGCAGCGAGCCTGCCGAGTTCTTTGCAGAGAGCGAGCTGATGGCGGGTAAGTTCCAGAACGTATTCGAGGATTCCAACGCCGAATTCAAGGCCTGCGAGAAATTCAGCCTCAAGCCTTGGGAATACAAGGTGTACGTAAGCAAGTAGCATATCATAACTCATATATCAATATCCAAGTCCCTGTAGGAATTTTGTCCTTCAGGGACTTTTTTATATGTTATTTTTTTTGTTTTTTAGTTAAATAATTATTAAATTGCGCTAATTTTCTATCATTACAATCAAATGCGAAAATAATATAACTTTAATGGACAGGAAAAAGACGTTGCTTACTATATTGGTTGTTCTATTGGTGTTGTTTATCAATATCGATGGAAAAACCCCGCTATATCATCAGGAGATCAATAATGATACGGTATACCAGAAGGTGGCCGGTTATTTCGATATGTTGCCCGATTCTCTGACCGAGGTGCAGGATACCTTGGTGGAGGAGGAGATCCTCGATGTGCCCATGGCCGTGGCCAGGCTCATCGACAAGGACCTCATCCTGAGCACCGAGGGCGTTCCGCTCGATCCCGCGCTCATCAGGCAGAAGATAGCAGAGGAGCAGATGCGCCGGGCTGATACCAACATCAAGTTTCAGCAGAGCTACTGCACCGAAAACATGGCCTATTTCAACATCGCCGACGACTGGGCGCAGATTATCACATTCAAGCGCAAGGACGACAAATATCTTGTATTCCTCATCCAGTATTACGACTGGCGCGAGGGCTACGGCATCATCAAATCAAGCTATTACATCTACGACGGCGAGCGCCTAAACGCCGTGGACAATCCTCTCAAGCGTTTCAGCTATCTGGCCGACAACAAGGATACTGTATGGATGAGATACGATTTCTGCATGGTGAAATCGGCATACGATCCATCACGCCTCAAGGTGAACACCGCATATCAGGACATCGAGCACAACAAGGCCGAAGACATCATAAACGCCGAATTCCTGTGGACCGGCCGTGATTTTATAGAGCTGATAAGCGATCATTCGATGCCCAAGACCGAGGATGTGCTCCGCATCTGGAGCAGCGTAATGGGTGCTCAGCAGGAGCTTCCCAACCAGTATGCCCGCACCGACATCGACAGCGACGGCAGCGACGAATACATTTTCCGGGTAAACGACGGCACCGATTCTCGGTTTGCGATATTCTCTTACATCAACGACAATCTGAGCCTGATAGCCGGCAACAACGGCGCCGACCGCACAGTAAAGATGCATCAGGGCGGTTTCGTGATACTATCGGGCAAGGATTTTGTGCGCCACATCAAGCTGATGGCCAGCGAGGTGGAGGGCATCTATCTTAGTCAGGACGGCAAATACACCTACCGCCCCGGCAAGGAAGGCCGTTTCGAGGAGATAGAAAAGGCCGAATACGACAAGGCCATCCGCCGCGCCCGCCGTGCCATCGAGTTCAATTCCCTCGACTGGAGATTCTGGTCAGCTGAAGTGGCTAAATAATCATCGGATCCCGCACAAGAAATAATAAAAAAAAATCAGCGGAAAGGCATCGCCCTTCCGCTGATTTTTTTTACCAGATATCAACTCTTTCTTCCGGCTTGATGTACATTGGCGAGTCTTCCTGTATGCCGAAGGCATCATACCAGCCTTGCTGATGCGGCAGCTGACAGTTTACTCTGTGTTTCATGGCCGAATGAGGGTCGTTCTTGATACGGCTGCGCATATCCTGCTCGGTAATCTTGCCGGCCCAGATGAATGCGTAGTTCAGGAAGAATCTCTGCTGAGGCGTAAAACCGCTTGCGTCTTTCTCCGTGCTGCCGTTCAGCTGTTTCTGCAGTGCGCGGAACGATATCTTGATTCCGCCATTGTCGGCAATGTTTTCGCCGAGGGTGAGTTTTCCGTTGGCAAACTCGCCGGGCAGAACCTCCTGCTTGTTGAAGTATTCCTCGAGCACGAGCGCGCGGCGGTCAAACTCCTTTTTGTCGTCCTCGGTCCACCAGTTTTTCAGGTTTCCGTTCTTATCGAACTGACAGCCCTCGTCGTCGAATCCGTGGGTCATCTCGTGGCCTATCACGCATCCTATGCCTCCGTAGTTGCAGGCAATGTCGCCGTTGGGGTCAAAGAATGGCGGCTGCAGTATGGCGGCCGGGAATGTAATCTCGTTGGTGGTGGGGTTGTAATACGCGTTTATGGTCTGCGGCGACATTCCCCACTCGTCGCGGTCTATAGGCTTGTTTACCTTGGCGAGCTTGTATTCCAGCATAAAACGGGCCACGTTCCGGTTGTTCTCGAAGAGCGAAACTTTCGGGTCTATGTTCAGAGTGCTGTAGTCGCGCCACTTGTTGGGGTATCCCACCTTTACGTAGAATGTGTTCAGCTTTTCTATTGCCTTTTCCTTGGTCTGGTCGCTCATCCACTTCAGCTCGCTTATCATCACCCTTAGCTCGTCCTGTAGCGATGCCACCATGTTCAGCATTTTCTGCTTGGCCTCCTCCGGGAAATACTTCTCCACATAGAGCTTGCCCACGGCCATGCTGAATTTCGAGTTTATCTCGTCTATGGCCTTCTGGTTGCGGTTCTTGTCGGCCTTGGTGCCGTAGAGCGCCTGCTGCATCCTGAAATCCTCGGCCACAAATTTGTCGGAGAGCGTGCCTGCGCCGGTGGCTATTATCTTGAACTTCATGTACGATTTTATCTTGGCCAAATCGTCGCCGCCCAGTATCTGCGCCACGTTCTTTATGGCGGCGGGCTGGCTTACGTCCACAAACTCTATCTTTGGGTATCCGATGGTGCCGAAATAGAGATTCCAGTCGATGCCGGGATACAGAATCGCGAGGCTGTCGAATCTGGTCTTGTGGTAGTTGGCCTCGGCGTTGCGGAGCTCGGTCTTTGTGGAGTTCTTGTCGGCGATCTTGTTTTCTATATACACGACATTAGCTGCATGTACCTCGGCCTCTTCCTGGGTCTGGCCAGCTAATACAAACAGATTGATGATATACTGTGAGTATGCCTCGCGGATTTTTATTGTGGCCGAATCGTTGTTGGTGTAGTAGTCGCGGTTGCCCAGCTGAAGTCCGCCTTGGTACAGGCTCACAATGTTGTTCTGGGCGTCTTTCACATCGGCATCCACGCCTATCGACATGAAAAGGCTGCTGATGCCCAGGCTTGTGAGGCGGGCCGATGTCTCTGTGGCCGACTTGCGGTCGCTTATCTGGTCCACCATCTGGAGATACGGCGACAGGGGAGCGGCTCCCTCGGCGTTGCGCCGGGTGCTGTCCATGTAGAGGTTGTAGTAGTCGCTTATCTTGCGCTCTATGGATCCCTCGGGCGAGTTGCCTCTGGCCGCATCCTCTATCAGCTGGTTCACCTTCACTACGATGTCTTCCTGAAGGATGTCGAACTGATTGTATCTTGAGTATTCTGGTTTCTCCGGCAGCTGGGCAATCCATTTGCCGCACGCGTATTGGTAGAAGTTGTGGCCTGGGGCTGTGGAGGTCTCCATCCGCTGTTGATAGTTTCCGACCCCGGTGTTATCTTGGGTGGAGCACGCCGTGATGGCTGTGGCGGCGGCTAATGCTGTTATGATTATTCTTGTTTTCATATTGATTCCGTTAGTGCTGAAATTGTTTCAATTAATGCGCCAAAGTTATAAAAAAATACTGATATTAGAAAAAATTAAATATAAGATAACGGTGCCGCGCACTTGCAATCCCAATAATTTGTATTATATTTGCAGCTGAAATATTTAAACACTTATATATAAAAGTAAAACAAAAATGAAAGTAGCTATTGTAGGTGCGAGTGGAGCAGTAGGACAGGAGTTCCTCCGCATACTCGCCGAGAGAAATTTCCCTATTGATGATTTGGTATTGTTCGGTTCTGAGCGCAGCGCCGGCACTAAATATACATTCAAGGGCAAGGAATACACCGTAAAGCTTCTCCAGCATGGTGACGACTTCAAGGGTGTTGATATTGCCTTTACATCGGCCGGCGCAGGCACATCCAAGGAGTTTGCCGAGGATATCACAAAGTACGGCGCCGTAATGATAGACAATTCGAGCGCGTTCCGCATGGACAGCGATGTTCCATTGGTGGTGCCTGAGTGCAACGCCGAGGATGCACTCGTACGTCCACGCGGCATTATCGCCAACCCCAACTGCACCACTATCATGATGGTGGTAGTGCTTCAGCCATTGGAGAAGATCTGCCACATCAAGAGAATCCATGTATCAAGCTATCAGAGCGCATCGGGCGCCGGCGCCGCAGCCATGGCAGAGCTCGAGCAGCAGTACAAGGAGCTCCTCAGCGGTCAGCCTGTTACCGTAAAGAAGTTCCCTCATCAGCTGGCATACAATGTAATTCCTCAGATCGACGTGTTCCAGCCCAACGGATACACCAAGGAGGAGATGAAGATGTACAACGAGACTCAGAAGATCATGCACACCGACGCCAAGTGCTCGGCCACCTGCGTGCGCGTATCGTCGCTCCGCAGCCACTCCGAGAGCGTTTGGATAGAGACCGAGGCTCCTATCTCTGTGGAGGACGCACAGAAGGCCATCGCATCAGCTCCTGGATGTACTCTGGTGGACGATCCTGCCAACCTCGTATATCCTATGCCGATGGATACAGCCGGCAAGGACGATGTTTTCGTGGGCCGTGTGCGCAAGGACATCTCTGATGAGAACGGTCTTACTCTCTGGCTCTCTGGCGACCAGATCCGCAAGGGCGCCGCTCTCAACGCCGTGCAGATAGCCGAGTATCTCGTAAAAGTAGGCAACGTGAAGTAATCCTTGCACGGATTTTGATATATAAGAGATATTCTCTGCCTGCCAAGGGAGGAGAATATCTCTTTTTGTTTCACTTTTCTTATCTTTTATGGGACTATTAATCACATATCTGCTGGGATCGCTGCTCATATCTTTTATGTGCTCCATGATGGAGAGCGTATTGCTGAGCGCTACCCCTACTTTTGTGAAAATCAATGAGAACTCTCCGCGAAAGGGAGTTCGTCTGCTTGCCCGGATGAAGGCCAATGTGGACAGGCCATTAGCTGCCATACTGTCGCTGAATACCATAGCAAATACCGCCGGCGCCGCAATGGTGGGTGCCCAGGCCAGCAAGGTGCTTGGATCGGAGATGCTGGGAGTGGTTTCGGCCATTCTTACGGTGCTTATCCTGATATTCTCGGAGATTCTGCCCAAGACCATCGGGTCCAATTACTGGCAGAAGCTGGCCGGTGTGATAGGCCATGTAATTAATGCCACCTATTATATTACGTATCCGCTGGTGGTGATGGCGCAGTGCCTTACCCGGATGCTGAGGAATGGCGACAGCGCGCCTACCACATCGCGCGAGGAGATTTCGGCCCTGGCCAACATAGGCACCGAGGAGGGTATTTTCCGCGAGAAGGAGAACGCAATTATCCAGAATCTGATGAAGCTCAAGAATCTGAGGGTTACCGATATAATGACTCCGAGGGTTGTGGTGTCGGTGGCCGACGAGAATATGACTCTGGGCGGTTTTCTGGACCACAAGACGTATCTCCGTTTTTCGCGCATACCCATCTACAGCGGCAACGACGAGAACATCACAGGATACGTGTTCCGACAGAAGGTGATGGAATCGCTCGCCGAGGACCACGACAGCCTCACTCTCAAGGACTTGCGCCGCGATATCGTGATAGTGCCAAACACCAAGCTCGTATTCTCGCTCTGGGAAGACCTCCTGAAGAAGAAGGAGCAGATAGCCCTGGTGGTGGATGAGTACGGCGGCATGGACGGCATAGTTACCATGGAGGATATCATTGAGACTCTGCTCGGTTTCGAGATTCTCGACGAGAAGGATACTGTGGCTGATATGCAGCAGTTTGCGCGCGAGAGATGGAAACAGCGCCAGACCAAGTACACGTATCTTGAGAAGTAGTTTTTTTTATATCAGCTGATAGCAAAACATAAAAAGGTCCGCCACGGGATTTCCGCAGCGGACCTTTTAGTTTTTTTTTCTCATAATCGGGTGGGGCAGAGCCTCTTGTTGTGGATTAGTTGTTTTCCACGAGCTCCATGCCGCACTGGCTGCACTCGCCGGCTGCATCCTGGCTCTCGCAGCGTGACGGGCAGATGTATTTCTTCGAGAGGTCTATTGCGGCTGCTGATTCGCTGTTGGCAGGAGCGGCTGTGGCTGTCTCTGTGCAGGCCTTGGTCTCGCACTTGGTGGAATCGCAGGTTTTCTCGCATTTGGCCGCGTCGCAGGCCTCGTTGCACTTATTGTCGTTGCTGTTGCCGGCATTGCCGCCGCATGATGCCATTATTGCGGCCATTGCCAATACGGCTGCCGACATTAATACTTTTTTCATGATTGTTTTTGCTGATTATATTGTTAATTTTAATATCGTTTTTTCTTCTCCGGGGTCAAAAAAAATAAATCAGTATCTGAGTCTTAGGTCTATGATATTGTTGTATAGGAAATAGCATTGCAGTCCGTTGCATTCCTTGATCTTGCATTCCAGATAGCTCTTTACGGGTACTAATATCGTGTCGCCGTCCTTCACGTACTGTGCCGAGTATGTGTATGTGCGGTTTACCGGCAGGGCAAATGTGTTGCGCTCCCTGGATGTGATGCTGTCGTTTATCAGATTGCCCTCCATGGTGCCGTCGTATACCGAGATTTTTACATCGCCCATGCCGCTGCTTACCCAGAGTACGGCGTCGCCCTTGTCGGGACCGTCCTCATTGTCGCCGAGGTGGATGTAGCTGTTGTTGCAGTTGCAGTCTTCCTCGTCGTTGAAATACCAATCCTCGTCGTTGGCTATCTCCGATATGGCATCGCATCCGGCCAGCGCTATTAGTGACGAAAGTACTATGGTTGAGAATTTTGCCATGATCTGACGCTCTGAATATTAATATGGCAAAATTATGAGTTTTTGCTAATATTACCAAATTATTTACATGTTATTTTTTAGCTAAAAAAATTTAAATGCTTGTTTATATCAATATTTATATATAATTTTGCATCATAGAAAAAATATTTGTATGCGACACATACTAAAACTATATATATTATCGTTGATATTGATAATGGCCTCGTGTGGCGGCAAGTACGATGACTTGGAGGTGGATTCGGAGGATGTGCATGGATATGTGAATGTCTGCACAATCTTCGAGACCGACAATCAGGACTTTCTGCTGTACATCGACAGCCACGATTCGGCGGCGGATTCCAGCGAGATACGCGGCTATCATCAGGTTGTTAATGTGCTGAACAGCCACGGTTTCATAGACTTGGAGTATTTCATGCATGTGCATTCCAAGCTGAAGCCGGTGCTCGATGTCATTAAGAGCAATCCCAATGTGGAGCGTTTTCCGGGCATTGGCACAGCTGACCTCTCGTTCTTGGAGGATGGCGAGAAACAATACCGTAAGTTCTTGGAAGACAATACTCTATCCAACGATGACAAGGAGTTTTACCGTGCCCAGATGGCGCAGATAGAGACCACAAAAATCGACCTTCTGCACAAGCAGGAGAAAAACAAGCTCTGGGTAGACTTGGTTCGCAGTCAGTCGGCCGACAGGACCGATGTGGTGCTTGAGGACCTCGACATCATGCAGCTCACGATTCTGGAGCGCGAGATGACGAAGTTTTAGTATCGCAAAGTATTTTTTTGAGGAACCACAACATAATAACTTAAAAATATATTTATATTATGAAGTCTGTTAAATTACTCATCGCAACCTTGATTTTTGCAGGTGCGTTCAATTTTTCGGCATCGGCACAGACCGCCGACGACGAAAATACCGTGGCATTAACTAATGCCGATGCTCCTAAGGTTGAGGAAATGGAAATGGCTGAGAATGCCGAAGAGGTGTATGGCGAGCTCAATGTATGGCCCAAGCAGTCTTCTATCAAGGTAATGCTTGAGATCGAAGATTCTCACAAGGTCATCATCAAGAATCTCGCCGGTATTACCGTAAAGGAGATGCAGTTGTCTAAGGGACAGAGCATCAATGTGGAGTCGCTGCTTCCCGGCACTTACACCATCATCACCGACGACAGGAGAAAGGGTACTTTTGTAAAGAAGTAATTCCCTTGGCCTGGTCTCAGGTTTCTGTTTTTTCAATTAATTCTTTAATTTCTTAAAAAGGTTACATGTTTAAATTTACGACTTGACAGTTCCTAATTCAGTAGTCAAGTCGCTAAATTTAGATATGTGATTTTTTTTTTGTGTGTATATGAGGCACACAAAAAAGGTTATCTTCCGTTAATTCCGCATCCCTCATAGATAGCGTTGCATATTTTCTGCCTTATTTTCAGAGTGTTGAGATTGTTGTTGGATTGCGACGGAAAAACCCTGTTGCTCAGGAAAACTATCACAATGTCGTTTTCGGGATCGGCCCAGGCGCAGGTGCCTGTAAAACCCGTGTGGCCGAATGTGCTGTGGCTGGCGTATTGCGATGCGAAACTGCTGGGCGCGAGGTCGAATCCGAGTCCGCGCGATGTGTTGGGCTGTTTGGCTGTAAATCTGTCCACGGTGGCGCTTTTCAGGTATCGTCTGCCGTTGTATTCGCCCCTGTTTATCAGCATCTGGAAGAGTATTCCGAGGTCCTGCGCCGACGAGAATATTCCCGCATTGCCGGCCACTCCGCCCAGAAACGCCGCCGATGGGTCGTGTACGTCGCCTTGCAGAAGCTCTCCAGTCCACTGATGCGCCTCGGTGGGAACTATACGATCCTTGCTGAATCTTTCAAGCGGCAGATAGCCGGTGGTTTCCATGCCGAGCGGCTTGTAAAACTTCTCCTCCAGAAATACATTTGCCTTGGTTTTCAGCACTTTTTCGGCCGCCCACTGTAGGTAAATCATGTTGATATCCGAATACTGGTATTTCTTGCGGCGGTTCATCTTCTGCTCAAAGAAGAATCTGTACAGCGAGTCCTGATAATTGTTTTTCATCCATACGCCCTCGGCCACGCGCCTGTCGGCTTTCCCTTTCACGTATTCGGTGCTGAAAAGCTCTCTGAATGAGGCTTTTGAGATTTCGTCGGTCTTGGTGGTGTCAAACGGGATCTGCAATGTGCGGCAGTTGATTTTCCAGCCCCAGATCTGATTGCTGAACCTCGTGATGGGCACATACGATTTTATGCCGCTCCTGTGCTCCAGCAGCGATCTTATCGAAACATTCAGCACCGGCGCGGGGGTTCCGTAAGGGTTTTTCAGATAATCGCCCAAAGGTCTCGCGGTGCTCATCAAATGATTGTCTATCAGATACATAATCATTATCGTGGTGGCCGAAACCTTCGATAGCGAGGCTATGTCGTAAATATCGCTGCAGATTACCTTGCGCGGTCCTGCGTTCTTGCTCAGTTCCATTTCGGCGGCCATCTGCTCCGGAGTTCTGGGCATAGGAGTTGCCATGTAGTTTGTTTTGCTATCAGCTGATATAAAATAAGATACGTGCGGAATCTGATAGAGGCTCAGCGAGTCCTGGATTTTTTGCCTTATCCACGCCGAATCCATGTCGGGATACACGAAATGCCCGTAAGCCTTGTTCACGATTACCTTGCCGTGGATGCTGGCGTATACCTGGCAGCCCGGAAAACAGCGGTTGCTTATCGCGAAGTTTACGATGGAATCCAGCGTGTCGCGGTAGTTGGCCTTGTAGAGCTTGCCGGCGCTGGCATCCAGTTCTACGATTCTCTGCGCCATCAGGCTGGCCTGCAGCATCATGGCAGCTAATAGCATTATCAATGACTTCACTCTTTCTACTTTATTCTTTTTACTTTACACTTTAAGCTTTACACTTTAAGCTTTACACTTTCCTCTCTAATCTCTAATCTTTTATCTTCAGATAGCAGCTGTCGCCGTAGCTCAGAAACCTGAAATCGTGCTGGAGGGCGTAGTTGTAAATCTCTTTCCAGTCGGTGCCGATGGCGGCGCATACGAGCAGCAGAAGTGTGCTCTCAGGCTGGTGGAAATTTGTGATGATGTTGCTTACTATTCTGTATCGGTATCCCGGGCAGATCATGATTCCGGTGGAGGCCTTGAAAGTGTCCATATTGTTGGATTCCAGATAGCTGAGAATTGCATTTATAGCGCTGTCAGCTGATATGGCTGTATCTTCCATGTCGTAACATTCCCACTGTGTGAGGTGGCTGAACGGCCTGCCCTCTATCATATTGACACCCAGCCAGTAGAGCGATTCGAGGGTGCGCACTGTGGTGGTGCCCACGGCGGTTACTTTTCCCGAGTGTGATATCAGGCTCGCAAGGAAATCCTTGGTTACGCTGAAAAATTCCCTGTGCATCTCGTGCTCGCCTATGGTGTCGGTTTTCACGGGCTTGAAAGTGCCGGCGCCTACGTGGAGTGTCAGCTGGCCAAAGTCGCATCTTAGGCGCTTGAGGAGCTCCGGTGTAAAATGCAGACCTGCCGTGGGCGCGGCCACCGATCCCTTGTAATGCGAGTAAATGGTCTGATAATCAACGGTATCGGATTCCTCGGCCTTGCGGTTCAGGTATGGAGGTATCGGGATGCTGCCGGCCGCATCTATTACATCGCTGAACGAGTGGTCGCCGTTCCACGAGAATCTGGCAATTACCTCTCCGCCAGATACTTCCATTTTCTCCACTTCGAGAGTTATGGTTTCGTCTCCGAATGGGAGGTCTCGCCTGAGGTTGAAGTTTTTCCATCTCTTGAGGTTTCCGGCCAGGCATTTCCACTCACATCCTGTGCGCGACGAGAAATTGCTGTCGTAATCGGCCGGGCTGTGCGGCTCCAGGCAGAAAATCTCTATTCGCGCGCCGTTTTCGGTGAAAAATTCCAGGCGCGCCGGTATTACTTTGGTGTTGTTTACGGCCAGCAGAGTGCCGGGCTCCAGCAGATTTTCCACTTCTGTGAACACCGATTCGCGGATATTTCCGTCTTTATATATTAGAAGTTTGCATTTGTCGCGGTCCTTGAGCGGGAATTTCGCGATTTTCTCGTCGGGCAAACTATAATTAAAGTCTGCTATTGTTATATTTTTAGGTGCGGCCATTTTATATTTTTTATTTTTGTAGCTTATTATTTCAAATTTTTTGCAAAATTAATTAACTTTGGCGCAATTTAAAAATAAAAACGAAATGAATTTCAAGAAAGGCGATAAAGTAAAGTTTCTTTACCAGGATGATTGCGGCACCGTAACCCGCGTGATGGGCAACGGAATAGTAATGGTGCTGAACAGTGACGATTTTGAGGTGCCGGCTCAGGTAAGCGAGCTGATACTCGACGCATCGGCCACCGAGCAGGAGCAGAAGGCTCCCAAGCCTACTTATGTGGATGAGCTTCAGGCAAGGGTGCAGGTAAAAGTGGAGGCTAAGAAATCTGCGCCATTAGCTGCGCAGAAAAACTCCGGCGGCGAGGATGTGAGTCTCTGGGCTGGTTTTGTGCCAGCTGATGGCAAGTCAGTGGATAAGTGCGACCTCGATTTCTATCTTATAAACGACAGCGGATTCCGTATCTGCTACAATATGTTTGTGCCGGTGGAGGGCAGTACGCTCATGAGCTCTGTATCAGGTATTTTGGAGCCTGATACCAAGGAACTTGTGGACACCGTGAAGCGCGCCGACCTCAGCAATCTGTCGGTATACAGGTTTCAGCTGATGTTTGCCAAAGACCGCCAGTCGTCAATATTGAAGCCGGCTGAGGCTGAGCTTAAGATGCACGCTCCCAAGTTCTATCAGCGCAATTATTATAAGGTGAACGACTTTTTTGACGAGGACGCCGTGGTATTGCCTGTATATCAGAGCGGAGCCATGGCCAGCGCCATCAAGGACCTGGCCGATATCAATCAGCCCGGCAAGGACCAGCCCGGCAAGCCGGCCGACCAGGCCAGGAAGCTGAAGAGGCAGGAGAAGGAGGTTGTGGATCTGCACATGACCGAGATTATAGAGGACGAGCGCGGCATGAGCCCAAAGGAGATGCTCGACTATCAGATGAAAGTGTTCCGCGAGAATCTCGACGAGTTCATCAAGGATCCTAATGTGCGCAAGGCTATTTTCATACACGGCAAGGGCAACGGAACCCTCAAGCTTGAGATCCGTAAGTGCCTGGACCGCAATTACAAACGATATGAGTATCAGGATGCGTCGTTTGAGGAGTACGGCGGCGGTGCTACACTCGTCTATGTTAAGTAATTGTTAAATTCTGCATTGCTGAAAAAAAATAATTCCTTTTTTTGATATTTATTTCGGTAATTGAATTACATTTGTAAACTGATGTGAAATTATAAAGTATAAAAAATATACAGTAAAATGAAATTTTTGACTACTAAAAATAGCTCTTTGTTGTTGGCAGTTAGCATGCTGTGTGCAGGATGCGCAGGATCAGTAAAGACCGACAATAATCAGGAACAGCCCAAGGACACCGTAGTGGAGGCTCCTCAGCAGCTGGACCCCAGCCGTGCGGCACTTGTAAAGGTGAACAACCGACTCTTTAATGTGCCATCGCCTCTGCAGCTGGCCGGCATGTTCAAGAAGTTTAATCTGCCATACAGGTCGGAGCTTCTCAACTCAGTGAACAAGCGCTCCGACTATACCACCACATTCAAGCAGGCGCTTAATGTGGGTGTATACGGTGCCGATCTCGGCTACATCAATGTATATGAGCAGCTGCCCGACGCGGCCGCATATTTTGGCGCCATCAGGGTTCTTACTCAGGAGCTCGGCATTCTCAACTCTTTCAGCGAGAGCACGATGAAGCGCATTGAGGACAACAACGGCAACAAGGATTCGCTCCTGTATATCGCCTCGCTCATCTACCGCGACAGCGACAGCTATCTCATGGGCAGCGACCGCAGCGAGGTTGGCGGTCTCATTATTGCCGGCGGATGGCTGGAGGGTCTGTATCTGCTCACCAACATCAGCAATGTGGACGAGATGAAATACAAGCAGCTCCAGATGATCGGCCAGCAGAAATATCCGCTCAACAACCTTATTGAGCTTCTGCGTCCTTATTACGGAAAGATGGGCAAGGAGTACGACTCGTTTCTCGACAAGCTCTCGGATATTGCAAGCATTTACGATTCGATAGAGGTTAAGTACAACTACATGCCTTCGCAGACCGACGAGGAGGCCAGAACCACCACCATTCTCTGCGAGACCAAGGTGATGATCGACAAGGCCCAGGTGAAGATTATTGCCGACAAGGTGGCCAAGCTCCGCGCCGATATTATCAACTAACGACATATATCATACTACTTAATAGATTAAAGAGAAGTCATGAAAAAATTTTTAGTATTAGCTGTCATTCTGCTGGTATCTCTGGTATCAGCCAATGTTGCAAATGCCCAGGCAGATACTCTCATGAAGCACTGCTCCAAGCATCTGCCTACATCTTATATAAGTGATGGTCAGGTTTATCAGACTCCGATAAGCGACAACGAGACTGCCGAGTTTAATGTAACTTTCTATGGCGGAAGTACTTACCGTGTGGCGGCCTGCGCCGGTCTGGAGGATGGCAACCTTATATTCACCATCTACGACCGCGACCACAACGAGCTTTTCTGCTCGGGTGAGCACAACAACACTCCGTTCTGGGATTTCAAGTTTGCCGATACTGTGGACTGCCTTATAGAGGCGCGTCTTGCCGATCAGACCGACAACAGCAGTTTTGCTATTCTGCTTATAGGATTCAAGAACTGATAAAGATAAATTTGTTTTTTTGTGGACACAGATTGCACTCAAAAAATTCCCGCCATCAGCTGAAATTTGCTCTCGGACGGGTTTGGTGCGGTCTGTGCCCGTATGGTTTTATATGTGTTTAATTAATTTTTACCAATTGTCATGAGTGAGAGTATTCTTAAAGCCTTGATGCAGTTGTTTGCCATTATCGCCGCCTCCAAGGAGGAGGACGATGAGCAGGAGAGTACCCTCACCATTGTGGAGACTTTTCTGGCGCATGAGCTGCGTCCCGAGCTCGTGGGCGAGTACATGGACCTCTACAAACAGCTTTGCGATCAGCTGAAATCCAAGAGCAGCGCCAACGGAAAGAAGCGCAAGGTGCTATCGGCCAGCAGTACCAAGGTGCTCGTAATATGCGACGCCATCAACAAGGAGCTGGTGCAGAGTCAGAAGGTCTTTCTGCTGATAAGGATGCTCGAATTCATCAAGAGCGACAATCCCGAGGGCGTGTCGCAGGTGCAGATGGATTTTGTGGAGACTATTTCCATAAACTTCAACTTCCCGGCCGATGAGTTCAAGAGCCTTATGGAGTTTATGTTCCTGTCGGACACCGTGGTGCCCGATAGCGAGCGCATTCTGCTGGTAGACAACGATTACGGTTTCCACCACGAGAAGATTAAGCACATATACAGCGAGAATCTCAAGGGACAGATACTCTTCTTCCTGATTCCGTCGGTTAATATGCACCTGTTCATGTTTCAGGGCGAGGAGGAAATCTCCATGAACGGCCAGATGCTGAATCCTGACCGTGTGCACGTGATATCGCCGGGTGCCAGCATCCGCGGACCCCGAATCAAGAAGGCCATCTACTACAGCGATATCATTTCCACCTTCAATTTCGACAAGACAAAATCGCGCATTGTATTCGAGGTGGATAAGCTTGAATACAAGTTCCCGAACGGCGCCACCGGTCTCCACAGCATGAGCTTCATGGAGAAGAGCGGCAAGCTGGTGGGCATAATGGGTGCCTCGCGCGCCGGCAAGACCACTTTGCTGAGTGTCCTGGACGGCAATCAGGCTCCGTCGTCGGGTCATGTGTGGATCAATGGTGTGGACCTCCATCACAACGAGGGCGAGCTCGACGGCCTTATAGGCTACGTATCGCAGGACGACCTCCTGATAGAGGAGCTTACCGTGTTCCAGAATCTGTATTACAGCGCCAAGCAGTGTTTCAGCAATTATTCGAGATTCCAGCTCTACCGCACCGTGCTCAAGATGCTCAAGAGTCTGGGACTCTACGAGATACGCAACATGGTGGTGGGCAATCCGCTCAACAAGCGCATATCCGGCGGACAGCGCAAGCGTCTTAATATTGCACTCGAGCTGATACGCGAGCCGTCGATTCTTTTTCTCGACGAGCCTACTTCGGGCCTGTCCTCGCGCGACAGCGAGAATATCCTCGACCTCCTCAAGGAACTCACTATCAAGGGGAAACTCGTTTTTGTGGTAATCCACCAGCCGTCGAGCGAAATTTTCAAGATGTTTGATTCTCTCATAATTCTCGATACCGGCGGATACCTTATCTACAAGGGCGACCCCGTGGAGAGCATCACATACTTCAAGAGCAAGATCCGACAGGCCAACTGGAACGATTCGGAGTGTCCGAGGTGCGGCAATGTGAACTCCGAGCAGATTTTCAACATCGTGGAGAGCCGTATGATAGATGAGTACGGAAATGTGACACAGCAGCGCAAGATTACTCCGCAGGAATGGAACGAGTATTTTGTGAAGGAGACCAGCCGCGACAAGAAACACTCCATCCTCGTGCGCCATCTGCCCAAGGTGGGATTCAGCATTCCCGATGCCTGGGGACAGTTTATGATATTCATGAAGCGAGATGTGCTCAGCAAGTTCAGCAATATGCAGTACGTGCTCATCAACCTTCTGGAGACACCGCTCATTGCCCTTATCCTCACGTTCATCATCAAGTACAGGAGCGTGTCGAAGGATGCCATGGGCGAATACACATTGCTGAACAACAGCAACATACCTGTATATCTCTTCATGTCGGTAATCATCGGCCTCTTTGTGGGACTTACGGTTTCGGCGCAGGAGATCATCAAGGACCGCACCATACGCAAGAGGGAACAGTTCCTGAACCTCAGCTGGGGAAGCTATCTTTTCTCCAAGGTCTGCATACTCCTGTTCCTCTCGGCATTCCAGGCCGCCGTATACGTGCTGATAGGCAACACGATACTCGAGATCCACGATCAGTACATGAAATACTGGCTGATGCTATTTGCCGTATGGGTAAACGCCAACATAATGGGTCTCAACATATCCGACGCCTTCAAGACCACGGTTACGATATACATCCTGATACCATTCCTCATAATCCCGCAGATTATGCTTACGGGCGTATTGGTAAGTTTCGACAAGCTGAACCCCACCATATCGAGCCCCGGCGAGGTGCCTTGGTACGGCGACGTATTTGTGGCGCGCTGGGCATACGAGGGTCTGGCCGTGGAGCAGTTTGTGAACAACGCCTACGAGCGCCCGATCTACGAATACGAGAAGCGGATGCAGAACGCGCTCATGAAACGCGATTTCTGGCTCACCCTGCTCGACAACAAGATAAACTCCTACGAGCGCAACATCGGCGATTCGTCGAAGTTTGAGGCCATCGACAGCGATTTCCTCACCATCCGCAACGAAATCCGCCAGGAGATGGAGGACAATCCCGACATCCAGCCGGCATTCAATGTGGATGATGTGACCCGCGCATCCATGACTCCGGAAGTTTTGGCCAAGGTAAAGGAGTATTTCTCGATGCTCAGGAGCTATTACATCCAGGAATTCAAGAGCGCCAACAGCGCCAAGGACCAGTACATCCAGAGCAGGCAGGAGACTCCGGAAGACAAGGAGGCATACCTTCAGCTGAAATACAACTACCACAACGAGAGCCTCGCCGACTTTGTTACCAACAACCGCGAGACCGAGCGAGTGGTGGAATACGAGAACCGTATCTATCAGAAAGCCAATCCGATATACATGGATCCACACCACAAGCTGCTGCGCGCACACTTCTACGCGCCGCGCAAGAGGTTCGTAAACTGGTATATAGAGACCTACTGGCTGAATCTGTCTGTAATCTGGGGCCTCAGCATAGTACTCTTTATAATGCTGTATTTCAGCGTGATGCAAAAGGGACTCGACAAGCTGGGCACCATCTACGACGAGTATCAGCGCCGTCGCGAGGCCAAGATTGTGAAATCCGGCACCGAGAGCCAGGACACCAAAAAGAAGCGCCGCAAATTCAAGAGCCTTCAGGATTGGTCTATCTGGCGTTAGTTTTTTTTCATATATCCAGCTGATATATGCCTTCCGCGCATATCAGCTGGTTATTTTTTTATATCAGCTGATGGCATTATATTTTTATATCAGCTGATGGCGTTATTATTATATCAGCTGACCAACATGAACACTGGGATTAATTAATAAAAACTATGAAAAAAGTATTCAAAACACAGATTGTGGCAGTAATATTTTTGCTATTAGCTGCCATGCAAAACACTGCCATGGCGCAGGTAAACAATATTATCAATACTCAAGATCCCATTGTGTTTCAGGGAGAAGAGTACTATCTCGGCTATTCGCATTACGAGGATGGCGAGTATATTCAGGAGTATTATCTGCCGGGCGAAAATTCCGGTGTATCGTCAAGGATTTTCCTGCTGAAGGTTGTGCCTTACGATTCCACATCACGGCGTGCCCCGGCGGCTCTCGAAATTTTCAAATCTACCAATACTAAATTCCAAAAGGTAAGGAATCACGGAAACAATATTGATTTGGTGCGTTTGTATTATTTGAACATATATGACCCTAATATCACGGAGGTGGATTACACGAATGCAAGGGATACTTTGATTGACAATAAGAAATGTATATTGCACTGCTCGCTTGTATTGCACAGCTACGACGCCGACGATTTCGATAGAATGTCGAATTATCTGGAAGCCAGCGGAGAATCTATCTTGAGAGACTTGAGAAAATTTACAACCACTATCTCGTTTCCGCTCAGCACATTCCAGCGGTTGCGCAAACAATTTTCGAAGCATTAAACGTATTCCGTTTTCGTGTGTCTAATAACTTATAACCTTAATTATTAGCTGATACATGAAAAAGACAATCCTTATTGCGGCATTCTCCATCGCGGCGTCATTTGCATACGCCCAGGAGTTGCCATTCCAGAATCCCGATTTGTCAGCCGAAAAGCGTGCCGACGACCTGCTCGGCCGCCTGACCCTCGATGAGAAAATCTCCCTCATGATGGACGACTCGCCAGCCATCAAGCGCCTTGGAATACCGCAGTTCCAGTGGTGGAACGAGGCCCTTCACGGCGTGGGACGCAACGGCACTTCCACAGTTTTCCCCATCACAATGGGAATGGCGGCATCGTGGGACGACGACCTTCTCTACAAGGTCTATGACGCAGTGAGCGACGAGGCGCGCGCCAAGGCTCAGCAGGCCAAGGACCACGGACGGATCAACCGCTATCAGAGCCTCTCGTTCTGGACTCCAAACATCAACATCTTCCGTGATCCACGCTGGGGACGCGGTCAGGAAACCTACGGCGAGGATCCTTACCTTACATCAAGAATGGGCGTGGCCGTAGTGAAAGGTCTTCAGGGGCCTGACGATCAGAAATATCGCAAGACCCTCGCCTGTGCCAAGCACTTTGCAGTCCATTCAGGTCCTGAGTGGAACCGTCACAGCTTCAATATCGAGAACCTTCCTTTAAGGGACCTCTACGAGACATATCTGCCTGCATTTAAGGCTCTTGTTCAGGAGGCTAACGTGGAGGAGGTGATGTGCGCATATCAGAGCATGGACGGCGAGCCATGCTGCGGAAACAGCAATTACCTGAAGCACATTCTCCGTGATCAGCTCGGTTTCAAGGGCCTTGTAACCTCCGACTGCTGGGCCATCAACGATTTCTATATGCCTGGTCACCACGCAGTTGTAAAGACCGAGCACGAGGCCGCCGCAATGGCACTGCGCGCCGGCACCGATGTGGAGTGTGGTCCCGTTTTCAAGAACCTGAAGCAGGCCGTGGAGCTCGGCGAGGTATCTGAAGGCAAAATCAACGAGAGCCTCCGCCGTCTGATAATCGCGAGAATCAAGCTCGGCGATTTCGACAAGGACGCCCTCGTGCCATGGACTCAGATTCCTGAATCTGTAATCGCAAGTCCCGAGCATCAGGCTCTTGCTCTCAAGATGGCTCAGGAAAGCATCGTGCTTCTCCAGAACAACGGAAACGTATTGCCATTGAGCAAGGATCTCAAGAATATCGTGGTGATAGGTCCAAACGCCGTGGATTCGATAATGCTTTGGGGCAATTACAACGGATTCCCCAAGCATACAGTAACCATCCTCGATGGTCTCAAACAGAAAAACGCCAATATCCGCTACATTCAGGGCTGCAACCTTACAAGCAGCAATGTGGTACTCAGCAAGTTCGGAAATGTGAGAGGCGGAATAAAGGCCCAATACTGGAACAACGAGATCATGAAGGGCGAGCCTGTTGCCGAGGCCAATTACAGCGCTCCAATCCGTCTTCAGAACGGCGGAGCAACGGTTTTCGCTCCCGGTGTTAGCCTTCAGCATTTCTCGGCCAAATTGCAGGGCGTTTACGTGGCCGACAAGGATGAGACTATATATTTCAACATAAAGGCCGACGACGAGGCAAAACTCACCGTCAGGGACATTACCACCCGATTCACCACCACCGACACCAAGAGCGATTTCTCTGTTGCCGTCAAGGTCAGGAAAGGGGAGGAGTTGCCTTTCGAGCTTGAGTATCGTCAGGTAAGAAACCTCGCCATGCTGAATTTTGATATCAACGTGAATACCGACATT
>JAZQPB010000327.1:0-12116 GCA_045628165.1 Bacteroidales bacterium | reverse complement strand
TTGTAAACCTTGAAATGGTGGTGACCCTGAGCCGCTACCTGTGGAAGGTGAGTGATGCAGATTACCTGCATGAACTCGGCAATTCGGCGGAACATTGCGCCCGTCTTGCCTGCCACGTCGCCCGAGATTCCTGTATCTATCTCGTCGAAGATTATGGTAGGGAGTTTGGTGCTTCGGCTCAGTATGTATTTGAGACAGAGCATCAAACGGCTCAACTCACCGCCCGAAGCGGTCTTGCTGAGGTCGGCCATTGCAACGTTCTTGTTAGCCGAGAACATATACCTGACGCAATCCTTTCCGTTGGGTCGGAAGTCCTTGCTTGGGGTGAATTCCACGCTGAACTGCGAGTCGTGTATTCCCAACGATTCCAGCAGTTCGTAAATCTCGCCCTGAAGTCCCTCCACTGCCTTCTTTCGGCTTTCGGTGATGGCAGAAGCCAGTTTCTCGAGAGCCTGCTCGTGCTCCTTCACCTCGTTTTTCAGGTCCTGGAGACGGTCGTCAACGTTGTCAACCAGGCTGAGTTTCTCGGCGAGTTCCTTGTGGATCGCCATCAGTTCCTCAAGTGTAGAGACCTGGAATTTCTTCTCAAGATTGTATATCACGCCGAGGCGCTCGTTCACGAATTCCAGACGCTCGGGCGAGTATTCCGTATTCTCGTCGATATCAGTGAGTTCGTGGGCCACGTCGTTAAGTTCAATGTACGATTCCTCTATCCGCTGTGCCAGTTCGGCCACCCTCGGATAATAACTCTCTATCTTGTGGAGAGCCTGCTGAGCCGATTTCAGTTTCTGAAGGATAGTGCCTTCCTCGGCGCGTATCATCTCGTCGCAGGCGGTGGAGATGGCCATCTTTATGTCCTCGTTGTGCGATAGAATGTCGAGTTCCTCCTCGAGTTCCTGTTGCTCGTTTTCCTGAAGTTTGGCCTTGTCGAGTTCGTCGAAGCGGAAATGCAGATACTCGGCCTCTTTAGCAGACTCCTTGGCCTCCTTCTGGAGTTTTTGGAGGTTGCTGATGGCGCTCTGATATTTTGCGAATACTTCGGAATACGATTTCAGCAGGTCGGAGTTTTTGGCGTAGGCGTCCACGAGGTTTATCTGGAAATTCTCGTCGCCTATCTCCATGGTCTGATGCTGAGAGTGGATCTCGGTGAGCAGTTGTCCAAGGTCCTTGAGAGTGTTCAGGTTTACGGGAGTGTCGTTCACGAAAGCACGGCTCTTTCCCGAATCCAGAATCTCACGGCGGATTTCGGTGTTGTCGCAGTAGTCGAGGTCGTTGTCGTCAAAAAACTGCTTTAGGTTATAGTTGCTGATATCGAACTCGGCCTCCACCACGGTCTTTTTCTCGCCCTGTTTTATCACCGATGAGTCGGCCCTTGCACCAAGAATCAGCGATAGTGCGCCCATCAGGATGGATTTTCCCGCGCCAGTCTCACCCGTTATTATCGTAAGACCCTCGCCGAGAGTGATTTCCGATTCCGAAATCAAAGCATAGTTTTGTATCTTTAGCCTTAACAGCATGATTTTGTTCTTAATTGTTTTCTTTTAAATAATTGCCAACAACGGATTCTACGAAGTCGTTGGCTACAGATTCCGTATCTGATTTGTCGTATAAATATACTAAAAGAATGTCCTTGTCATTGAGATTTGCCAGCATCTCAAATGTGATGATTCTTCCGCCTCCGCTTTTACCAGTGTTCTTGGAACCGATTTTCAATCTTATTTTTCGGAAACCGCCTCCTAAATCAACACCCAATTCTGGATTGCTCTCGAATTCGGTTTTGAACTGTTCTATATCATTAGGTAGCGACGGATATTTCTTCTTGAGTTTTTTGAACATTTTGGCAAACTCGTCGGAGTAGTAATAATTATTCATCGGCTAATAAATCTTCAAGTTTTTTGAATTTCTTAGGTCCGTTTTTCCTGAATTCAGTCACCTCGTTGAGAGCCCTTTTCAACGACTCTATATGTTCCAATGTAGTGTCGGTAGTGAAATAGCCTGTTGTGAGCAATACTCTTAAAAGGTCGAGTGCCACTTTTGACGTTGGATCATATTTTAAAGTTATTTCTCCCATGGTTTTGTTTTTTAAGGTTTGCCACAAAGGTAAATATTTTTTTGCATATTAAGGAACTATCCATAAATTTTTTTTCTAACTTTGCCCAATTAAAACTTTTAATTCAAATACCAATATGACAACATTACAGCAAGCGATACAGACTATCCAGTCTATCAATCTCGATACCATCGAGAACGGAAAATATGTGGTGGCCGACGATTTCTACTACAACGTGTTTGAGTACGAGCCAAAACTTGAGAACGATATCGAGTACGAGGCCCACAGAAAATACATTGATATCCAGGCCGTTGCCAAGGGAATCGACAAACTTATGTACACCGACGTCAAGGATCTGGAACTCTCGGTGGATTACAACGACGAGAAGGACGTGGCTTTCTACAAGAACAGCGACAATCAGTCGTGCACAATTCTCCGACCAGGCAGTCTCGTGGTTCTCTATCCCAAGGACGCCCACAAGTCGGTACGCGTGGAGAACGGCGTTATCAAGAAAATCGTAGGCAAGTTGCTGGTTCACTAATAGATAATTTAGAACGCAGATGACGCGGATGGAGCGGATTAGCGCTGGTATCATTTTCGATATCTGCGAAAATCCGCCTTGTCCGCGTCATCTGTGTCTATCAGGCTACTTAACCTGAATCTTTATCTGTGCTGGTTTCAGGCCCTTGCCTGATACTGTGAGAGTTGCGGTGCCTGACGTCGGGGTGGCCTCCAAAACCACCACGAGTTTTCCGTGGAAGGCCTTCATCGTTGGCTTGGTGAATGGCTCGAGCGAGGTGGCGTCGCCGTTGCAGGCGGAGTTATATTTGGCCGACGAGCCTGATACCGTGAACACCAACTGATTGTCGGCGTCGGGACATACATTGCCGTCCTTATCCACAATGGTCGCGGTCACGAAACTCATCTCTGGACAGTCGAGAGCCTTGCCGTTTTTGGTGGGGGTTGACGATATCTCCGAATCGTTAGCCTCCAAAACTATATGATGAGGCTTGCCCGCGGTCTTCACGGTTTTCTCCTCGGCCACGGAACCGTCGGTATTGTAGGCCACAACCTTTATCTCGCCTGGCTCGTATTTCACGTTCATCCAGCGGAGACGGTAACGGTTGAGGCGGTTCTTGTCGTCGGGCGCGTTGGGGTCCGCAAACTTCGACATATCGCCCCACGGCATCTGTACGTCGATGCGGTGCTCGCGGTACTCATCGAGGGTGATATCCTGATGGCGGAGTCGGCCCTGACTCTTTCCGTTTATGAAAAGTTCGGCCTCGGGATACGAGGTGTAAACGAATACTGGTGTCTGCTGGCCCTCGCGTCCCGGGAAGGTCCAGTGGGGAAGGATATGCAGGGTTTTCTTCTCGGGAGCCCAGTGCGTGCGGTAGAGGTAGGCGCGGTCCTTGGGCAGGCCTGCGAGGTCGTAAATGCCGAAGTATGAACTCCTTGAAGGCCAGTACTCATCGTATGGCGTTGGCTCGCCGAGGTAGTCGAAACCTGTCCAGACAAACTCGCCCGTAACCCACGGAGCCTTGTCCTGCCAGACCCAGTCGTCGTCGGGGAGATTGCTCCAGATGCAGGATTCTAGGTCGTAACTTGAGATCTGACCGTCGTCGTAGGCGTCGCCGTGATTCTCCTCCACTGGAAACTTGTAAACTCCTCTACTGCTTACAGTTGAGCAGGTCTCGGTGCCGAGCACGGTGCCGTTTGGAGAGTTGTCGTGGCCCTTGTCGTAAACATGGAGGCGGTAATTGTAGCCTGGCACGTCGGTAGCCTGAAAAACTCCCGACCACACGCAGGCGTCGCCACGGTCGAGGCCCTGGGTGCAGAGTCGTGTGTTGTCGAGGCTGTGGATAAGGTTCTGAATCTTAAGAGTATATGAGAGTCCCACGGCGCTTCCCTGGTCGGGAATCTCGTTGCCGATGCTCCACATTACGATGCTCGGGTGGTTGCGGTTTACGAGCACAAGATTGGTGAAATCGCGCTCCCACCACTCCTCGAAAAACTTCGCGTAGCCGTTTTTGCATTTTGGATATACCCACATATCGCAACTCTCGGCCATCACCATCATACCCATCTCGTCGCAAATATCCATCTGCCAAGGCGCAGGCATATTGTGACTTGTGCGGATGGCGTCGCATCCTATCTCCTTGAGCAAAGCCACCTGACGGCGGAATGCCGATTTATTGAATGCCGAGCCCAGCGGACCGAGGTCGTGATGCAGGCAAACGCCCTTGAACTTGCGTTTCTGGCCGTTGAGTTTGAATCCATCGGCGTCGTACGAGATGCTTCTGATTCCCACGTTCTGTGTCTGGCTGTCCCAGATTTTCTCGCCCTGAACAACCTCGGTTTTCAACTGATACAGGAATGGATTCTCGGGGCTCCAGAGGTTTGGATTTTTCACCGACAAAACCTGCTCAGTTGCCTTGCTGTCGCTGAGCCAAGCCTCGCTTCTGGCCACCTCGATTCCGTTTCCGATGAGGCGGTGAACGATTTTAATCCCATCCGCTGATGGCAAATCCACTCTCAACTCCGTGCTTACGGCCAGGCGACCCTCGTCGGCGGTGTTTCCATTGGGGTTGATTACTGCGCCCGTTCTTGCGAAAATTCCCCATGTCTTGATTCCTATAGCCTGACTAAGTGCCAGACGCACAGGTCGGTACAAACCCGCTCCAGGATACCAGCGACTGCTCTCCTCCATGTTTTGGAGGTGTACGGCTATGGTGTGGTCGCCAGGCAAAAGACGGCCCTCCGCACTGCGGTCGCGTGGGAGGAATTGTGTGATATCGAGCCTGAAGGTGTTGTAGCCGTAGGCCCAGTAGCCAACTTCCTGACCATCAATGTAAACCCTCGGCTCCGACATTGCGCCGTCGAAGATGAGTTCGGCGTGGCTGTAGCCCTCGGGGATGGTGATGGTGTTTCTGTACCAGCCCTCGCCGATCCATGGCAGTGAGCCTGACCTTCCAGTTTTCTCGGTGGCCTCGCTCTCGCCGTTCTGAACTATTGCAACTACCTGTTTATCAATCTCCTTGTCGAACGGACCCGAGATTGCCCAGTCGTGCGGAATGGTGACCTTCTGCCATTGGGAGTCGTCGAAATTCTGCTGACTTGCTCCATTCTGGCTACCCTTGCTGAAACGCCATCCCGAAAGCAAAAGTTCCTCAGTGCTCTGCGCCTGGAGCGACAACGCCCCAAACAAAAGCGCTGGAATTAGTAAAATTTTTCTCATATTCATAGGTTTTAATGTTTGCGGTAAAGGTATGGATAATTTTTAAATGTTACAAGTACATTTTATGATTTTTTTGTATTTTTTTCTTACCTTTGCGCCATTGAAAATTTAATCAAAAAATGTACACTGGTGAATTAATTTCTCTCTCAGTAACAATCTCCTGGACCATCTGCGCGCTGTTTGCGGAGGTGGCCAGCAAGAGGATGGAATCACTGCCGTTCAATGTTGTCAGAATGGTGCTGTCGCTGTTGATGATTGGCGGACTTTTGTGGTGCGTTACAGGATTCCCATATCCTACGGGCGCTGACAGCGATACTTGGCTATGGCTCTCACTATCAGGCTTTGTGGGCTATGTGCTGGGAGATTTCTGCCTCTTCAACTGCTACATTCACATTGGCTCGCGATATGGACAGTTGCTGATGACGATAGCGCCACCTACTGCCGCGATTTTCGGCTGGCTTCTGCTCGGTCAGGAAATGACCTGGCTGGCGATTCTTGGAATGATGATTACCGTTTTCGGAATCGGCCTCGCAATCCATCGTCCAAAAACCGCCGAGACAAAACTCTCTACCAAGGGAATCCTTTACGGAATCGGCGCCGCGATAGGGCAGGGCATTGGTCTGGTACTCAGCGCCAAAGGCTTGAAATGTTTCGAGGTTTCGTCGGCTGAGTTTTTTGCTACCAACGACCACACAATGATTGCCCTTCCGTTTGCTGGCACGATGATCCGCGCAATTACGGGACTTGTCGGCTTCACAATCTGGAGCCTGCTGATAGGCAAAGGCCCTGGAATCATCAAGGCCTTCACCGACGGCAAGGGAATGCTCTTCGCCATTGGCGCGGCGGTTACGGGTCCATTCATCGGAGTAGGATTGTCGCTGATGGCAACTCAATACACAAGCACGGGAATCGCCCAGACGATAATGTCGCTGACACCGATTTTCATTCTCCTGCCCACGTATCTGTTTTTCCACCAGAAAATCACCTGGCGTGAGATAGCAGGCGCAGTGGTTGCCGTGGGCGGTGTAACGCTGTTTTTTGTTTAGATAATCACATAATTTCAATGCGCCTACGGTGTTTTTATAGAACATAAATTACCATGAATTAACATAAATTGATCAAAAATTCTCTTAAAGAATAATTTATGGAAAATTCGTGTCAATTCGTGATAATTCATGTAAAAAATAAATATTGATTATTTTCGTAATTAATTTAAATGAAAATCACCTATCTATTTCACAGCGGATTTGCGGTGGAAAGCGATTCCGCCATTCTTGTTTTCGACTACTGGCACGATCCCAAGCGGGCGATGTCGGAATTGCTGAAATCGCAGAAACCATTATATGTTTTTTCGAGCCATTTCCACGAGGACCATTTCACCAAGAAGATTTTTGAATTCAAGAATCAGCACCCAAATACAAAATATATTCTCTCCAAGGATATTCTGCGTCACCGTCGTGCCCAAAAGGAAGACGCCGACGTATGGATGGCCAAGGGTGCAGTGTATCAGGACGATATACTGAAAGTATCAGCCACTGGAAGCACTGATATCGGCGTCTCGTGGGTGGTCGAGATCGACGGCAAGCACATTTTCCACGCCGGCGACCTCAACAACTGGTATGCCCGTTTCCTGGCCGACGGCAATGCTCCCGAATCCATTTTCAGCGAGGAGTTCGGGGTGGAGGTTCTCCCAGTTTACGAGGAGAAAAAGTATCTCGGCGAACTTAAGGATATCCTGAAAATCACTGACCATTTCGACCTCGCGATGTTCCCCGTTGATGGCCGTATCGGCAACGGCTACACCCTCGGCGGACGTCAGTTCATAGAGCGTTTCAGGGTTGGCCTTTTCGTGCCAATGCACTTTGTAGTAAGCGGTTTCGAGAGCGCGTGGAGAATGGAGGAATACTGCACGGCCAAAGGCGTGGATTTCTGGAAGATAGCAAGGGAAGGCGAGAGTAGGGAAGGATAGGCGAGGGAGAATCTAAAAAATCCTCTTTTTTCTCTTGCAATTCCCGAAAACATTTCCTAATTTTGCGGAAAATGAATTGCTTATGAAAACACGTAAGGAATATATAGAAATTCTTACTTCGTGTGTTGACGACCTCAAGCAGTTATATGGAGTAACTTCGATGTTGCTGTTTGGTTCGGTGGCTCGTGAACAGCAGACAGAAAACAGCGATGTTGATGTGTGCGTGGAAATGCCACCAAGGCTTTTGAAACTCGTGGCAGCAGGTCAGTATTTGGAGGAAAAACTTGGTTGCCGTGTAGATGTCATTCGCCGTCATAGCAATATGAATCCAGTATTGATGAAAGAAATAGAAAACGATGGGGTCTGCATTTTCAAGTAAAGATTAGATCCTTCGCTGCGCTCAGGATGACGACGTAAGTGGTGAGAGGGGAGTAAGAAGAGAGAATGTAAGGGCGGCTCCGCCGCCCTTACATTCTCTCTTCTTATTATATAAATACAAAACAACCTTGTCATCCTGAGCAAAGCGAAGGATCTAAAAAAATCCTCTTTTTTCTCTTGCAATTCCCGAAAACATTTCCTAACTTTGCGATTGCGGATTGTTTCCGCGAAAAAGAAATACATATATAAAAACATAAGGCATTAGCTATTTTTCGCGTTCAAATCAAAAGCCTCGGAAACTCTTGATTTTGAATCAAAATCGGATTATCGCTAAGTCACGGGATTTTTGTATCCTTTTGTGAGCCTTTTCACCATATTTTTGTTAATGCTCGCACCAAAAAGGTGTGGGCTAATCTCAAAATATGGTGGCGGGGTTCTCCGAGGCTCCCCGTGAACGCGATGGAAAGGCCTGCACCCTTTTTCATATTCTGATTTTGTCGAAAATTGTGGCTATTTTTGTACCTGTACAATGATTCTGTACAGCCTGCGATTACCTTTGTTTTGATAACTAATTCAAACAAATAATACAAAAATATGCAGACAGTTGAAACTCAATCGTTTGGCGTAATCAACCGTATTCAAGCGGCTAATCCTCGTACGCCTTACAAGCATCAGTTGGATGCTTTCAAAAATCTGAGCGTAATCAACAATACCAACGATGCGTTCAGTACACTTATAGTGTTACCTACAGGAGGCGGAAAAACCTACACCGCTTCAACTTGGCTTCTTAAAAATGCCATCGACAAGAGAATAAAAGTTTTGTGGCTTGCACACAGGACAATGTTGCTCGATCAGGCTTTGGAGTCGTTCCAGAAGTTTGCGTACTTGGAGAATCTTCCAAATGTCAGCAACTTTACCTACCGTATAGTTTCAGGCGCTCCCCATCACGACAGAACAATCCATATTCAGTCTACCGACAACTTGCTCGTAATCAGCAAGGACAGCATAGGTAGGAATCTCGAACGTCTTGACCCTTGGCTTGAGAACGAGAAGCAGATTTTCCTTATCGTTGACGAGGCACACCATTCTACTGCCAAGACATATAGAAAGGTAATCAACTATGTGAAGGAAAGAGTTGAGAATGTTAAAATCCTTGGTCTTACCGCTACACCAACACGTACCTCTGAAAGTGAGCAGGGTTTGTTGGCAAAGATTTATATGGACGGAGTTAACAGCGACGGTGTTGCAGTAAACAACGACCTCGGAATCTCTTATTCTGTAAGTCTTCAGGATTTGATAAACCGACGAATCCTCTCAAAGCCAATTCAGAAAATTTTCTATACCGACGAGAAGTTTACTGATATCAGCCTCGACGAGATCAAGAAGATAATGCAACTCGATATTCTGCCTGATGATATTGCGAACAAGATGGCTGAGAATGCCAACCGTAACCGTTTTATCGTCAACAAGTATTTCGAGGATGCAGAGATGTACGGCCCTACCATTGTGTTTGTCACCAACATTCCTCACGCAATTGCTCTTTGCAAGTTGTTCAACGAGAAGGGAAGAATTGCCGATTATGTGGTTTCTCAGATTATTGACTCAACCACAGGCGTTTCAATTTCCAAGGAGGACAATGAGCGCAAAATCAAGGAGTATCAGGAAGGCAAACTCAAGGTTTTGGTGAATGTCAATATCCTAACCGAGGGTGTTGATTTGCCTCAGACAAAGACCGTTTTCCTTGCCCGTCCTACCACCTCCACAATCCTGATGACTCAGATGATTGGCCGTGCGCTCCGTGGACCAGCCGCCGGCGGTACCGAGGAGGCCTACATTGTTTCGTTTGTGGATGATTGGAACGAGAATATTATGTGGGTTAACCCAGAGACTATTTTCAACGGCGACAACGAGTTCAACGATCCTGAATACGATAAACTTGAAAGGAATATCCGCACTATTGCAATCTCGAAGATTGAGGAGTTTGCGAGAATTCTCGATAGTCAGGTGGATACCTCTGAGTGGGAGAAAATCGATTTTATGCAGCGTGTTCCAGTTGGAATGTACGTTTTCCAGTACACCACCGAAAACGAGGGCGATGTTCAGTGTCAGGTGATTGTTTACGACAGTTCGATGGAGGCTTACAAGCAGATGCTCAACGACCTTCCGTATCTTATGGAGGAATTCGACCTCAAGGATGTGGAATATCCAACCGACGAAGTTCTCGATGAACTTGAGGCAAGGTGTTTCGAGAGTTACTTCTATGGCTATATGATTCCTCCATATCGCCGTGCCGATGTTCTCAATATCCTAAGATATTATTGTCAGAAGGACAATGCTCCTAAGTTCTATCCATTTGAGGAGGTTGACCGCAGCCGTCTTGATATCAAGAAAATTGCCCAGTATATTTACGATCAGGATTTTGGAGCAAGGGCTCAGGACGAGTATCTGGACAATCTTTGGGACAGTCAGGAACAGGAAATCATCAAGTTGTTCTTTGGTCGCAAGGCGTATTTCCTCAAGCAGGTTGATGTTGAGATGTTGAAAATCCGCCGTCCTGATATCTACGATGAACTTGACCAAAATGTGAAGTATGGTCGTCGTAATCTTGATGAGTTGACACTTCAGCAGATAAGGGAAATCGATCCACGTTATGAGTCACGTTTGCGTGAGGGTGTGTTCTTCAACGCCAAGCAGCCCAACGGTCAATACAAGTGTGCAAAATGTGGCAGAATGTCGTTGGTGAAGGGCGTTTTCCAAGTTGACCACATTGTGGCAATGAACAATGGTGGCAAGTCGGTACCAGAGAATCTTCAATTATTATGTAGAAAATGTAACGCTATAAAAGGAGACAAAGAATAATGGCAAAGTACACAGAGGAAGACTATGTATCGAAATTGTTGCCAGAGTCATTGGCGCAATTGATACTTGATGATGACTTGAAGGCATCAGAGTATATGGATATGCTTCACCAATTGTGGGAAGATAGTCGTGATTATCTTATGGAGCAGAGGTCAGAGAAGGAATTCATCTTGTCGGTAATGCAGCAGGTGGATTATTACAGCAACTTGGAGGATTATCACAACGATTTGGAGGCAATCAACGAGAATGCCCTTTCCGAGGATGGAAAACTCCAATTGGCTGAAAACAATATGGGAATGTACTACAATTACTACATTTCAAGATTGTATTACATAATCAAGGACGGTGGATTTGTATCGGTAAGAGATTTGTTCTCCTTCATTCTTTTCCAACGTCGCACCAAACTTGCCCTTTGGTATGTGAATACGGTTTGTCAGAATTTTGGAATCGAGATCACGCAGGATGATAAGCCCGTAGATCTGAAGGCCGCAAAATTCGACAGCACCGTTGAGATTAAGAGGGTTTGCAACAAGTAACCCCCTTCCCCTCGGTCGGACACATGGGTCCGACCCTACAATATTAAAATCGTTATCATTAACGGCGGACACATAGGTCCGCCAAGACAGCCGCTTTGTATCCCTTCTATTGAGATGCATTGTTAGCTGTTTTGGCGGGCCCACGTGCCCGCCGTTATTTTATTATGGATATTCATTTGTAGGGAACGGCCCGTGTGCCGTTCCGAACCCTTTTCGCGTAGCGAAGGATCTTTCTAACAATCGTAATTTCACTTCAAAAAAATATTTTGTATTTCCATTAATTGTATGTATCTTTGTTACAAACAAAAAAGACATTTGCTATGGACGCAAGACTCATACAATTAATAACGGATTATCTGAAAACCAAACCTATTGAAAAGGCTTGGATTTTTGGATCGTATGCTGTTGGAGAGCAGACTGATAGCAGCGATGTGGATATTCTCATCACCTTTAAGGAAGGTACAAGAATGGGATTGCAGTTTATGGCTATGATTTGCGACTTGGAGAATATTCTTGGTAAGCCTGTTGATTTGGTGATTGATGGAGATATCCTCCCATTCGCCAGGGAGAATGTAGAACGTCAAAAGGTTTTGATATATGAGAGAGCAGCCTAGGGATAGAGGAAGATTGGAACATATTATGGCTTCCATATCTAAAGTGGAGGAATTTACAAAAGGCTTTACTTTTGAGCAATTTGAAAATGATGTTTTGCATTTGCACGCTACAACATATAATGTTCAAATTATTGGAGAAGCTGTATATAAACTTACTGAAGATTTCAAAAGGAACCATTCTGATACACAATGGGATTTAATAGAAAAAATGCGTCACATTCTTGTACACGATTATTATAAGATAAATACACGTGTTCTTTGGGAGATAATCCAAACTGATATTCCCGAGTTGAAGGAACAAGTTGAGAGGTATTTGGAAGAAGAATAATCGGTCGGACACACGGGTCCGACCCTACAATATTAAAATCGTATATCATTAACGGCGGACACATAGGTCCGCCAAGACAGCCACTTTGTAGCTCTTGTTGAGTTGCATTGTCAGCTGTTTTGGCGGGCCCACGTGCCCGCCGTT
>JAZQPB010000326.1:0-2672 GCA_045628165.1 Bacteroidales bacterium | reverse complement strand
GTGCCGTCGAGGAAGTTGCCGGTGTAGAACTGCATTCCCGGCTCGTTGGTGAATACCTTCATGATGCGGCCGCTTTCGGGGTCCTCCACTTCGGCTGCCAGTACCTTGCAGTCGTTGTTGTTGTTCAGGCAGTAGTTGTGGTCGTACCAGAATCCGCTGATGGTTTTCAGGCGGCGGAACTTCCTGAAATCGAAGTCGGTGCCCTCCACTGGGGCTATCTTGCCGGTGGGGATGCTCTCGCTGTCTACCTCTGTAATGGCGTTGGCGTTTATCATTACTGCGTAGTCGGCAATGGACGGTGTCTTGAAATTGCCGCTGAGGTTGAAGTAGGCGTGCTGTGTGAGGTTTACGATGGTGGCCTTGTCGGTGGTGGCCTGGTAGTGGATGTCGAGCTCGTTGTTCTCTGTTACGGTGTATGTAACGGATGCGGTGAGTGTTCCGGGGAAGTTTTCCTCGCCGTCGGGGCTTACGTACTCAAATGTGATGGTATTCTCGCCGCCGCACTTTACGGTCCAGTCTTTCTCGTGGAATCCGTGAGGGCCTCCGTGCAGGGAGTTCTGTCCGTCGTTGGCGTTCAGCTTGTATTCCACGCCGTCGAGTGTAAACTTGCACTTGCCTATGCGGTTGGCGTATCGGCCGGGCACTACTCCTATGTAGCATGTGTTTTTCACGTACTCGTCGTAGTCTTTCAGCTGTACTACCACATTCTCTATGTTGCCGTTCTTGTCGGGGGTGCAGAGTGTTATCATTGTGGCTCCGCGCTCTATGAACGAGGCTGTCATGCCCTTGCTGTTGCCGATGGTATAGATCTTTACGCCTTTGGCGGCATCGTAAATGTCTGTCTTTATCATTTGGTATTAGTGTTAAAAATGTATTTTTTCAATTCTCAAAAATAGATGATTTATTATTTCTTTCCAAATATTTTCGGGAGTTTTTTTCTTACATTTTCTTTATCATAGCGCCGTGGGTGATGCGGGGTTTGCCGTGGCTTGCTATGCGTGTCCTGTTGATGCCGGCGGCCGGATGCGCGCTCTTGGCCAGATTGCCCGATATCAGCTGGAGTGCCTTGCTCAGGAGCGGCTCTTCGGGGTCGCCCAGCTGATGGCAGATGGGATCGTCGACCTTGAAGTCGGGTGTGAATCCGTCCTTGAAGTTCATCTCGCCAAGCGAGTTTACGCAGGTGCCTATGGTGATGTATACCGCCCAGTCGCTGTAGGGGATTCCGTTGTCGTCGCGGCCGTTCATCTCGTTGTTCAGCAGTATGTTGGTGGTGTATTTGCCGTAGGAGTTTTCGCCTATGGTCACCACGTTCATGTACGGCATCAGGCCCGATATCAGCTCCTCGCTTGCACTCGCGCTATTAGCTGATATGAGTACGTAGAGGTTCTGGAGGTTGAGCTTGGGCGATATGCTCACGAACTTCTCCTTGGCGAAGTCGGGGCCCTCGGTGGCTCTCAGGTATTCGGTGAAGTTCTTGTTGTATTGGGTCTCTATGAATGTTTTGCCCTCGTTGCCGTCGGGCACCAGCATCGATGCCAGGGTGTCGAGAGTGTTCACGTATCCGCCGCCGTTAAGCCTGAGGTCGAGTATCAGGTCGGTGGGCTCGGATTTCTGCATCCGGGCTATGGCGTTCATTATGTCGGCGGTGGATTCGGTGAATGCGTCGTACAGCAGGTATCCGTACTTGCGGCCGCCTATCTCGTCGCAATACGATGCGAGTATCGGGTCTATCTTGCAGGTGCGCTTGGTAATCTGGGCGGTGGTCTTCAGGTTGTTGCCGTAGGAAATTTCGCCGTTCTCGTCGATGCTGGCGTTGGAGTATGTGTAAGTGCACGATTGCCTGTTCAGCAGAGTCTCGAAGTTGCTTACGGTAAGCCTCTGGCCGTCCACCGATTCTATCACGCTGCCTCGCCTGAGGCCCGAGTTGCTGGCCGGAGTGTTGTCGTATACATAGTTTACCACGGCTATCACGTTTTCGCCCTCCTCCAGAAACAGCTCCATGTTTATGCCGTCGGTCTTCATCTCGTTGTCGAAATACGATTGGGTGTAGTTGTAGTCGTTCACCACCATCGAGAAATGGTCGTCCTTGTATCTGATGCCCTCGTCAAAAAAATCATACGGGGTGTCGTACTTGGTGTAGTCCAGCCTGGAGGGGATTTTCTCGTCCCAGTAGTAGCACTCCCTCGATACCTCGTCTATGAATCTCCAAGTGGTGTAGTCCTTGCCGTTGATGTATAGAGGCTGGTCGTCGGCCTGGAGTGACAGGTCATCGTTCTTGTGGCATCCCGAAACGGCTGCTCCTATTATTATAGCAGCTAATACGTGTTTTGTGTAGTTACTTTTCATGTTATAACAATTAGTTGAACAATTAAAAAAAATTTTGGTGGCGCAAATATACTCCATTTTTTCGATACGGAGCAATATTGCGTGTTTTTTTTGTTTCGGGAGTGTTTTTATATCAGCTGATGGCAATATTTTTTCGTAAACTAAAAAATTGATTATCAGAGCTGACGGCAATGCTTAGAAAAAAAGTTGAAAAAAAGTTGCCGAAAAATTTGCACAAACCAAAAATCCGCCTTACCTTTGCATCGCAATCAGGAAAAAAGATTGAGGTTCTTAAACAAAATAGTCGACAAAAACAATAACTGCGGGAGTAGCTCAGTTGGTAGAGC
>JAZQPB010000325.1:0-12499 GCA_045628165.1 Bacteroidales bacterium | reverse complement strand
AGCCCTTCTGGCGGAGCTCCTGAGTAGGCTCTATCTCGGGAAGAGGCTTGGATGTGAGGAAGGCGCGCTTCTCATAGCTGCTGGTCATGCCGGTCCAGCGGGCCATGTCGCTGCCGGTGAGCGACATATTCTCAACATCGGGAAGCTGTCCAATTCCGTTTCGCGAGAATCCCTGCTCAGATACATCTGTACCCCAGGCTATGCAGTAGCCCTTGTCGATGGCATAGTCTATCACCTGCATCATCTCGTCCATTGTTACATTGTAGGCCTGGGCCCAGCGCCAGTTGTCCTGAACCTCGATAACGAACTTCTCGTAGAATGGCACGTGGGTAAACGACGAGATTGTCACATAATCGTCGATCTTGATGGGGAGCGACTCGGCAAAAGATTTTGGAGTGTACTCCTTGCCATCGTAGGTGAATTTCTCCGGACACTTGCCGAGGTAAGCATCGTAGATAGACTGGAGACCCTGTTTCCAGAGTGGAGAGAGAGGCCCGTCCTCCATGCTTGTAATAGACTTCACGTAAGCGCCGGCCACCTTGTCGAGCTCGTTGTTGTTGGGCAGCTGAAGGCCCTGAAGACTTCCCATAGCCGGCATGGCGTCCTGCGGGATAATGCCGTAATGTTTCCAGCAGTATTCCACATCAGATGCAAAACCGCCCGGAGAGAACGATACGTCGCCATGTGTGCGCACAGCCTTTACGGCGCGGTCCATCATGGTCTTGTTTACCACAAAAGCCTCCGAGAAATCATACTCCTTCTGACCCATACGCAGAAGCTCGCTCTCGAAAAAGCTCAATGTGGAGAAACACCAGCATGTAGAGCTGCGGTTCTGATTCTTGACACTTGAAATAGGGTTTTCCTTGATTGTAGTGAACTGGAAACCCGACTGCTGGGCTCCGGCCTGCAATGACATGGCCAAAACAAACCCGCCCAATAAGATTTTCTTTAACATGGTATTAGCTGTATAAAAAAGTTTATAAATGAGAATTATCAAAATACATTACGCAAAACGCCGAAAGCCAGAATTGCCACTATCCACGCGGCACACGCGCCGGCTCCCGACAGATGCTCCCTGATACGGCCCAGCCGGCCGGATGGGGACGGAATGCGCAGTATCTGCAGCAGTATTATATAAAGCGTACCTATCCAGAGAAGCTGGTTCTGGGCAAACGACTCGCCGAACTCGCCCCTCAGCAGATAATGAAACGCGCGCTGGCCTCCGCAACCGGGGCACAAGTAGCCGGTAGCCTTGTAAAACGCGCACTGCGGAAACTTGCTGCTTTCCAGCGGATTTACGTCATGATAAATAATTGCCATTGCTGCTATGAGCGACACAGCAGCAATGGCAATCAGAATATTAATTATCTTTCTGGACATTAAGACCGATTATCTAAAATATCAATACCGTCTGTTGGCCAAAACGATAATGCCGATAACGATAAATATAATCATAACTATAAGACCTGTTGTCAACAACTTCTTGACAGTCTGAGATGTATATTTAGCGTTTATCTTGTCGCCCATCATATTGTAACGGTCTATCGAACCGCCCTTAACGAGAGAAATTATCGACAATACCACCGGTATCACATTCAGCAGATGTATAAAGACAGAGAATATCGAGAATATGAGCAGCGCTATCGACCATTCCTTGTAGTTAGGGAAGAAATCGCTGTCGTCAACTGGGCCATTAGGCTGCGGATAGCCCTGCATCGGCTGCTGCGGATAGCCGCCGTTCTGCTGGGGATAGCCCTGCATCGGCTGCTGCTGATAGCCACCGTTCTGCTGGGGATAGCCCTGCATCGGTTGCTGGGAGGCATAAGAACCGCCATCAGCTACAAAACCCGAAGCCATCTGCGATACCGGCGCTCCGGGCTGAGGCATCAGCATCTGGGCTATCTCGGCAACTGTGGATGCGGCAGACCACTCGGCCATTCCAGGACGCCAGATCATGGTTTCTGGCTTTATATGCTTTATCAGCTCATCTGCCGAAACCGGACCTTCCTGCGAATTTGTTGATTCAGATATATAGAAATAATTGTTCATATAGCAAGTGTATTAATAAAGGATTGGGAGAATCTTTGGCTCCTCGAGCAGGAGGTCGCTCTTAATGGTCTTGATCTCCTCGATGGCCTTCTCGATGGACTCAAGTGTGCAGCTCTCGGTCTCGATGGAGAAGTCGGCTGTATCGCCGTTGAAACGGTTGTGTCCCACGGTCTCGATATTGATGCCCTGCTTGCCGATGGCTGTGGTGATAAGGCCGGTGGTGCCTGGCAAGTTGTTGGTGCGGAACGAGATAAGGTATGGGAAGCTTACCTTCTTGCTGTCGCCGAGAGTATACTTGCTCTCCTCCTTGTATGCAGGCACGTCGCCGTGACGGGCTATGAATACGATATCAGATACTATAGACATGGCGGTCTCGGAGCTGCCGGCGCCCTTGCCTATCAGGAAGTGGGTATCGGAATACTTGTTGTCGAGGCGCACGGCGTTTACAGCGAAGTTCACGCTCGACAGTGTATTGGCATTCTTTACCACCATAGGACGAACCATGGCGTATACCTTGCTGTCCTCGAGCTTGGCAAAACAGATCAGCTTGATGGAGGCGTTGATCTCCTTGGCAAAATCCATATCGTTTTTGGTGATCTTCTGAATACCGGCAATGGAGAGCTCGTCCATTGTTACATCCAGGCCGAAAGCGAGTTTCAGCAGGAGGATGAGCTTGTGCGACGCATCGCCGCCGTTGATGTCGAGACTCGGGTCGGCCTCGGCATAGCCGTTCTGCTGTGCAAGCTTGAGAGCCTCGGCAAAATCGAGACCCTGATACTGCATCTGGGTAAGGATGTAGTTGCTGGTGCCGTTCATGATACCGCTCACCTGCTCGATGATATCGCCGGTGAAACACTCCTTGATGCCCTTGATGATAGGAATGGCGCCGCATACGGCGGCCTCGTATCCGAGCTGGAGACTCCTGGCCTCGGCCTCGGCAAAAATGTCGGCGCCGCGCTCGGCCAGCAGGGCCTTGTTGGCTGTCACGAGGTTCTTGCCGCTCTTCAATACATTGAGGCATGTATCGTGAACGAAATCGCTCTTGCCGCCCATGGTCTCTACCACGAGGTCGATATCCTGCATCTCGATAATCTCCTTGATGCTGTTCTTAGAGAAATATTTGGCGTCCAGGCCAAAACGCTTGATAGCGGCCTCGGGATTGAGCTCTGCTATCACCTTGAGGTTGATCTCGCGGCCGGCGCGCTTAGAGAGAAGCTCCTTCTGCTCTGTAAGAATCTTGGCAACACCGCCACCTACTGTGCCGCAGCCAAGAATCGCAATATTCAATGGTTTCATCTTATGATTTAATCGTTTATACACATATATAAATTACCGCGCAATTTATATCATTTTTTCGAAACTAAAAAATTAAAAATTCACAATTTTTTTCCGCATCAGTGCAGACTGGGCTGTATCAGCCTCAAAAACTCCTCGCGCGTAATCTTGTTGCTGAGAAAAGAGCCTGAGAATGCGGAAGTTGTGGTAATGGAGTTCTGTTTCTGCACACCGCGCATCATCATGCAGAGATGGTGAGCCTCTATCACTACGGCCACTCCCTGAGGCTTCAGGGTCTCCTGTATGCAGTCGCGTATCTGCTCGGTGAGCCTCTCCTGCACCTGCAGGCGGCGCGCGTAGGCATCCACCACACGGGCTATCTTGCTCAGGCCGGTGATGGTGCCGTTGGGGATATACGCCACATGAGCCTTGCCGAAGAAAGGCAGCAGGTGGTGCTCGCACATCGAATACAGCTCTATGTCCTTCACTAATACCATCTGCGAATAGTCCTCCCTGAAAAGAGCGCCCTCCAGAATCTTCTTGGGGTCTATCTGATAGCCCTGAGTACAGAACTGCAGAGCCTTGGCCACCCTCATGGGCGTATCGCGGAGTCCGTCGCGTCCGGTGTCCTCGCCTATGGAGTCCAGAATGCTGTGCACCGATCCGGCAATGCCCTCGGTGATCTCGGTATTGTATCGCTCTATCTTGAGATAGCGGGTCCCTGTGCTGTTGTCAGCACCTTTTTCTATAAATTCTGCCATCTAATATCAAAAGTTTTCGTAAATTTGTGTCAGCTGAAATGCAGACTGCAAAATTAAATCATATTTTTATAATATTGCAACTCAAAATGAAAACTTCACGAAAACTATTAATATGCGCCGCCTGCGCGCAGGAGCTCAAGGGCTCCAGCATACTGTATCCGTGCATATCGGCAGATGCGCCCGGCCGCATTTTCAGTGCAGCTGATGGGGTGGATATATTAATCTACGGCGTAGGAATGTTTCAGGCTGGCTACCACACGGCCAGGGCACTCGCCGGCGGAGAATACGAACTGGTGATTTCCGCAGGCATAGCCGGAGCATACGATACTGGCACAGAGCTCGGTGGCGCGGTGATGTCCAGCTCGGTGGCCTTTGCCGACTGCGCCATGGAGAATCCCGACGGATCCATGTGCCCGGTGGTAGGATCGAGTTTCGTATCAGCTGATAGCCACCCGTTTGCAGACGGCGCCATTCCTACTCCCGTATCGGTGGAGATTGCAGAATCTCTCGCCATCAGCTGCGCTAAAATAAACACTGTAAACCGGATATGCACGCGCAAAGACCACATAGACATGCTGCTGAGGAATTTTCCAGCTGATATCGAGACCATGGAATCGGCCGCCGTGGCATACACCTGCGCCATGGAGGGAATCAGATATGCCGAATTGAGAGGGATTTCGAACCATACCGTACCAAAAAACGAGGGCAAATGGATGATTGCCAAAGCCATAGAAAGGATTGGCACAATATTGGATTCCATTATATCGGACAATTGCAAATTATTAAGAAAATTTTTGGACTAATTAGCAAAAAATTCTTACCTTAGCACCATGATTCACCTGATGCGACATATATGCCTGATAATTACGGCGGCACTCACCATGCTGTCGGTAAAGCCGTGCCTTGGAGTAGACCCCGTCAAGATATATTGCCGTATATCAACAATATACGCAAACGACACTCTGATATACACAGGCAACGGCGAGCTCCCGGCATACATATCGCTATCGGGCAAGAGCAACAAGCTGAAGATAGAGCTGGACGGCGAGGCCATAGGCGGCACCGACTCGCTGACACACAGCACGCTGGAATTTTCGGCAAGGCTGGTGAACCACGACCTCGACTGGGCGCAATGGTCCACTCAGAAGGAATATCTGTACCATCAGCTGGCTCCGGGATCATACAGTTTTCAGGCCAGGGCCAGAATAGAGGACGTGGCCGTAACCAACCCTATATCGGTGGACATAAGCGTATCGGCCACACTGTGGAAATCGGGCCTCGGTATATTCACCATTTTCATGATAATAGCCGGCCTGATAGTATGCGTGGCACTCATAATATGGCGCAAGGGACAGATGGAGCTCAGAAAATCGCAGGCATCGCTCCAGAAATGCATGGAAAACCTGAAGACCGTAACCGCCAAGCTCAACGACCAGGAGGAAACCCACAACAAGAACATACAGATACTGAGCCTCCTGAGCAAGGCCGGACAAAACATCATTAAAAACTTTACGCTAAAGGACATATACACAACCACATACAACGAGATCAACAAGTTTTTCCAGACCGACAACATAGGCATAGGCATATACAACGGCCCGCACAACAGCCTCGATTTCAGCTCGTTCATAATGAACGGAGAGGTAATGCCGTTTGCAAGATACAGCCTCGATTTCATGAACAACATGAATGTATACTGCTATCTCAACAACAAGAACATTGTAATGGAAGACTACGAGAAGCAGGCAAGCAACTATCTGGATACCAGCAAATACAAGATAGACTCCATGATGTCGGGCTCGGCGGTATACATGCCGCTGTTCGACAACGACATGACCATAGGCGTGCTGAAAATCCACAACAAGATAAAAAACTATTTCAACAGCTACCACCTCGGCATAATACGCAACATAGCATCGTATCTCGAGACATCGATAGTGAATTTCTACACCGACCGCAAGGCCAAGCGCAAGCAGAAACTCCTGGAAGAGAAAACCATAAACCTCCAGAAAACCAACAACGAATACGAGAAGAGCCAGGCCCAGCTGCAGACTATGTCGGTGGCCCTCACCAATACCGAAAACTCGGTGGTGATACTCGACAACAGCGGAAACCTGATATGGGGCAACAAGGGTTTCACCAAGCTGTACGGATACAAATTTGAGGACTACATAAAGGACAGCGCATATTACAAGGACACCATCCGCCAGAAAGAATCCATCCACTATTTCACACAGGTATACGAGAAGGTGGAATCTGTATCGTTTTCGCTGCCACACACCAACAGCAGCGGACAGGAGATATGGACACAGAGCACGCTGACCCCGGTAGTAGATAAGAACGGGAAACTAATCCAGGTGGTGGCCGTGGATACCGACATCTCCACACTCAAATCAGCCGAAAACGAGATTACCAAACAGCGCAACGAGATAGAGCTCAAGAACAAGGACCTTACCAAGAGCATAGAATACGCATCCACCATACAGACGGCCCTGATGCCGAGCCAGGCCCAGCTGCACAAGATATTCTCGCAGAGTTTTCTGCTGATACTGCCCAAGGACATTGTATCGGGCGACTTTTTCTGGATAGACGAGAAATTCGGCCGCAAATATCTGGCCCACTGCGACTGCGCGGGCCACGGTGTGCCGGGCGCATTCCTATCCATGATGGGCAAGGTATTCCTCGACGAGATACTCCAGAACCTGAAAGTGGAGCACACGCCATCCGACATAATACGAATGCTGAACGACAAGATTTTCGAATCCATCAACGGACTGCACAACAAGGTGGGCGGAATAGACGGCATGGACATGGGACTGTGCATGATAAACTCGCGCAATACCATGCTGCATTTTGCAGGAGCGTACAGGCCGCTGTATCTCGTGCGCGATGGCGAGCTCACAATCATAAACAGCGACAAGCGATCGGTAGGCAACACCGACCCCGACGACGACTTCCAGTGGGAAGACAATCAGGTAATGATATACGAAAACGATTTTCTGCTGATGTGCTCGGATGGATACGCCGACCAGTTCGGCCAGGAGAGCGGCAAGAAGATGGGACGCCGGAAATTCGCCAACCTTATAATAGAAGCGTCGAAAATAGAAAATACCGAAGATATACAAAAATTCTTCCTCGACAGCCTTACCCAGTGGCGCGGAAGTCAGGAGCAGATCGACGATGTGTCGCTATCGGGATTCAGAATCACATCTCTTGACAACAGCAAACTGGAATACGACGACGAGGAAGAAGAGGAAGACGATGATTAGCGCGCAGGAAGTAAGACCGCCATCAGGCTCTACTGCTTCGACAATGTAACAGTCTCCGACGGAAGAGTAATCTGCAGCTGAGTCTTTGAGAACAGCTCGCCGGCGTAGGTCACCTTGTCGTCGCCGGTGCCGGAAAACTTGCCGGACTTGGCATCAAATGTATAAGGCGAAATCTTTACGGTCTTCTGCTTGTAGTTCTTGTTGTTTTTCGACAATCCGTCGGAATAGTAGTAAACAAGATCCATCTGCGAGGCGCTCACCTTCAGCTCCACAGGGCCCATGATATTCTCATCCTTCTGCTTGCCCTTCCAATACGACGACTGGAACTCCGCGGCGGTGAGATACTTGGCGGTCTCCTGAGGTGTTGGATTGTCGGGACCAGCCGGATTGTCGGGTGTAGGGTCGTCGCCGCCGCTTCCCTTGCACGATGCCGCAATGCACAGCAGCGCTATCATCAACGATGATAAAATTAGTTTGATTCTGTTCATAGTAATATAGTTTTTAGTTATTCAATACGCACCAAAAATAAAAAAAATAATAATCCTACCCAAATCGGGACATCAAAATCGGGAAAAATAATCACGCCAACTGCCTGAACACCGCTGGAAGATGCTCCACGATGTCGCTTGCCAGAAGTCCCTGAGGCACATCCACCAGATCGGCCGACATTCCGTGCACCCACACACCCATCAGCGCGGCCTCAACCGGGGCATAGCCCTGCGAGAGCAGCGCCGTAATAATGCCAGTAAGCACATCGCCGCTGCCGGCCGTGGCCATCGACGGATTTCCGGTATTGTTAAAATACACCTTTCCCTTGTGGCACACAGCGGTATGCGCGCCCTTCAGCACAATTATTATATCAAGCTCCTCCGATTTGGCGCGTGCCAATTCCAGACGCTCCAGCGAGCTTGCAGTCCTGCCGAAAAGCCTCTCGAACTCCTTGGGGTGCGGAGTAATTATGGTATCAGCTGGCACAATACGCCCGAAGTCCGCATCGACCGAGAGGATATTGAGCGCATCGGCATCCAGCACCAGAGGCTGTGACGCATTCATCAGAAGGCTGCGGAGCATTGCAGCGGATGGCTCCATAGTTCTCAGGCCCGGTCCCACGCCCACAGCCTTGTATCTGCTGATATCGCCCAGCGAGGTCACCATCAGTCTGTCGGCATCGGCATCCACCATTGTCTCGGGCGATGCCACCTGCATTATCTCCATCAGCGAGGCCGGGATATGCGCCGTCACGAGGCCAGCCCCGGCCCTGTGGCAAGCCCTCGCGCAGAGCACCGCCGCGCCGCCCTTGCCGTACGATCCGGCCACTATAAGCGCGTGTCCGAATGTTCCCTTGTGCGAGAATTTGGCGCGCGGCTTATACATTTTTTTTATTTCAGCTAATGTGGTTAAATTGTAAGGCGACTCCATGGCGCCCATCGATGCCCCGTCGAGCTGGATATCCACAATGCGCAATTCGCCCACAAAATCCTGACACTCAGGCAGCATCATCGACAGAAACGGCGTCTGGATGGCTATCGTACAGCTGGCCCTGATTACTGTATCGCCATCAGCTGGAATACTGCTGTCGGGCAGCCCCGATGGAGTATCCACGGCTATCACCATGGCAGCTGATACGTTGATATATTCCACCACATCAGCTGCAAGACCCCGCAGCGGCCTGCTGAGCCCCGACCCGAAAATGGCGTCTATCACAATATCTGAATCCTGAATCTCGGGCAAATCCACGGTTCCCGTTATATCGCGGGATATGCCAGCTGATACGTTTTTGTTGTAGTTGGCTGTATAGTCGGGGCTGTATCGGCTGAAACATCTGAGCGCCAGACACTCCACACTTGCACCGCGCTGATGCAGCATACGCGCTATGGCCATGCCGTCGCCGCCGTTGTTGCCGCCTCCGCAGAATACGAGGAAACGTCTTTGGGCATAGTCTGGCACTATTTTCATTATCTGCCCGGTGATTCTCTGTGACGCGCGCTCCATCAGCTGAAGCGATGTGATATTCTGGACCGCCATGGTGAGGGAATCCAGCTCGTGGGTCTGCGCCGAATTTAAAATCTTCATCTCCTGAAATTTTGTATAATAAAAAACGCCGTCACGCTCAATAAATTTTTGCTTGAACGAGACGACGCCTTGTATAGATGTATGTTATTAGTATGCTGTATCCTTGTCCCTGTTGAAGAGAACGTTGGTGAATGTGCGCCAGATGATACGGATATCGAGCCAGAGGCTCCAGTTCTCGAGATACCAGATATCCTTCTGAATGCGCTCCTCCATCTGCCAGAGCTCCTTGGTCTCGCCGCGCGAACCCGTTACCTGGGCCCATCCTGTAATGCCGGGCTTGGCGTAGTGGCGAACCATGTACTTATCCACGAGATTGCCGTACTGGTCGGTGTGGGCCAGCATGTGCGGACGCGGTCCCACGAGGCTCATATCGCCCTTCAGCACATTGAAAAGCTGAGGAAGCTCGTCGAGGTTGGTCTTGCGCATGAAATTGCCGAATGGATATTTTCTCGGGTCGTTGGCTGTGGCCTGCACCTTGTCGGCGTCTTTGTTCACCTTCATGCTGCGGAACTTGAAACACTTGAAATTCTTTCCGTCCTTGCCGGTACGCTCCTGAACAAAGAATATCGGACCCGGCGAGCTGCACTTTATTATTATAGCAACTATCAGCATCACCGGAAGCAGAAGCAGGGTGGCCGGCACTGTAAATAGGAGATCGAATGTGCGCTTGATGCCGCGGTTGAATGGGTTGGACAACGGCTCGTATCTCATGGAGATTACAGGATACTGGTCGATGAACTCGAGGTTCATGGCGCGGTTCATGTAGTTCTTGGTATTGAGCACCGAGTAGAATTTCACGAGGTGGTTTTCGCAGTAATTGATTACGCGCTTGATGTCTTCCTCATACGACTGGTCGAGATTGCATATCACGCAATCCACCTTGTGGTCCTTCAGATAGTCTACAACATCGCTCACCGAGCCAAGCAGCGGAAGCAGTCCGCTCAGGTTCTTGGATTCCTTGTCCTGGAAATATCCGTGAACATTGTATCCCGTGCCGGGGTCCTTGATGGTATTGTATAGCTCGCGGAGATTTACACCGGCTCCCAGAAAAACCACATCGCAGTTGTCGTAATTGTTGGAGCGCATTACTGATGCAATTTTCTTGTCGATGAATCTGGCCAGCAGAAGCGACAATACCGTGCATATAGCCAGCACCATTACGTGCAGATTGCTTACTCCAATATTCTTGCAGAGAAAGTTTCCGGTAAGGAACAGCACTATCACCAGCACGCTGGTCCAAAGGCTGCGCTGCATCACAAAGTCGTTTCGCACCAGACGCACAATGGCCAGAGGAGGCATTATGGTATAGGCCACCAGATACGACAGGTTCCAGATTATAAACGCAAAAGGAACATCAAGAGTAGGCATAAACCTCATGCTGATCCACAACAACAGGTTGAGAACCAGCAAATCTACCGCCAAGGTTACCCACATCGTAACCGATTTTTGGGATGGAATCTGATGATTGATCATTGTTATATTTTTTTTAGTTTTAGTTTTTTAATTTTTGCCCTAAATTCGCCAAAGTCTCGCCATTTAGTACGACTCCCAACCGAAAAAAACAAAAAAAACGAAACCGTAAAATTGCTTTTTTCCAATTTGCCAAAGATACATCTTTTTTTACAAAAAAACGTAAAGTAAAATTAGAAAAAAAAAAAAAAAAATCAAACAATTTCTTCAGCAATTCTTGTAGCCTCTGTGTGTGTGGCGATTATATCATCCAAACTTGGAGCTGAAATATACGAAATCTTGTTTATTGTACACTCTATCAAGTCGCTCATCTCCACAAAACCTATCTTATCCTCAAGAAAACGCCTTACCGCCACCTCATTTGCGGCATTCATGGCGCATGGAATATTGCCTCCGCGGCGCGCCGAATCGAATGCGAGCTGAAGGTTTCTGAAAACATTTAGATCGGGTTTCTCGAATGTGAGACCGTTGGGCAACGAGAAGAAATCCACTCTCGGAAAATCGCTCTTCAATCTCTCGGGATATCCAATGGCAAACTGAATGGGAAGCCTCATGTCGGGAGCGCCCATCTGAACCTTCACCGATCCATCCTCGAACTGAACGCCCGAATGAATGATGCTCTGCGGATGCACCAGAACCTCTATCTTGTCGATAGGCACCTGAAAGAGATGCATGGCCTCTATGGTCTCGAGTCCCTTGTTCATCAGCGATGCCGAATCTATCGTAACCTTGGCGCCCATGTTCCAGTTGGGATGCTTGAGAGCCTGCTCCTTCTTTACAGTGCGTAGAAAATCAATGCTCTTTCCCCTGAAAGGTCCGCCCGATGCGGTCAGGAGTATCTTCTCTATCTCATTGTCCTCGCCCACCAGCGACTGGAAAATTGCCGAATGTTCACTGTCCACGGGAAGAATAGGCACACGGTTTTCCACAGCCTCGCGTATTACAATATCGCCGGCGGCCACAAGAGTCTCCTTGTTGGCCAGGGCAATGGTTTTCTTGTGACGGATAGCGTTTACAGTAGGTATCAGACCCGAATATCCCACCATGGCGGCCACCACGATATCCACAGTATCGAACTCCACCACCTGATTGATGGCGTCGGCGCCGGCATACACCTTTATAGGATACTGCTCCAGAGCCTCCCTTACGAGCTGATACTTGCTCTTGTCGGCTATCACCACGGCATTGGGATTAAACTCAATAGCCTGTTTCACAAGCAGTTCCCAGTTTTTGCCAGCCGTAATCACCTCGGCGCAAAACTTCTCCGGATTTCTGCGTATCACATCCAGAGTCTGGGTTCCTATACTGCCAGTGGAGCCCAATATAGCGATTCTTCTCATTTTTTTCGATTACAAGTTTTTTTAATTACGAATTACGAAATCCGAATTACGAATTGCTGTTCAGATTGGAGCCAATTCGTAATTCGTAATTCGTAATTCGTAATTCGTAATTATCTTAGTATGCAATATAATGTTCAGGATTTACGGGGGCGCCGTTGTGCCACAGCTCAAAATGGAGATGAGGGCCGGAAGTAAGCTCGCCCGAATTTCCGATAATGGCAATAGGAACACCGGCCTCCACCTTGTCGTCCACCTTCTTCAG
>JAZQPB010000324.1:0-3854 GCA_045628165.1 Bacteroidales bacterium | reverse complement strand
TGAAGCGCTTCCTCGAAATGGCAAGCGAGGTCAGCAAGGAGTACCCTGTAGTAATCTCTCAGTTTATGACAGAGACCAACGAGATTGAGTTCGACGGCGTTGCACAGAACGGCGAGGTTGTTGAGTACGGAATCTCAGAGCACATTGAGTACGCTGGCGTTCACTCGGGCGATGCTACAATGGTGTTCCCTGCCCAGGATATCAAGGTTTCCACAATCCGTCAGATCAAGAAGATAGCCAAGGCCATTGCCAAGGAACTCAACATCAGCGGACCTTTCAACATCCAGTTCCTCGCCAAGGGTCGCGACGTAAAGGTTATCGAGTGCAACCTCCGTGCCTCACGCTCGTTCCCATTTGTATCCAAGGTTCTGAAGCGCAATCTCATAGAGACCGCCACCAAGATTATGCTCGACGCTCCATATCAGAAGGCTGATAAGAGCGCGTTCGATATCGACCGTATGGGCGTTAAGGCCTCACAGTTCTCGTTTGCACGTCTCCAGAATGCCGACCCAGTGCTCGGCGTGGATATGAGCTCAACAGGTGAGGTAGGCTGTATGGGAGACACCTACGAGGAGGCATTGCTCAACTCTATGATTGCCACAGGTTACGCCCTTCCTTCAAAGAACAAGGCCATTATGCTCTCGTCTGGCGCCGCCAAGGAGAAGGCTTCGCTTCTGGACGCCGCTCAGGCTCTCGCAAAGGCTGGCTACACCGTTTACGCAACTCAGGGCACAGCCGACTATCTCAACCAGAACGGCGCAAAGGCTATCGCAGTTGCCGCTCCAGATGAGAAGTCTGACACAAAGGTTAATGTTATGGATATGATCCACGACCACAAGTTCGATCTTATCGTAAACATTCCAAAGAACCACACCAAGCAGGAGCTCACCAACGGCTACAAGATCCGCCGTGGCGCTATCGACCACAACATTCCTCTCATCACCAACGCAAGACTCGCCTCAGCCTTCATCGAGGCCTTCTGCCGTATGGCCACTGAGGATCTGCAGATCAAGAGCTGGCAGGAATATGAATAGCAAATTGCCTGTAAGCATACAGAACGCGGATAACGCAGATTAGGCGGATTTCCGCAGATAGATAATAATAGAAACGCTTCGCGTCAGAGGGAATTGACGCGAAGCGTTTTTTTTGTGGGGAATTTAATGAATCGATTTCCTATTCAACACAAACTTATTTTCGATTTTGGACAGAACAACCAAATTACGACCATCAGAATCAGTGTAATAATATTCATAGTCGGAAGGCAACTCAAAATTGTCTTCCAATTTTTCTTCCTCCAATACCATATCGCCTCCGTCGTAATAGTAATACCTATAATTTGATCCCTGAATGAATTTCAATGGGTATGCCTTGCCCTTGATGACACAGAATGGAGTTTTGGTCACAATTCCCAAAGACATAATCAATTGATAAACGGTAGTACAGGATTTCTTGCGGAATTGGCCACAGGGCGAAATGCCAGTCTCGTTTCTTTCATTTATGTTCTCTTGGTGCAATTTTTCAGCACGGATACACGCATCCACAATTCTCGGATTCTTTGTGGTTCTATCTATTTCAAAAAGATACTCAAAAAACTTTTTAGAAAACTCTTCCTTGACATAAGCCTTCTGATTAGTAGAATCAAGTATCTTATTTATCATAGCAATCTGACGCTCTGAATGTCGTCCCTTGCCTGTCGGTGCAGGATCTATATAATCGCCATTGTGGTTTATCAAGTGAAGCAATATCCAATACTCGAAACACATATTGGAGAAAGCCACACCACCATATCCCTTTTTACGGATATCATCAATAGTCTCCTTGAAATTGTCGTGCTCGTCATAATCAAACAAAAACCAGACATTCTGAATGTTGTCCTTGAATTCCTTCAACGAAGAATCTATTTCCAACATAGTCTCACACTGTTGGAAAAACTCATTGCAATCGTGAAATCCACCTTGTTTCTTCACAATGATAGATTTTATTGATATTTTGCGGAAATGATTCAGATACTGAGGCTCGCTAACATCTCCCTCGCAGAATATGCAAATGCCATTATTAACAGTCTTGCCCATAACTATTTCTGCATTAGGTTCAACAAATAATCATCCTCGATATATGGCACACCCTCAAGATTGCCTTCCAGATAAATCCTTTCCATATTGTTGCGCAAGTCGTTGTATTCGCTCCAGGAAGAAAGCGAAGACTCCCCCCAACGGTTTTTATTTACCACATAGACCTGATCCTTAGTAAACAGAGGAGTTGATTTTGTATCGTTTTTCAGCAACGACGAATTCTGAGTATTGATAATCAACTGCGACTTAGTATTACAATCATAAAACATACTGACTATCTTTTTCAGCACATTAGGATGAATACTGCTGTCGAACTCGTCTATAAGAAGCACGGAATCATTCTGCAACGCATTGATAATCGGCCAACTCATACCAAACAATCTGTTGGTGCCAAACGACTCATCGGCATCCAATGAAAAATCCGTTGTTCCTGTATTCTCATAAAACTCATTATAGAGTTTATGGGTTGTCCTTACGCCATTGTATAATTTACCATTGCCGGGCAAGTTGTCGGAATTCACAAACCGCTTAAGATTGTCAGGAATCTCATCATAAGAAATCTCGTTGGGAACAAGATTCTCGATATTGATATCAAAGCCCTTTAGGAAACCCAATATCTTCTGCTTCACTTCCTCGTTGTTCAATGCAGAGATAGGTTGCTTGAGATCATTGTTTGAAATAATCTGCAAATCATTGAACCATTTCACGATATTTTGGGCAAACTGCTGATTGAAAGTAGCCAACACCGAGAGAAACGGCACATTAGGCGACACGATAGGCAACAAGAGTTTCTCTGTCTCAGGCTTTATATACTCCTGATTGCACTTCCATTCGTCACCTTCTCGCTTGAAGATATTTACCTCACGCTGTTTTTTAACAAACAACTTTTCGGAACGAATCTTCTCCCTGTCAATATCCAAGGCATAGCGATATTGCAAATTGTCAGCGATAAAGAGCACGCTGAACACACTGTTGCCATTTATCGACTCGGTATTCAACCTGAAAGGATCGTATATACTCTGCCAATAATCCAAGTCAGGAGAATTTCCTCTCTTGGGCGGACAAACCATACTTTTCATAAACTTCAATGCCTCAAAAAGTTTTGTCTTGCCGCTTGCATTTGCACCATACACGGCAAGGGTCTTCAAGACATTGTACTTGAATCCCGTGGTATGCGAATAAATATCCTTGTTTTTGGTATTAGCCGCCACCAAATTAAGCACAGCCTCATCCTTGAAGCATTTATAATTCGAGAAAGAGAATTCTACCAGCATAATGAATAAGTTTAGATATTATTGATTCGATTGGCAAATATAGAAGATAAAAATTGATTTTGCAAGAGCTAAACGGGATTTTTTGGGAATTTTGACAAAATATGAATTTTGCAACATTTACAAATCCTCTTCTGTCATATCATCAATTGATTCCAACGAAAACAATTGATAATTCAAAATTATATTACGAATCTGCTCAAACTCTTGTAAATCGAAAACATAATTACCCGACATAAAAAAAGTGTCAGCCGTACGTGGCATATTTGCTGCTTCGAGGTTCTGCAATACCTACACATGGACAAATAGCACGTAACGGCCCACACTATATAGCGTAGACCGACACGCAACCAATTTGCCTCCATGTGAATGAAATTTTGCAGATTTCGAAGTCGGAGCAATTCGGCTTTGTAGTACGATTAATATGTTATGAATAACTTACATTTCTATTATTTCTGTTAATGTATTGTTTATACACCGAAATTTTAAACAAAATTAATGAGAAGAGCAA
>JAZQPB010000323.1:0-21317 GCA_045628165.1 Bacteroidales bacterium | reverse complement strand
CAGCTCAAGGGCAAGCTCCAGGCAGTGGAGGTGGTTACACCAAAATCATTCAACAGATTCACCGGTGCCTACAAGGGCGCTTTCATGGGTTTCGTGCAGACTCCATGGGTGAAGAAGGAAGTCCACAAGGGAGTTGTGGACGGCCTCGACAACTTCTATCTCGCAGGACAGTGGCTGCAGACTCCGGGCGGACTGCCCAACGCTCTGGTTACAGGACGTTTTGCTGTGCAGAGACTTCTGAAGCGCGAGAATTTGTTGGACAAATTCTGTTGCAAGAAATAAAAAAGTGTTGTATCTTTACCAAAATTATTGTTTAACCCGTATTGTGCGGTCATTGAGATGGCAGAAAACAAGAAGCGAAGCATATTAGGAGAAATTTTCTTCAGGATGGCAAGGGCGTATGTCGGTTTTTGGCACAACCGATTTTACTACCGGCGCATCCACCAGATAGGCAAGGAGAATGTTCCTCCTGTAGGAACACCTCTTATAATTGCCTCAAACCATCAGAATGCGGTAAACGACGCCTTGGCCGTGGAGTTCTCGTTTATGGACAGGCCGGTGAGCATTTTCACGAGGGCCGATCTGTTCTCGAAACCCGTAATAGGCAGCGTGCTGAGGTCATGGCATCTGCTGCCGGCATTCCGTCTCGGCATGGACGGCATCGACTCTCTCGACAAGAACTTTGATGTATTCAAGGAGGCCGGCGAGACAATGCTGGACGGTGGATCGGTGATGATATTCCCCGAGGCCGTAAATCAGGACAAGCGCTGGCTTGGAGAATTCTCGCAAGGGTACTTGCGTATGGCATTCGACGCCGCCAAGCGCGACAACTTCCAGACCGATATCCAGATTCTCCCGATGGTGAATCATTACTCCGACTATTTCCACTTCCAGGAGGACCTTCTGGTAAAATTCGGCCAGCCGATATCGCTCAAGCAGTATTACGAGCTCTATCAGACCAAGCCCCGCACTGTGCAGCGCGATATCAACAGGGAGGTGCGCAGGCAGATATCAGATATGATGCTCAATATCACCGACCTCGACAACTACGAGGCCATCGATTACATCCGCAATACCTACGGTGAGCATTATTGCCGACAGTGCGGAGGCGATTTCAGTTATCTGCCCGATAAGCTGGAGAGCGACAAGGCTCTCTTCAAGGAGCTGGAGCAGGCCAGGGAACGCGGCGAGGATCTGCAGGAGATATATTCGCAGGCATTGGAGATAAAGACCGCCTGCGGCAAGTATGATATGCCGGGCGATATGTTCGACAGATCGTTTCTGCCATCGCTCGTGGCCTTGAGGATAGCGATGCTTGTATTAGGCTTTCCGCTGTTTGTAGTATCGCTGATACCTAACATATTGTTCTGGCTTGTGCCAATGCCCATAGTAAGCAAGCTGAAGAAAGGCACATCGCACGGGGCCATGTTTATAGGAGGCGTAAGGTTTGCCATCAATACCATTCTGGTAATCCCGGTGGCATATACCGCGGTATTGCTCACCGAGGGATTCACAATAGGATGGCTGCCGGCCGTTATCCACACGGTGCTTCTGCCGTTCCTGGCTGTATTCGCCTGGAAATTCAGAAAGCTCTTCCTCTTGGTGAAAAATCAGCTGAGGTTCAAGCGCCTTATCACTGTGGCACTGAAACCCATAGGCGAGCTTAGAAAAAAACTATTTGATAAATTAGATAAAATATTAAATAAAAATACATGGAAAAAAGAGTAGTTATCACAGGAATGGGTATTTATTCCTGCCTTGGAAAGACTCTCGACGAAGTAAGAGACTCTCTCTATAATGGTGTGTCCGGCATTGTACTGGACCAGGAAAGAAAGGATTTGGGCTTCCGTTCTGGCCTTACATCAAAGCTTGAAGTGCCTGATTTGAAAGGTCAGCTCTCCAGAGGCCAGCGTGTATTTATGCCAGAGCCAGCTAAGTATGCGTATGCTGCCACAGCCGACGCCCTTAAGCAGGCCAAACTCGATCAGGACTATATCGACGCTCACGAGATAGGTCTTCTCTACGGAAACGATTCTACTGCCGAGCCTGTATACAAGTCGGTGGAGACAATGTTCCGCAAGAAGAACACCACACTCATAGGATCGGGCGGTATTTTCCAGTCGATGAACTCTACAGTAACAATGAACCTCGGCTGCATATTCCACCTGAAGGGTATCAACCTTACAGTATCAGGCGCTTGTGCATCATCAAGCCACGCCATCGGCCTCGGTGCACTGCTCATCAAGAATGGACTTCAGAATATCGTAGTATGCGGTGGCGCACAGGAGGTGAATCCTTACGCAGTGGGCTCGTTTGATGGTATCAGCGCATTCTCTACACGCGAGAGCGATCCTACCAAGGCATCGCGTCCATTCGACAAGGACCGCGACGGCCTCGTGCCGGGCGGTGGAGCCGCTACAGTAATCATAGAGGAATACGAGCACGCAGTAAAGCGCGGCGCTCCCATTATTGCCGAGATCGTTTCCTGGGGATTCTCAAGCAACGGCGACCATATCAGCTCGCCTAATGTGGCAGGCCCTGCCAAGTCGCTTGAGTACGCGCTCCTGCACGCCAAGGAGAGCCATGGTCTCAATATCAACGAGATTGGCTACGTGAACGCCCACGCCACATCTACCCACATCGGCGATATGAACGAGGCCAAGGCCATCGACCAGATACTCGGTGCCCACAAGCCTTACGTTACATCTACCAAGTCGCAGACAGGTCACGAGATGTGGATGGCCGGCGCAAGCGAGGTTATCTACTCTACACTCATGATGAAGAACGACTTTGTGGCAGCTAATCTCAACTTCAATACTCCAGACCCTGAGCTTCCAGCCCTCAACATCCCTGGAGAGAGAGTTTCTGCCCACTTCGATACATTCCTCAGCAATTCGTTTGGATTTGGCGGTACCAACTCTACAATCATTGTAAGGAATCTCTAAACAAGCATTTTGTTTCCATAAATATTTATTATTATTTTTCCCACCCTCCAGTCGTGAGATTGTGGGGTGGTTTTTATAATGCATTTTCGCATTTTTTTCAAATTTTTATGGTAAATGTTTGTCTACCACAAAAAAAATCACGAACTTTGTAACAACTATTGTATAATATAAAAACATTCATCAAAATGGAAAAAAACGAACTCATAGCAAAAATGAATTCAGTACTCGCAGGTGAATTCGAAGTAGAGGAAAGCTCAATAACTCCTGATGCCAACATCAAGGAGACTCTCGAGCTCGACAGCCTCTCGCTCGTAGATATGATCGCCATCGTAGAGGAGGAATTCGGTGTTGAAATCAAGGGTCAGAATGTTGGCCAGGTTAAGACTTTCGCAAATCTTTACGATTTCGTATTCGACAAACTTAACGCTTAATTTGAGTTTATGTCCACATCTGTAATGTATTCAGGTGATGAGATTAAGACTTTTATTCCTCAGCGCGAGCCAATGCTCATGGTAGATGCTCTCTACGCATGCGATGAGACCTCCGTTGAGACAGGACTTACAATTGCCGCTGACAACCTGTTTGTTGACGGCAAATTGTTTTCTGAGTCCGGCATGATTGAGCACATAGCCCAGAGCGCCGCAACATTTGCCGGCTACAACGACTGGATAAACAAGCGCCCTATCGTACTTGGCTATATAGCTGAAATCAAGAAGTTTGCTCTCAAGACACCAGCACACGCGGGTGACAGCCTCCGCTCCAAGCTCACTGTGCAGAGCCAGGCTATGAACATCACCCTGATGAATGCCGTAACCACCATCAACGGCGTGGAGGCGGCTACTTGCAAGATTAAAATTTTCATGGATAAGTAATGACGGATTCTATCAGCAGCGCACCACAGGTGCTCAGCGAGACTTTCGAGTTTCAGGTTCCGTTTTATGATCTCGACGGCATCCAGATGGTATGGCACGGCAACTATGTGAAATACATGGAAGACGCCCGCGAGAGGTTCGGAGCCAAGTATGGTTTCGAGTATCTCCACATTTTCAACAGCGGATATCTGGCCCCTGTGGTGGATATGCACTTGCAGTACCGCAATTCGGCCCGCATCAGCGACCGCCTCGCCATTACCATTACATACGTTCCTGCCAGATCGGCCAAGATGGTTTTCAAGTACCTTATTACACGTCCGAGCGATGGCGCGGTAATCGTGGAAGCCGAGACTACTCAGCTTTTTGTTTCAAGAAGTGGCGTGTTCGAGACCAGCAATCCCGAATTCTACGCCGATTGGAAAAAGCGCTGGAATATTACCCCGGCCAAGAAACATTAAAACAAAATCACACATTATCATGTTGGTAAAAGATTTTTACACCATAGAAGGCAAGCAGGTACAGGACGACGGCTCTGTAATCTATTCTGTATCGCTTAATCCTGCCCATGATGTCTACAAGGGACATTTCCCCGAGAAACCCATCACTCCCGGAGTCTGCAATATACAGATGATAAAGGAGTGCGCCGAGGATGCACAGGGCAAGCCTTTTACATTGAAGGACATCGACCGCTGCCGCCTTACCTCTATGGTGACACCCGACGGCTCGCCCAAGCTTAACGTTAAGGTTCAGTTTGATGCCGCAGACCCATACAAGCTCTCTGCCACAATATTCCACGAGGATGTTACATACATGACCCTCTCAGGAACTTTGGTGGATAGGCTTTCGTAATAAAATATTATCACAATCCGCATAATTTCTAATAATTGGGTATATGGAAAAGTACGATGTAGCGATTATCGGCGCTGGTCTTGGTGGCTTGGAATGTGCTTACATTCTTGCAAAAGCCGGCAAGAAAGTTATTGTGTTGGAAAAAAACAAGCAATACTTGGGCGGTTGTCTCCAGACATTTGAGCGCAAGGGCCATAAATTCGATACTGGTTTCCATTACGTAGGCGGATTGGATGAGGGACAGCCATTGAACCGTATTTTCAAGTATTTCGGTCTTATGGATTTGCCCTGGAAAAAGATGGATGAGGATTGTTTCGACGAGGTAATCTACAAGGGTAAATCGTATAAGTTCAAGAATGGTTATGATGCTTTCTTGAATCAAATGGTTGAATATTTCCCTCATCAAAAAGCAAATTTGGAGAAGTATGTAGCCGATCTTAAAGAAATTGGCGATAATATTTTTGACAGTTTGAATAAGACTCCTCAGGAAATGATGGATCCTAATTCTCCATTCGTGAGAAAGGCTCTTCCATATCTTAGGGAAACATTTTCCGACGAGGATTTGATTAATGTTCTTTCTGGTACATCTCCCAAAATGCCTCTCAACGAAAAGTTGCCACTTTATCATTTCCTTCAGATTAATGCGTCCTTCATTAAGAGTGCATACAGGTTGTGTGGCGGAGGAATGCAGATTGCTGATTCTTTGGTAGATAGTATCAAGTCTTTCAGTAAAGAGAATCGTGTTCTTCTTGATGCAAAGGTAACCAAACTGAATGATGAAGGTGATGGCATTGTAAAGACTGTGGAATACGAGAGCAAATCGGGCGTTCGTTCTATTATTGAGGTTGCAGAAGCAGTTATTTCCAATATTCATCCGGCCTCTTTTATTCCTATGATTTCTGGGACCAAGGTTTTGAGATCCTTCCAGTACAAGACTCAAGCCAGGGGTGACAATAGTTTTGGTATGTTTACTGCTAACTTGGCTATTAAACCCAATACATTGAAATATCAGAATAGAAATATTTATATTCATGAAAGCTCTGATGTTTGGGGAGAAGCTTGGCAGACAGCTGATAACAAGCCATCAGCTGTGCTTGTAAGTTTTGCTGTGCCCAAGGAAGGTGATTATGTTGATAATATCGATATTCTCACACCGATGCTTTGGAGCGATGTAGCCAAGTTTGATGGTACAGAGCCTATGAAGCGCGGAAAGGAATATGATGATTTTAAACGCAGGAAGACAAATCAGCTCCTTGATGTAGTGGAGCGTTATATGCCTGATATCAAGGATTGCATAGATTGGAATTGTGTTTGGGAATCTACTCCTTTGACGTATAAGGATTATACCGGCACAGCTGAGGGAAGTGCTTATGGTCTTTCTGAGAAAAAATTCTCTCAAAGATTGTCCCAAAACACTAATGTTTATTGGACAGGTCAAAATATAGGTCTTCATGGATTCCTTGGAGTGAGTATGACGTCTTTGCTGACAGTCAAGCACTTGCTTGAACCTGATGTTTTTGGGGCTATGATGACTGAAATACTTAATTAAATAACGTAAACTAATTTTCTAATCATGGAAAACAATAATAACGAAACTTCCAAGTTCTCTTTCGCTTTCTCGAAGGAGAATTACAAGTTGGTTCTCATTGGATTGGGAATCATTATTCTTGGCTTTATCCTTATGGCCGGCGGCGGCTCCGACGATCCTAATGTGTTCGATGAGTCGATCTTCAGCTTTACAAGAATCACTCTTGCGCCTATAGTTGTGCTTCTCGGTTTTGGTTTCGAGATTTACGCTATTATGCACAAGCCTGATGAGAAGACAGAGAATGAATAAAAGAAAAAGCGGTTCTGGAAATTTTTCAGAACCGCTTTTTTGTGTTTTATTCTGCCTCACATTCCAGGATTGAATGTCCGAACGAGAGGTCGTCGTAGATGTTGGTGATCTTGTATCCGGCTTTTTTGAGCACCTCTATCATATCGGCGCTGTGGTACATCTTGCTGTTGCCGTTGGCTATCACGGTGAAATAGAGCGATGTCATGGTGAGACAGTATGATGCGGCCTCGTATTTCTGACGGTCCCAGAATGTCTCCATGATGTAGAGCTTGGCGCCTGGCTTGAGTGCCTGCCTGGCTCCCGATACTATGTGCTCTATCTGTTCCTCGCTGAAACAGTCGAGAAACTGGCTCATCCATACGGCGTCGTAGCCTTCGGGATATGCTGTGTCGCCGAGCACGTTGGCAGGATATGTCTTGATGCGCGATACATTCGGCGAATCTGCTGTGTTCTTTTTCAGCATTCCTATCTGCTGCGGAAGATCCATTACCGTAACCTCCACATCCTTGTTGTAGTCGGTGCAGCGGAGTGCGAAGCGTCCTGTATTTCCGCCCACATCGAGTATTCGCTTGGGATTGCGCTTGAAGAGGATGTCCAATGCCTCCTTGAATGATGAGTCTGAGTAGAAGTGGTCGAATGCGAACCAGCTTTTCTGAACCTCGGGCTCCAGCTCCGACAGTCCCTCATATACCGTGGGCCAGTTGCCGAGAGCTTTGAGTCCTTCAGGCTTGCCGTTCTTGAGGCAGGCTTCTATGTCGAAGAATCCCTTGTAATTGACATCGTGGGTAAAATCCATGTTCACCTGGGTCATCCTGTCGGTAAGGATGTACCAGCCGGTTTTGGTGAGGAAGAATTTGCCGTCTTTCAGTATTACTGTGCCTATGGATAGCGATGCTTCTATCAGTACTTTTACTGCGTATAGCGAAAGGCTTGTGGCCGAGGCTATTGCCTTCAGGTCCATTCCTTTTGGATTGTTGTTGAGCACCTCAAAAATTCCGAGTTTCCACATCATTCTGGATGCCTGGAAGCTTATGGGGCCGAATGCTATTGCCTGGGCTGCGCGCTGCGCTTCCAGTATCGAAAGCCGGTCTCTGCCGTATTGTTCCTTGAGTGGTGATTCGAGTTCCATTTTGTTTTATTCGTTATTGTTGTTAGGTGGATTATCGTCCTTTTTTTTCTTTCCGAAAAATGATTTTATGTATTTCCACGCCTCGCCTTTGGCCGGCACCGGATCGTCGCCCTGTCCGCCCCATGGATTGCACCTGAGTATTCTGAATGCCGTGAGCACCGATCCTGTTATTATTCCGTGGGTCATTACGGCTTCTATGCAGTATCTGGAGCATGTGGGCCTGTATCTGCACGAATCCGGCAGTATTGGCGATATGCATTTCCTGTAGAAATATACCGGCAGCAGAAACGTTTTTTTTATCAGTTCAGCGAATGTCATTTTTTTTCGGTATTAGCTGATATGCTATTAGCTGATATGCTATTAGCTGGTATGGCTAAGTATGTATTCGGCATACTGGAGGTCGTCTATTGTGGTGATTTTGATGTTTTGCCTCTCGCCGTCTATCAGGTGTATCTTGTGGCCCGATGTCTCTACCACGCTTGCATCGTCGGTGAATGATGCTGTATACGGCAGGCAGTAGGCTTTGCGGAGTATATCAGCTGAAAAAACCTGCGGTGTCTGTATCAGTTTTACCTTGCCGCGGTCTATCGGGTGGTTTTCGGTTTCCGATTCGGCCATCCTTATCGATTCGGGCGGTGCTATGCATGGTACGGCGTTGCCGTGGAGCGTGGCTTCCATGAATGCCGCGGCTATGGTTTTTACGCTTACCAGAGGTCTTACTCCATCGTGAACTGCTATCAGGTCAATGTCTTGCGGTATCTTGTCTAAAGCGTTTTTTACGGAGTGGAATCTCTCGGCGCCGCCTTCCACGAGTGTGCAGCTCTGTGCTGGGATGTATGGAGCTGATATCTGTGCCCAGACGCCCGCATGCGATGTCGGCAGGGCTATGTATATCTTGATCTCGGGGTCGTATTGCAGGAATTTGAGTATTGTGCGGCACAGTACGGGCATGCCCGCTATGGGGATAAACTGCTTGGGCAGCTGCGATCCCATGCGGAGTCCCTTGCCTCCTGCCACTATTATTGCTGCGCGTTTCATTATTTGAGGAGGTCGGATATTTTGGCGGATATTTTGCCGTTGAACTGCTTGTAGAATTCGTTGAGGTCGAATGGCGGCTTCTCGAATGATGCGAGCTCCAGTACGGAGATGGTCTCGTCGTCGTGCACTATAGGTATTACTATTAGGTTGCGCGACGAGCTGGATCCCAGTCCCGATACTATGTGGATGTAGTTTTCGGGCACGGCGTCCAGGAAGAGGATTTTCTGGTCTTTGGCCACCTGTCCGGTGATGCCTTCGCCTATCTCGAATTTGCGGCTGGTATCGGTGGTGTAGTATGCGTAGGTGGATTTTATCTCGTATTTGCCTTCCATGCGGTTGATGGTGTAGGCCACTCCCTGCACTATGTTGAGGCTCTTGGAGATGTTGATGAGCAGCTGGTCGAAGTAGTTTTCGGTGAATACCTCCTCGGCCAGTGGGTCTGCTATCTCGGCGATTTTCTGCGTGATGAGTTTCTTGCCCTCTTCCATGCGCTGCTGGGCCAGGAGTTTTTCCTGCTTGATGCGCTCGGCCTCTTCCATGGCTTTGCGTTCCTCATCGGAGCGGAAACTGAGGTTTGTCTCGAGCTGTCCGGCCTGCGAGAATCGCTTGTTGGTGTATATGTATATCAGTATTCCTACTATGATATTGAATATTGCGTATCCGCCTATTATGGCGTTGTATGGTATCGACTTGGGTTTCATGTATTCCAGGGCCGATAGTCCTACGATTACGCTTATTATCAGATATGCTACCAGAAAGAGTATTATCTGTGTTTTTCCTTTCTCGAAATGTTTCATCGTATTTCAATTATTTAAGTTTTTGCAAATAGTTTATTATCTGTTGGCTTGTGAATACGAAATCCACGTCGGTGATGCTGAGTGCGGCGCTTGTCATGGTGCGCACCTGGCATTCGTCGGGGCTCTGCACTATTACTGTGCCGCCCATGTCTTTCATCAGCTTCAGGCCCTGTGCTCCGTCCTTGTTGGCTCCCGACAGGAGTATTCCCAGGCACTGAGGGCCCATTGTCTGCGCCGCCGATGCGAATGTGATGTCGATGGACGGCCTCGAGTGGTTGACTACCTCCTCGGTGGATAGCGATATAGTGTTGCCCTGCTCTATGTACATGTGGTAGTTGGCCGGGGCCAGGTATACATGGCCGGGCTGTATGGTCTCCTTGTCCTGAGGCTCGTGTATCGGTAGTGTGGATTTCAGCTCCAGTGCCTCCACGAATCCCGACCTCACGTTCTTGAGCCTGTGCAGGCAGAGGAATATGGGGTAGGGAAAGTTTTTGGGCATCTGTGCCAGAATGTTGGTTACTATCTGGAAGCTGCCTGCCGATCCGCCTATTACTACATTTAGCATAGATTTGGGTGTTGTTTTTCGTTAGTTATTTTTTGCGGAAAATTTTTTCCGTTTTGGATACCTGGGTGTATTGCGTGGCCGCATCCAGCCCGTTCATGTTTTCGCCGATGCCCATTACGAGGTATCCTCCCGGTATCAGGCTGTTGGTGAGATGGTCCAGAAGCCTCTTCTTGGCCGGGGTGGAGTAATACAGCGACCTGTTGCGGAATAGTATCAGGCCCATTCCCTTGTCGGGCGGATTGTCCATCACCACGCTCTGGTTCAGGAATATCACCTTGCTGAGCAGCTCGGGCGCGAATCTGTAGCCCTTGTCGCAGGGTTTTACGTATTCCTCTATCTTGTTTTGCTCGTCCATCTTCTTGAAGTTGGTCTCGCTTATCTCGTATTTCTTGCTGTCGATAAAACCCTTCTGGCATATCTCCAGGCAGTGCGGGTATGCCGATGTGGCGTATATCATTGTCTTGTTGAGCATTCCGGTTTTGCTCAGCAGAGCTAATATCGAGTGGAGCTCGTCGTCGCCGCATACATCGGGCACCCATATCTTTATCATCACCTCCTGCTTGAATTTTTCGCGGAGTATGTTTTCGAGCTCCAGCCATGTCTGCGGATCGCGGAACATCTCGGTGGTGCTGGCTTTTATCTCTTTCAGAAGCATGTCCATGAATACCTTGTCGGTAATCAGGCGGTTGATCATGGATGAAATATCCTTGAATCCGTATGCGCGCGCGGCCCTGGCAAACCTGTGCTTGGTGATGATGGGCTGATAGCTTGCTATATCTATGTTGCGCGCGGTGCGTATGGATGTTATTATACGCAGGTATTGCTCGTCGGATATGGTAATTATTTCGTCCATGTGCGGTTACATTTGTTTCTTGTGGTACAATAGTCCTTTTTTCTCGTATTTGCCCTGCCACGGGCCCAGTATGCTCTCGTGGATGCCGAGCACAAGCGCGCCGTCGTCTACGAGGCTGTTCCAGAAATCGCCGAATATCTTGCTCTGGAGTGTCTGATTGAAGTATATCAGCACGTTTCGGCAGAGTATGATATCGTATTTGATGTCGAATGGGTTGGGGTCGCTTACGAGGTTGTGTTTCTTGAACACGGCCTTGTTCAGCAGAAACGGTTTCATCTTTACGGTATCGTGTCTCTCGTCGATGTCCATGTATTTGGTGATGGGTGTGGTGCCCCGGTCGTCGTAGTTGTAGGGATTGGTGCACAGTCCCTTGGTGTAGTTGCTGATGTATTCCTTGATGCTGTGGTAGCTGTATGTGCCCTTCTGCGCGGTCTCCATTACATCGGTGTTGATGTCGGTGGCGTATATGTTGGCTTTCTCCAGCAGGCCGGCCTCGTAGAGCATTATCTCCATGGAGTATACTTCCATGCCTATGCTGCATCCGGCGTGCCAGATGTTTATCTCCTTCTGGCTCTGCATCTTGGGCAGCAGACGGTATTTCATGGCCTGCCATGTGGCCGGATCGCGGAATATCTCGGTTGTGTTTACGGTGATGTCTTTTACCACCTGCTCCAGAAACTGACGGTCTATCTTTATAGCATTGGTTAATGTGAAGATATCCATCTTGTTGTCGAACAGTAACTTGTCGACACGACGCATAAGTGACTTGAGAGAGTAATTGCTGAAGTCGTAGCCTCCGCAATCTCTCAGCGCCTTTATCAATGGTTGTATGTCGTGCTCGTCAAACATTTTTGTCAGTTTTTTTGGATTTCCAAATATATGTTTTTTTGCCTGATTGTCAAAAAAAATATTTTGCTATCAGCTGATAATTAATAATTGAACATTTCCTCGTTGCCCTGCACCCAGCTTGGTATCATTCCGATGGTGCATCCGTCGAGGCCGATGGATTTCAGGTTTTCGAGGCCTGCCATTGTGGTGGGCAGCTGTCTGATGCCGGGATTGTTGTTCAGGCTCAGGTTTTCCAGGTTTACCATCTGGCCTATCTGTGCCGGTATGGCGTTGGTGCCTGATAGGTTGTTGTTGCTGAGTATCAGCGTTCTCAGGTTTATGAGGTTGCACAGCGTGACTGGAAACTGTGGTATTCCGCACTTATTGAGCGACAGTGTGCGCAGCGATGTTATTCCGCAGATTACGGGCGGCACCTTGCCGAGCGGATTGTCGTCGAGGCAGAGTACGGTCAGGTTCTGCATCTTGCCCATCTGCTGCGGAAGGTTGGATATCTTGTTGCCCGAGAGCAGAAGCACATTAAGCCCGCTGATGTTGCATATCTGCTCGGGAATCCTGGTTATCATGTTGTTGGATAGGTCCAGCTCCTTCAGGTTGCTAAGCTTGTCTATAGATTCGGGCACCGATACGATGTTGTTGTCGCTCAGGTCCAGATATTCAAGCGATTCCACCTCCAGCAGCTCTGCCGGGATGGCGGTTATCTCGTTGGCTCCCAGCGACAGCATCTTCAGGTTTTTCATGTTCTTGATGTCCTCCCAGATGAGCGCTATGGAGTTGTTGTCGGCGTATATCTGCTGCACGTACGGCAGATTGAATACCGACGATGGCAGCTGAGACAGCTTGTTGCCCTGCATGTATATTATCTGGAGGTTTTTCAGCTGGCTCAGGTCGCTTACTGTGGTCAGGTTTTGCCCGCTGATGTCGAGTATTCTTACTTTCTCAGGCTGTCGGAGTGCGTCTTCCAGCGATTGGTACACATTTTCGGTGCGGAGCTCCTCGTCGCTCAGGAGCTGCGCCGATGCCGGTGTCCATAGTGCCGCAGTGAGTATTGCGGTAATTAATATTTGGCTTAGTCTCTTCATGTTGTTGTCTGTTTTGTTGTTGGCCTGAAGGGGTTTGCTGTCTGCAATCCAGTTTGCAAATATAATGCCTATTAGTTACCTTGATCCGCCTTTTATTTGTTCACGTACTTGTCGAGCGCATTTTGGAGGCTCTCGATGTTCTCCTTCTTTAGCAGCGAGATGTTCACGTTCTCTATGGTGAACTCCTTGGGCTGCTTGGTCTCGGGGTCCAGGCCGGCTACGGTGAGCGACAGCATTTTCTGGAGTCCGAACAGCTTATCCTCTATTTGGTAGGATTTCAGGCTTGTCTTGGGGAACGGATACTCTCTGTATTCCCTGAAGAGCGGAAATGCCGAGCAGGTGCGGAGTACGATGTTCTTCTTGTCCTCGTCGTTGAAGTATACGTATGATGGGTTTATGATTACCATTACGGCGAATGCCAGAAGGATTACTCCACCTATGTAGTAGTATATCTTGGCCTCGCTTGGTATCAGCTCGAACTTGGCGTAGAGCATCAGTCCCACTGGTATAATGAATGTAAGTATCTCTGCCAATGTCCATTTGGAAGAGGCTGGTGTGTTGTCGATAAACATGGTGTATTAGTTTTTGCCGTTGTATATTGTGTTTGTCATTATGTAGTTTTTCACGTAGTCGGATACTCCGTCCTCAAGCTCTGTCATGGGCTTGGTGTAGCCTATGGAGCGCAGCTTGCTGATATCCGCCTGGGTGAAATACTGGTATTTGTCGCGGATCTTGAGCGGAGTGTCTATGAACGAGATGTTCTCCTCCACGCCCATGGCCTTGAATGTGGCCTTGGTGAGGTCGAGGAATGTTCTGGCCTTGCCGGTGCCCACGTTGTAGAGTCCGTTGCCCTTGCGGTGCTCCATCATGTATATTATCACCTCGGCTATGTCCTTTACGTATACAAAATCGCGGCTCTGGTGGCCGTCGGCTATGCCTTCCTTGTGGCTGCGGAAAAGCTTCATGCCGCCGGTCTCGGTTATCTGCTTGTAGCTGTGCAGGATTACCGATGCCATGTTGCCCTTGTGGTACTCGTTGGGTCCGTATACATTGAAGAATTTGAGGCCGGCCCAGAAGTATGGCTGTTTCTCCTGCTGGATGGCCCACTTGTCGAACTCGTTTTTGGATACGCCATACGGATTCAATGGTTTCAGCTGATACGGAAGCTCATGATTGTCCTGGTATCCGAGCTCGCCGTCGCCGTAGGTGGCAGCTGATGACGCGTAAATAAGTCCGATGCCGTATTTCACACATCTTGTCCAGATGTCCTTGGTGTAGTTCAGGTTCAGCTTCTCGAGCACCGAGTAGTCGAACTCTGTGGTGGCGCTGCGTGCGCCCATGTGGATTACAAACTCCACCTGTGAGTGGTTGTCGTCGAACCATTGCATGAATTCCCCGCGGTCAACCAACTGATTGTATTTGAGTTCGCTATAGTTGCGTTCTCTGTCCTTGCGCGAGAAATCGTCCACAAGAATCAGGTCGTTGTAGTTGTCCTTATTTAGTCTGGCGGCTATCACCGATGCTATGAAACCTGCCGCGCCTGTTATTACTATCATTTGATTTTGTTTTATTAGGGTTATTTATAGGTTCATCTGATTGTAGAACGACAGAGCCTGATAGATATCATCCTTGGAGCAGTGCTGGTCGATCTGGAACTGGCCGTAGTCGCTCATCAGCGAGAAGTTTATCTTGCCGTCGGTGTTCTTCTTGTCGTGGGTCATCAGCGCTATCAGCTCGTCGTATATCTCAAACTTTATCTTGTAAGGCTCGTAAAGCTCGCCTATCAGGTTGGTGATTCTCATCATCTTCTGCACTGGGAAATGGAGAATCTTGTTGCTGAGGAAGAGCTCGCACACCATGCCCACTGCCACGGCCTCGCCATGGAGAAGCGGCTTGCCAGTGGTGAAAGAGTAAGATTCTACGGCGTGGCCTATTGTGTGGCCCAGGTTCAGCATCTTGCGGATACCGGTCTCGGTGGGGTCCTTGCCGGCAAAATCGTTTTTAATCCTCACTGATGTCTCCACCAGACGGCCCAGGAGGTCCCAGTCGGGATTTTTGGGGTCAAACTCCGAAATCTCGTCGAGATAGGTCTCGCTGTAGAGCACGGCGTGCTTTATCATCTCGGCCATTCCGGAGATTATCTGCTCCATCGGCAGAGTCTTCAGGAATTCCGAGCTGATAATCACCTTGTCGGGATTTCGGAAGAGGCCGATCTCGTTTTTCAGGTTGTTGAAATCCACGGCCAGCTTGCCGCCGCACGATGCGTCTACCTGAGCCAGGAGGGTGGTAGGCACGTTCACGAACTTGATGCCGCGCTTGAAGAGCGATGCCGCAAGTCCGCCCATATCACCGATTACTCCACCGCCCAGATTTACGAAAAGGCTCTTCCTGTCGCCACCGTTTTCGCCCATCTGCATCCATATCTGCTGCAGTGTGTTCAGGTTCTTATTCTCCTCGCCGCTCTTTATCCTTACGGCCACGGCGCCCCTTTCTGCCAGGCTCTTCAGGCGGCCGAGGCAGTTGAGTTCGGTGTTCTCGTCCACAAGCACGAATACCTTGCCCTTGTGGAGGTCCAATATTTTCTTCAGCTCGAGGTCCGCATTGCTGGTGCAGACCACATTTTCGGGTAAATTCATCGTTTTCGGGTTTTTTGAAATTTTTTCCAACGTCAAAGATAAAAATTATTAATTAATTATTACCTTTACTCTCTCATTTTTTTTTATGCATTATGATATCTTTTGTTTCAGCTGAAACAAAAATCATGGCAGCTAATGGCGTGTATAAACCATAAACAACATATATTACATCTTGAATCAGCAGACTAAAAACAGCAATCAGCAGGAGCCTCTGGATCCGTTCCAGATAGGACAGGTAGTGGTTTTCGACAAGCCGCTGCAGTGGACATCTTTTGATATGGTAAACAAGGTGAGGTATCTTCTCCGCCATTACCGCGGACTCAGGAAGATTAAGGTGGGCCATGCCGGCACTCTCGATCCCCTGGCCACCGGAGTGCTCATAGTATGCACCGGCCGCAAGACCAAGGAGATTACCACCTATCAGGACCACGACAAGGAATACATAGCCACCGTGCGTCTGGGCGCCACAACCCCGAGTTTCGACCTGGAGACCGAGCCAGAGAACTTCGTGGATGCCAGCCACATTACACTTGATGATATAAACCAGTGCTTGAAGACTTTCATAGGCCAGCAGCAGCAGTATCCGCCTGTGTATTCGGCCAAGAAGATAAACGGCGAGCGCGCGTTTGTGGCCGCTCACGAGGGCCGCGGCGACGAGGTGAAGATGCGCCCGCAGATTATAGAGATCATGGACCTGGAGGTTACGGAATACAACGACGACAGCAAGGAATTCAAACTGCGAGTGCACTGTAGCAAGGGCACATACATCCGCTCGCTGGCCAACGACCTGGGCAAGCGCCTGGGCGTGGGTGGATACCTCGCCGGACTGCGCCGCACAAGGATTGGAGAGATTAAGGTGGAAAATGCAATTTCGATAGAAAATTTTGAGAAATCCTTGCAGGTTTCTGAATAATTTTGTTTAACTTTGCAGTATTGCAAATATTGTATTCTCTCAACAACTAATTAGTTTTAAAAGTTAGATGAAGCTATCTAAATTTAAATTTGATTTGCCCGACAAGCTGATAGCTCAGTCGCCATCCGAAAACCGCGACGACTGCAAGCTAATGGTGCTCAACAGAAAAGCCAAAACTATTGAGCACAAGCAGTTTGTGGATATTGCAAAGTATTTCGACGAGGGCGACGTTATGGTATTCAACAATACCAAGGTGATTCCAGCACGACTCTATGGCAACAAGGAAAAGACAGGAGCCAAGATCGAGGTGTTCCTGCTCAGGGAATTGAACAAGGAGATGCGTTTCTGGGATGTACTCGTGGATCCCGCCAGAAAGATACGTATCGGCAACAAGCTCTATTTCGGCGACGACGACAGCCTGGTGGCTGAGGTAATCGACAATACTACCTCAAGGGGAAGAACTCTGAGATTCCTCTTCGACGGACAGTACGACGACTTCAAGAAACTGCTCTACGGCCTGGGCGAGACTCCGCTCCCTAAATACATTCACCGTCCGGTGGAGCCCATCGACAACGACCGCTACCAGACCATCTACGCCAAGTACGAGGGCGCTGTGGCAGGCCCGGCCGCCGGTTTCCACTTCAACAAGAACCTCCTGAAGAGGCTCGAGATTGTGGGCGTAAACTTTGCCGAGATTACTCTCCACATGGGTCTGGGCCATCTGCGCAGCGTGGATGTGGAAGACCTCACCAAGCACAAGATGGACAGCGAGCAGATAATAATAGGCGAGGACTGCGCCAATATCGTGAACAAGGCCAAGGAGGAGGAGAAGAAGGTCTGCGCCGTGGGCATCACCACGCTCCGCACTCTGGAGAGCTCGGTTTCCACCACCGACAGGCTTAAGCCTTTTGATGGATGGACCAACAAGTTCATTTTCCCTCCATACGACTTCCGCGTGCCCAACGCCCTTGTCACAAACTTCCATCAGCCATATTCCACAATGCTGATGTCCACAGCCGCTTTTGTGGGTTTCGATTTCCTCATCGAGGCATACAACGAGGCCGTTAAGAAGAAATACATGTTTGGCGACTACGGCGACGCGATGCTCATCATTTAATCGCCATCAGCTGAAAAACACCAGACGCATATATACGCGCAACGCAGCCCGGCAGGTGATTCTCTGCGGAGCTGCGTTGCGTGTTTCTATATATTATAGGTATATAGAATAGCTAAAACCAATTGTCGGCCGTGTCCATGGCCAGGGTAGCTATTATCTCGTTGAGGGTTGCGTTGTCCTCTGTTTCGGCGATGTGTTTCTCGATGAAAGCTACTGTTTCGTTTGCTGTGTTGTTCATAGCGGTTGTTTTTTAAGGTTGATGTTTTTGTTTTTTATATATTATTAACACAAAAAAACTTCATAACCCTAATGAAAAAGCAACATTTTTTTGTGACTTTTTTATTATTTCTTTTCAGCAAGGCTGTCGAGCTCTGTGGAATGGATTTTGCTGATGAGAATGCACAGGCAACTGATAAAATTAACCAAACGTTTTTTTAAAGAAATGAAGATTATTAAGAGCCTTATTGTGCTGATGGTTCTTTCTGCCATGGCCGATGCGTCTTGGGCACAGGAACTTAATCCGCTTCAGATTATATGGAATTCGGGCAATTCCGCAATTCCCATCACCGAGGCCAAGGAGGAGGGCATAGACCTCGGGAATGTGTCGTCTACCCTGCACAACGATGTTAGGAACCTGGGCGGCTATGCGTCGGACCTATCGATACAGTGCATATTCCCGGCAGCTGATATGCTTCAGCTTTTCCCCGAGGGCGTCAATTATGTGGTGAAATGGTATTACTACATGAGCACGCGCAAGATGCTGATGTCGAACACCACTGTAAAGGTGGACGCCAGCGAGGCCGACAGCCAGGGAATGGTGACTCTGCTCTCCAATCCCAAGCAGAAGCTCCGCGCCGGATGGTGGGAGGTGGTGATTATCAACAAGGAGACCAGCGATTCGGTGAGATATGCCGGCAACAGCCAGTACCAGATTTTCATCAAGTAATTATTTTTTTTATTTATATCGGAAAGGAAAAAGGCGTGAATGCAGGGATGCGTTCACGCCTTTGTTTATGTGGGTTGTGATGTTCCGTATTAGAACTTGAATGTGAGACCTACGCCTATCACGTCCTTGAACTGTACGAGGGAGTTGCGCTCTATGTCGGTATCAGCCTCCTTGATGGTGATATCCTCGTCGTAGATGAGCTCCGATGTAAAGTTGAATGCCAGCCACTTGTTTATCTGGAAGGTAAGGATTAAGTTCCAGTCGATATCTACCTCATCTACAAGGCCATCCTTATAGTTGCTGAAGAGAGTGACGTTGGTGTTCAGGCTTGCCATCTTGGTGAGATTGTATGATGCGTTGGCTCTCATGTACCATCCAAACTCCGAGCGTGAGTGGTCGCCCTTCTCCACACCGAAGGCACCTGCCTCGGCCAGTTCGTCGTTGGTTACCACAGTGGTTTTTCCACACATGGGCGATAGGTAGATTGTGAAATGCTCGTTGGGCTGGTAGTCGAATCCCAGAGTGTAGGTGAGGTACAGCGGCGACCACCATCCAGATGTCACCTTGTCTTTCTCGCCGTCGCCGTTGTAGCTCCAGCTGTTGGTGAACTGCGACTTGTAATCGAAGATGCAGGAGTAATACCATTTCTTGCTGATGGCGTATCCGTACTTGGATGCGAACTGCAGCTTGTCGTCGGTCTTGCGGAACTCGTCGTACTTGTCCTTTAGCTTCAGGGTGCCGTACTGTCCGAGAATGGTGTTCTGCCATGAGTGCTTGCCCTTGGCGTAGTTGGCGTTGAAGTTGGCCAGCGAGTTCATTCCTATCTGCTGGTCGCCGCCGGCCGCCCAGTTCTTCAGGCTGGTCTGCGATGCCGTGAGCGAGAGCATTCCGCTGAATTTCCATGGATTGGCGCTGTCGGCCTCCAGGGCCTTTCTTGAGTCCTTGGCCAGGGCCTGTACGTCCTTGGCAGTGGCGTCGGTCTGTGCGCTGGCCGTAATGCCGCCCGCCAGAATTGCGATTATCAGTAATAATTTTTTCATGGTGATTTTGTATTAGTTGGTATTAGTACTATATATTATAGGTGTTTGCTGTCTATGAATCTTGGATATTCGGGCAGCGAGTGCGCGTAATTCTTGTGGTAGATGTCCCACTTGGCGCGGAATTCCTCCAGGGCCTCCTCGTCGGGATGCTTCCGCCACTCGGTCTGCAGCGCCCTTGTCCTTATGGAGTCGATGCTGGTTTCGGGCTCGGCCTTCCTCAGCTCGGCTATGGCATTATCCACGCAGGCAAATTTCAGCTTGTTGTAGTCCTGCTTGAATAGCGGAAAATAGTGGTCGAGTATCAGCTTCTGTCCCTCTATGGCCTTGCTTTTGCTCATCGGGAAAAATCTGGCCACCTGCAGATAGTTGTAAGCCACAAATACGCTGTTGGAGGGCAGGCTGTCGGCTGTGCGGGTCTTGTCGGGAATCTCGCGGTCGAGTATGCCCGATGCCTTGTGGAGCAGATACTGCGGGATAAATATGAACAATACTCCCAGGAATATTGCCGCGTAAAGCACCCACCTTATTATGGATGGCTTCTTGCGCTTGTTGGCTGTCGTGTTGAAATATGTCATGTTCGATTACAATTTATTAGATTGCAAAAATACTATAATAAGCGAAAATAAAAACAAAACAGGCTTAAAACTAAACGAAAAATTAACTTTTGCCCTCCAAATGTTAATAAATCGCAATTTCGGCAAAAAAGTGGCTGAAAAATTTGGAGTTTCTGAAAATTGTCCTTACCTTTGCATCGTCTTAATGAAAATGACACATCAAAAGCAGAATCAACACTGCGGGGTGGAGCAGTAGGTAGCTCGTTGGGCTCATAACCCAAAGGTCACAGGTTCGAGTCCTGTCCCCGCTACTAAATATACAAGTCCTGATTGAAGCGATTCAGTCAGGATTTTTTTTGTTTTTTCCAGCTGATAGCGTGTGTATTTTTTGCATATCAGCTGATAGCATACATATTTTTAGCATATCAGCTGATAGCGTGTATAATACTTGCCATCAGCTGATATGATTTTTTTATTTTTCTTTTCCGATTTATTTTGTTATTATTGCATTCTGGATTAGTAATAACATTGAAAACTGTGCTGAAGAAGATACTGAAAATATATAACAACTTGACAGTGAAACTGTTCCTGATTCCATTCCAGAATGTGGACAGGGACAGATTTCTGAACCGGCAGAAGGGAATTTCCGACGAGGAGTGCATCCGCAAGCGGAGCCGGCGCCTCGTGTTTTGGTGCTGCCTGTCCACATCGATGCTTACATTCCTGGCCACGCTGCCTACCGATGTGTGGCTCTCGATAATATTGGCTGTGCTCGATTTTATACAGTTTCAGTTTTTCGTTTTCGTAATCCAGCAGCAGCTCCTTTATTTATACGGTTTTCAGGATTTGCGCGACGGCAGCAAGATCGACTATTCCAACGGCATGTTTCTGCTCTGGCTGCAGAACGATGTGATGCTCGGCAGCCACGACAGCATTACATCCAAGGTGAAGAGCGGTATTGGATTCATAGTGCGCAAGCTGATAGCGTTTTTCATCACCAAGTCGCCGTTCCGCATTGTGGTGATGAACGGCCTGCGTCAGCTCCTCAAATGGTTTGGCGTGATAGCCACGCATCAGTTTCTTACCGTGTCGATAGATCTGATAGTGTGCGTGGTGTGCGCTCTTGTGGCCGCCGGCGTTTCGGTCTGGCAGTTTTATCCCATGGGCAAGAAACTCCGCCAGAAACTCGATGAGAAGGGTGCCGACTATTACGCCCAGCGCTGGAAATTCCACAACAGAAAGCCAACGAAGAAGTTGTAGATAGTTTTTTTAGTAGTTAGTAGATAGTAGTTAGTAGT
>JAZQPB010000322.1:0-11648 GCA_045628165.1 Bacteroidales bacterium | reverse complement strand
CCGAGGAGGTGGCTCTCCAGAGATTGTCGTACCTTACCATAGCATCCCAGAACCTAAATACGGCCGAGCTTGTGGCCAACTGTCTGGAATGCAAGTACCTGAAGACATCCATCACCGACGATATCTACGGTACCGAATATGCGGCAGTGCTCAAGAATGTGTTCGCAATTGCGGCCGGCCTATGCTCCGGCCTGGGCTACGGCGACAATTTCCTGGCCGTGCTCATGAGCAACGCCATCCGCGAGATGAAGCGTTTTGTGGATACCGTGCACCCCATCAACCGCGACATCAAGAGCTCCGCTTATCTGGGCGACCTCCTGGTGACAGCATACTCCAAGTTCTCCAGAAACAGGACTCTCGGCGTGATGCTCGGCCAGGGATACTCGCTGCAGAGCGCACTCCTGGAGATGAAGATGGTGGCCGAGGGTTTCTACGGCAGCAAGTGCATACACGATACCAATTCGAAATACAATATCGAGCTCCCTATCTGCAATGCGGTATACAATATCCTGCACAAGGGCGCTCCTGTAGGATTCGAGATCAAGTTGCTGATAGATAAGATTAGATAATTTTTAATATTTTCCCTATGGAAATCAACGAATCTGAATTTGAGGATATTCGCCCATACAGGGACAGCGAGGTGCCTGCCGCTATAGAGAGGCTGCTGGCTGAGCCCGGCTTTAGGAAGACTATTAAATATTTCTTCCCTGATGTTCCTATAGAGGTAACCGAGCAGCTCCTGCGCAGCATCAAGACTGTCAAGGAGTTTCAGCGTCAGTTTATTGCCCGCCTTGTAACGGGCCTCGAGAAAAAGACCACCAACGGTGTCTCTTTCCACGGGCTTGAGAATATCGAGGAGGGCAAGGGCTACATCTTTATGTCGAACCATAGAGACATAATCCTCGATTCCGCTTTCCTAAATACTCATCTGGCTCTCCTGGACAAGGAGACTTCCGAGATAGCCATCGGCAGCAATCTCCTTATCTTCCCGTGGATTACCGACATGGTGAAGCTGAACAGGACTTTTGTAGTAAAGCGCAACCTCTCGGTCAAGGAGCTGATGGTGAGCTCGATGATACAGAGCAAGTATATCCGCAATACCATCATCAACCGCAACACATCCATCTGGATTGCGCAGCGCGAGGGCCGCACCAAAAACGGTGACGACAAGACCCAGGGCAGCGTGCTCAAGATGTTCAATATGTGCGAGAGTGGCGATGTGGTGCAGAATCTTATCCCGCTCAACATCGTTCCTGTCACCTTCAGCTACGAGTACGACCCCGTGGATACCTACAAGGTAACCGAGGCATACAACAAGATGATGGATTCCAGCTTCAAGAAGAGCAAGAGCGACGATGTGGCCGGCATGCGCGAGGGCATGGCCTGGAAGAAGGGCCGTGTAAGCATCAACATCGGCAAGCCCATCAACAGCGAGCTGGCGGCCATGCCCAAGGCTCCCAACAAGAACGCCCAGTACGACGAGATAGCCAAGCTCATCGACCAGAAGATATACGCCGGCTACACTTTCTATCCTATCAATTATGTAGCAGCTGATATAATTTCTGGTACCACCAGATACGCCGACCGCTACACCGCCGACGAGAAAGCATCGGCCCTGGCCTACTTCGACGAGCAGTGCACCCGTTTCAAGGGCGACATCGAGCTCCAGCGCCAGATGCTCATGAAGATATATGCAAATCCCGTTTTCAACGCATTGGGAAAATAAGAATTAGGTTTTAGATTTAGTGAGACAAAGGCTGTTCCGGATTTTTGGGCAGCCTTTTTTTGTTTTTTTTTGAATTTTTTTTCTATCTTTGAACTGTTCAATTAATTTTTTTTATATCCATACAAAATTACTGAAATGAGAAAATTTATCAAGAATCTTTCACTTGCAATCCTTGCCGCGGGCGCCGTGTCGCAGGGCCTGGCGCAGAGGTCGGTGCAGTCCATCAATGCCGACTGGAAGTTCGCCTTCGGCAATGCGCAGTCCATCAAGGACAACTACATGACCGGCACTCGCTATTTCAATTACCTGACCAAGACCGGCTACGGCGACGGCCCCACAGCCTCCGCTTTCGACGACAGGGCCTGGCGTACCGTATCCATTCCCCACGACTGGGCGGTGGAGGTTCCCTTTGCGCCCAACGCCAGCCACTCCCACGGCTACAAGACCGTGGGCTGGGCCTTTCCAGAGACATCGCTGGGCTGGTACCGCAAGAAAATCACCATTCCGCAGTCCGACTACGGCAAGAAAATCTCGCTGCTCTTCGAGGGAATTTTCCGCAATTCCGAGGTCTGGATAAACGGTTTCTACCTTGGCGGCGAGCAGAGCGGATACCTTGATGCTCAGTACGATATCACCGACTACATCAACTACGGCGGCGAGAATGTGGTGGCCGTGAAGGCCGACGCCTCGCTTGAGGAGGGCTGGTTTTACGAGGGCGCGGGCATCTACAGGAATGTCTGGCTCATAAAGACCAATCCTGTGCACGTGGCCAAGGACGGCATATTTGTGACCACCAACATCAACGGCAACAATTCCGACGTGGATGTGCGCATCGATGTCCAGAACGAGGACCTCAGGCAGCATAATGTAAGGCTGAAGGCCAAGGTCAGGGACCTGCATGGCAAATTGATTGTATCAGCTGATATACCATCCTGCGATGTGCGCGCCGTGGATTCCCATAAGTTTGTATATCAGCTGAAAGCCAACAACATAAAGCTCTGGAGTCCCGACGAGCCAAATCTCTACTTGCTGGAGGTGAGTGTGGAAGCTGATGGCAACATTGTGGATATCAAGACTGTGAGATTCGGTTTCAGGACCGTGGAGTTCACATCCGACAAGGGTTTGTTCCTGAACGACAAGCACCTGAAGATCGTTGGCGTAAATATCCATCAGGATTTTGCGGGAGTGGGCTGCGCCGTCACCAAGCCTCTCCAGATAGAGCGCGTGAAGATGCTGAAGTCGTGGGGATTCAACGGCATCCGCACTTCCCACAATCCCGTAAACGTGGATCTCCTGGATGTGTGCGACTCTCTGGGAATGGTGGTTCTTGAGGAAACCCGTCTGGAGGGAATCAACGATTACCACAAGTCACAGCTGCGCCGCATGATGGAGCGCGACCGCAACCACCCTGCCATCATAGCCTGGAGCGTGGGCAACGAGGAGTGGCAGATAGAGAGCAACATCTACGGCGAGCGCATCACGCGCACCATTCAGGCATACGCCAAAACCATCGACAGCACGCGCATGATTACCGCGGCGGTGAGCGGCGGATGCGGTTACGGCACATCGGAGAGTATCGAGCTGATGGGATTCAACTATCTGGCGCAGTGCGATATAGATAAGTACCGCGAGAAACATCTCAGTCAGCCGGGCTGGCTTACCGAGGAGACATCAGGCTGCGGAACACGCGGCATATACTGGGCAGACAGTTCAATTTGCCATATCCCTCAGTTCGACAGGGCAGGAGGCACTTCCATAGAGCGCGGCTATAAGTTCTGCATGGAGAGGGAGTGGATGTCAGGCCTTTTCTATTGGACCGGCTTCGACTACAGGGGCGAGAGCACGCCGTTCTCGTACCCGGCCAACAGCAGCTATTTCGGAATACTCGACCTCTGCGGATTTCCCAAGGACGCCGCATATTACATAAAGGCCAACACCACCACCGCCCCTATGGTTCATGTGCTTCCACACTGGAACCACGCCGGCCACGAGGGCGAGAATGTTGATGTGTGGGCATACAGCAACTGCGACGAGGTGGAGCTCATAGTCAACAAGAAATCTATGGGCAAACAGCCCGTTCCAAAGTACGGACACTGCGCCTGGAATGTGAAATACAAGCCCGGCACCATCGAGGTGAGGGGTTACAGAAAAGGCGTATTAGCTGCTACTGAAGAAATTAAGACCTCGGGCAGTGCCGCATCGGTTGTACTGCAGGCCAGCAAACCCGCGGTAAGCAAGAATGCCGAGGATATTGTGCTTGTGTCTGTTAGGGCCCTCGACGGCAAGGGCATTCCGGTACCTGACGCGTCCAACAAGCTGACATTCAGCATATCGGGCCCTGGCGAGATTGTGGGCGTGGGCAATGGCGATCCTTCTTGTCTGGAAAACGACAGGGAATATCAGCGCAACGTGGCTCTGCCCATCAGGCTGCAGAAGGAGCTTACGGTGAGCAGTCTGGCCAACTGGCAGGCTGAGGTGGAATCTGCCAAGATGAAGGATTGGCGTCAGGCCCTCGTATATGACCGCAGCGAGAAATGGTACGATTATCACGACACCCTGCTGGTGGTGAGGTGCGGTTTCGAGATTCCCGATTTCGCCGACAACGCATCATACATGCTCTATTCCAAGAGCATACTTATGGACCAGAGCATCTACGTGAACGGCACGCTGGTGGCCAGGAACATCCAGCGCGACGCTCCCCAGCAGTTCAAGATAGACCGCAACATTCTCCGCGAGGGCAAGAACGAGATCTGCTACGTGGGCCAGAAAATCCGCAAGGGTTACGAGTGGGACGAGCCCAACACCGATCCCGGATGCGTGGGCCAGATGGTGCCCGCGGCGCAGTATTCGCGCAGCCTCTTCAGCGGCAAGGCAATGGTGGTTGTAAAGACCACCGGCAAACCCGGCTCCATCACCATCACCGCCAAGGGCGACGGCCTGAAGGAAGGCAAGGTTACCGTGAAGTAGCAAATAAAAATTATAAAAAATCCAATTTTTGTATTATATTTGCTCATTGCATACAAAAACTCTTTTTATGGCCATCAAGCAGCGAATATACAAAATACTATCGGGAGGAGGGCAGTCTACCATCAGCAGGCAGATGCTCAGGGTGCTTATGATTACCGTAATCGGGCTTCTGCTGTTGCTCGACGCGGTTATCTACTGGCTCGTGTTCGATAGAATATACACCAATACAACACGGAGCGTGGAGCAGACACTCCGCATAGAGACCTCTTATGTGGGAGAATTCCTCTACCGCTACATGGACGATCTCTGCATTCTGCGTCATCTTGTGGATTTCAGCAATCCGCATCAGTCGTTCCGGGAAATAGCGCGCGTGCTCAATGACCACGGCAATCCATACGCCATGTACCGGCTTACCCTGCCCGACGGCACATCCTACAACTCCATTACCGGAAAAGATTCCATAAACGCCTCCGGCAGAATGTATTACAATACCATAATCAAAAACCACGAGTGGATGTGTTTCGAGAACTGCTTCTACAATGAGGTGGTGGGGCGCGACTGCTACAGCCTCTCGCTCGTGGTGGCCGACGAGTACTGGAACACTCTTGGAGTGATTACGGTATATTTTGCCACCGACGAGCTCGACAATCACCTCTCGAAGCTGAGATTCAACGACACAGGATCCTGCCTGTTCATAGACGGCTCAGGAATGGTGCGCCGGTATTCCGACGAGGCTCCGGTGAGCATGCACATCAACAAGTTTGTGGAGCTTGGATTCTCGGGCATCGACACCATTTTCGTAAACAGTTTCAAGCGTTTTGAGGAGTCGCAGCTGAAGGCGGAGGATATCGGTACCTCCGAATTCAGCTACAAGGGCAAGACACCCATCGTGGTATATTACGCCATGGTGCCCGGAATGAGCAACCTCGCGCTCTGCATCGCCATCCCCAAACTGCTCTTCTACAAGGACTTCTATATCATCCTGATAGTAATGGTGGTGCTCACCTTGGCCATCGTGCTGGCACTCTTTGTATTGGCCAGACGCCTTGCACGGAAGCTTGTATCAGCTCCGCTGGAAAAAGTAAACCAGTTCACCAACGATTTTGCCGACGGCAACCTCTATTCCACCGCCATCGACGGCCTGAGCTCTCAGAACGAGATGGATCTCCTGAAAAACAACCTCAAGGAGATGCAGCGGAAGGTGTACGGCGCCGTGAGCGGCATCAGGAATTATTCGCAGGATATTGCAGCTGATACCATTTATCTTACATCCTCGTTGTCGAAAGTTTCCGACGGAGCGCAGACACAGTCGGCCACCGTTGAGGAGATTTCGGCCAGCGTGGAGAACATCTCCGACATGGTGAAGGACAACACCGGAAAGGCCCGGATTGCGAGTCAGAATTCAAGCCACATCAGCCACGAGATACAGACCATTACCCAGGCCAGCTCCAACACCCTCAGCTGTATACAGAATGTGATAGAGAAAGCTCAGATTATCAACGAGATAACCCACAAGACCGATATACTGGCCGTAAACGCCGCCGTGGCCGCATCGCGCGCCGGAGAGCACGGAAAGGCATTTGCCGTTGTGGCCGACGAGATCAGGAAACTGTCGGAGCGCTGTCAGCAGGCCAGCTTCGATATCAACAACTCTTCTGCCGAATCGCTCAAGATTACACAGAACAGCGTCTCGCTAATCGGGGAGATTTCGCCGCAGATTCAGGAAAACGCCGACAAGGTGGCCGAGATTTCGGAATCGTGCGCCGATCAGCTTCAGAAAATACTCCAGATACAGCAGGCCATTCAGCAGCTTGTGGATATCACGGTTGTAAACACGCAATCAGCTGAACAGCTCGATATGTTCTCATCGATGCTGAACGACAAGCTGAAACTCCTGACCCAGAGCATAGATTTCTTCAAGCTCGACGATACGGTTCTCGACGAGGCTTCCATCATGAGGCTCATCGACCAGCACACGCAGGAGATAGAGCAGCTCAACAAGATGCTCGCCAACGAGATAGATGATATGGAATAATAAAAAAGGGATAGACTTCGCTTGATGAAATCTATCCCTTTTTTGTTTTATCGTATGTTCTGGTGTGTTAGAAGAACTCCACGTCGTTGTCGTCGTCGGCCGGAATTTCCTCCACCTCCTCGCCCAGGGCCTGCTGATGGATAATGCGCTCGCTCTCCATTGTGTAGCGGTCCTCAAGGCTCTTCAGGTTCTCTGCCTTGTTGTGTTTCAGCATGTTGAGAGTCTCGTTGTCGAGCTTGGCGTAGATGGTGTTGAGCGCGGTAACAATCTCGAGCATTATCTTCTCGAAGAAATCGTAGTACTTAACCTGCTCCACGCTCGATTTTATCTCGCTGCTCAGGTTCAGGCTCAGCTTGCTGTTGTTGGTGAGTATCGACTCTATCTTCTGGTTGTGCTCCTCTATTGAGTTCAGCAGACTCGAGATTTTGTTGTTGAGCTCGCGGAGATGCGTAGAGATGTCGTTCTGGGTATCCTCGCGGTTGATGTCCTGGAGTTTCTTGCTGATGTTCTGTGCCTGGTTGAAGAACAGAACCACATCGTTGAGGTTTTCGGATATGGTGTCTATCAGCTGGCTAATCTCGTTGGTTATCCTGTCGAGGCTCTTGTCGTTGTTCAGCGACAGAGTGTCCAGAATATCAGTAATGGTGTCGTTGATGCCGCCGTAGAGGTTTTTTATCTCCTTTACGCGGTCCTGCTTCTCCTCTATGGTGCTCGATATTATGTTTATCTCGTTGCCGAAATCCTCGTTGGCGCTTATCAGTCGCTTTAGCACTGTGGTGGTGCCGCGCAGACGGTCCTGTACGTCCTTGTAATACGAGTCGGTGATGTCGTTGTCGCCCACAAACTCGTTGCTCAGCTGCGAGATTACGCTCATATCCTCGCTGATGTCCCAGAACTTTCTCATTATCACGGCGAAGGCCTTCTGATACTCCTTGTTGGTGTTTATCAGCTGGGCCACCTGCACACCGGCTATGTCGCGTATCTGGAGGAACTGCTGTGCGCTCTCGCTGAGGTCTATCTTGCCGTCGGCGTCGGTCTTCAGGTCCATGGCCGACAGCTCCTTGATTATGTTCTTGTGGGTCTCCTGCACGTGCTCCATCTTCTGCCGGATGATGTCGTGGTACTGGAGGTTCATTATAATCTTGTTTACACTGTCGAAATAGCTCTGTGTGCGCTTGGTGAGCTCGGGCATCTTGCGCGCGGCCTCGGTCTGCTTGTCCTTTAGCAGCACTACGGAGTCGTTTATCTGGCCGGTCACCCTGTCGATATCCAGGATGTTCTTTTTGCGGATGTCTATCAGCTTGCCCGACGACAGGCGCGTAACGTTCTTTACGAGCAGGAGCGATTCCGAGATTTTGGGCAGAATCATCTTCAGCTTGTTTATCTCGGCGGTTATCCAGTCCACCTTCTCGGCTATTCCGCTCAGCTTGTCGTTGTCGGAGTATGCCACGTTCAGCTTCAGGTTTACGAGCAGGAAGTTGAGCGTCAGGATGTTGAGGTTGAAGTTCTTGAGCGGCACAAAAACAAGGTTGAGCGATGTGAGCATCTTCTCCAGTCCGCGGATACTTTTCAGTATCTTGTTTTTGAGCATGTTTATCCGGCTGTTGAGCGAGTCCTGCACGCTCATCAGCTCCTCCGAGAACTTGTTGTGCTGGTTGCCAGCTATTATATCGTAAATCTGCTCAGTCTGGTTGGATATCACCTTGGCGTCGTTGTAAAACTTCTTCAGGTAATTGTTCAGCGAGAGGAAATCCTCGGCCGAGCACTCCGTAAGCGCCGTGATCTTAACATCGATATCCGAGAACACCAGTATGATGTCCTTGATGGACTGCTGCGATTTTTCGTTGTTGAGCGTTTCCATATACAGTGTTAGTTAAATAAATGGTTCGTATTAGCAATCAGCAAAAAAAATACCAAAATCTGCTGTTTTGTGGTTATTATTCCATTCCGGCGCGTTTCTCTATTATATAGGTGTTCCTGTCGGACGACGACCTGGCCACCAGCTCGCTTATGAATCCCGTAAGGAAGAGCTGGGAGCCGAACAGAAGGGTGAGCAGGCCGAAATAGAACAGCGGACGGTCGGTCATCTGGTACTGCTGCCAGCAGAGCTTGGCTATGCTCAGGTAGGCCAGTATCAGAAATCCCACTATGAAGCTTATGGTGCCCCACAGGCCGAAAAAGTGCATGGGGCTCTTGCCGAACTTCAGCACGATGTTCACCGTGAGCAGGTCGAGGAATCCGTTCACAAACCTGTCCATGCCGAACTTGGTGACACCGTATTTCCTGGCCTGGTGCTGCACCACCTTCTCGCCTATGTTCCTGAATCCGGCCTGTTTGGCCAGCACGGGGATGTAGCGGTGCATGTCGCCGTATACCTCCACGCTCTTGACAACGGTGTTGCGGTAAGCCTTGAGCCCGCAGTTGAAGTCGTGGAGCTTGATGCCTGAAAACCAGCGTGTAACGGCGTTGAACAGCTTGGTGGGGATGGTCTTCGATTTGGGGTCGTATCGTTTCTGTTTCCATCCCGATACGAGGTCGTACTTGTCCTCCTTTATCATCCTGTAGAGCTCGGGAATCTCGTCGGGGCTGTCCTGAAGGTCGGCGTCCATGGTTATCACCACATCGCCTTCAGCTGCCTTGAAACCCTCGTTGAGGGCGGCGGATTTGCCGTAGTTGCGGCGGAACTTTATTCCCTTTATCCTGCCGTCGGCCGCGCTCATCTCCTCGATTCTGGCCCACGAGCTGTCGGTGCTGCCGTCGTCTATCATTATCACCTCGTAGCTGAAGTTGTTGGCTTCCATTACCCTGGTTATCCAGTCGCGGAGCTCGCCGATGGATTCGTCCTCGTTGTATACAGGCACTATTACAGAAATATCCATATCTATTTAGTTTTTTTCATGTTTATCAATAGGGCGCTGAATGCGCTCAGCAGCAGTGTCACCACCGTGTACATCAGGGTGATGCTTATGGGCATGCTGGGTCCTATCATGCTCCTCATCTGCTGCTCGGAGTATCCGTATTCGCTCAGCCGCATGGCGCCCATCACCTCCATCATCTGGTCCACATATCCGGGATTCAGCACCTTTATGTATATCAGGCTGTAGAGGTCCACCAGGAGCGACGCCGCCACTCCGCATATCAGGCCTATCAGCAGCAGCCTGCCGTATGTGGAGTCTTCCCTGCGCCGGCGCAGCGTGCTCTGGCAGTAGTGTATTCCGTACGATAGTATCAGGTACGGCACTATGCCGAGTATGGGCAGGGTGTTGTCGCCGGTCATGTGCATTATGGTGAGGTATATTATGAGTATCACACCCGATGCCGCGCCGCCCTTGAGCGCAAGTGTCCAGAATTCGTGTCTTTCGTCTGTTGTATTCATGGTACGCGATATTTGCAATCACAAAGATAAAAAAAATATTATACTTGCAAGATTTATTTGCCTAAAATATGTATCAGCTGATGGCGTGTTTTGCTGTTTTTTTCAGCTGATGGCGTTTTCATGGTTTTCCAGCTGATGGCGTGTATGTGTTTTGTATCAGCTGAAATGTTTATGTATCAGCTCTATGCGGCAAAAATGAAAAAAACTTTAAAAAAAATGCCGAAAAATTTTGGTAAGTCATAAATAGTTTCTACTTTTGTACCCGAAGCAAGTCTTGAATGACCAGCTCCTGCGAACCTCCCCAGGTGCGGAAGTAAGCAAGGATAAGCGGTTGTAGCGGTGCATCTCAAGTAGCTTGCTTCTCTTTTTTTGCCATTAGCTGAAAAAGTAAAATATGCATTATTCTTTCGGGCGCAAAAAAATCCGGACCGCAGATATCACGCGGTCCGGATTTTTTGTTATCAGCTGCGCTGATCGTGGTATACGTTCTGGTAATAGACCTGCGGGCCGGGTGCCTGGGGCTGGTATTTGGGCGAGTCGCCCCACTTGTTGGGCCTGGGCTGGGAGTCGTAGCAGCAGAATATTATCATCACTATGGTGGTGGGTATGGCGAGGGTCAACCATATTCCTATGGGTATGCCGTACGGCGTGATGGCGGCCATGAGGCTGGCCTCCAGTTCGTGCGCGGTCATGTAGCGGATGCTTTCCATGTCGATGGAGTCCATGATGTGTCCCATCATCTTTATCACTATTATCCAGATGGATACTATGCAGGCTATGGGCAGCGCCATTAGCCATGCCGAGTGTCCGGTGTCGTGCAGGCGGCGCGATATCGATGACCACTTGGGCAGCTGGATTCCCAGCCACATCAGTATGAACAGCAGCGACAGGATGCCGGAGTCTGTGAGGCTGCTGAGCAGATACAGCACCGCAAGCGCGCCGTGCGAAATGAGCATGAACCACCAGAATTCTGAGCGGCGTGCCCTGCCTCTGAATACGGCGAAGTTGGCCAGCGTTCTGCTGAATGCCTCGCCTAATTTCAACGGATCGGGTTCCGGGTTGTTTGTGTACATGGTGTTTTGTTTTTGTTGTTTGTGTTTACTGCCGCAAATATAGAATAAAATCATCACTCTCCAAAAAAGTTGGCGATATACTTGCGGATTTCAAAACGTTTTTCTTATATTTGCGTTTAGAAAATGAAATGGAATTTATTGCCGGACGGAAAAATCGCCAAGTCGCATTAAATTTCCTGTATACTAATTGTTTAACCTTTAATGCGTTTTCATAAAAAAAATGTAGCAAACAAGTAGACATATTAAAAGAACACACTGGCGGCTCTTCTCCACTCCCTAAAATCTGGAAAATTTTATATGTGTGGGAAGTCGCCAAGCGTCGGTTCATGCCCTAATAGGCGTGAACCGTTACGTGCTATTCATATACTACACACATACAGGTTTTCCAGAGCCTTGGGAGGAGTAGAGCAACAATGGAATAGCAGACGGACGGTTTCACGCTTTTTTTGTGTCCGGACGGGAAAGGAGAAA
>JAZQPB010000321.1:0-12727 GCA_045628165.1 Bacteroidales bacterium | reverse complement strand
AGAGTGCTTTTATCAGCGGATTGAATATCCTGATCTTCTGAAAGAACCTCAGGGTTCCCATTACAAAGCCATGAATCTTCTCAGGATTGCAAAGAAACAATATCGGCCTAATGATATGCTTGTACATGTTCAACAAAATTTTACGCAAAGATAGTAAAAATATAGGATGAAAAATTTAGCAATCGCAAAAATAATGAAAAATTTATATCTCAGCTGATACATGACATAATGTCAGCTATCGTTGTCGCGAGCTTGCTGTATTTTTCCGTCGGAGTGTTTTTTTTGTTATGGCAGCTGATGGCGCAAAATTCTGTTTTCCGCTCAATCTGTATCACTGGAGAAAAATCAGATTTTTTGCCTGAAAATTCCCAATTTCTCCAGAATTTCAACATCTCGGAATCATTTAATAATTCGAATAACTATTCACGGAGTTGTCGTACATCAAAATCTGACGGCGATATTGAGTGCGCCTATATGATATAATAAAGTGTTGGACAGCTGATGACGACTGCGGAAAGATTATAAATTTTGCTCAAAAAAATATCAGTTTAAATAAAATTGCCTAAACTGCTGAAAATCAACAATTTAGGCAATGAGTTTAAGATGGTAAAATATCAAACTTACATATATATTTCAATATTATAATATTATTACTTACAAAAAGCCATCATATTAGACAATATTAATCATTTTCGATTCTTGCAATTTTTTTGAGAAATGGTCACTCTGTGAAAATTGTAAACTTGTCAGTTTTCGAGAGTAAGTCTTTACTGGGCTTGTTTGTAAATAGTGAAAGTCTTGTCTCTTGGATCAAAAACTATCAGCTGGCCCGGCGCGCTGAAACCCGGCTCCGATACTGTCATGGTGTTGGCAGTGGCGGATTCCATTGATGACCGTGGCGACGCTTTTGGCTGTTCGCGTACCGTGGTTTGAGTTTCGGATCTTGGTGTCTGAGGTTTTTGAGGCTCTGGTTCCGGGTCCGGTGTTGATTGTTTGTCTACTGCCGATTCGGGCTGAGCTTCCGCTTTGTCAACAGAAGGCTCCTCGGGGTGGGGCATAGGCAGTGTATTGTTATCAACAGCGGGCTGTGCTGATGTTCCATCTTTATACATATTGCCGAAACCCATAAACAGCCATTCCACATTTACATTTGGGAATGCCTGAATGATCTTTTTGATCAGCTGAACGCTTGGTTCGTTGCGTCCTTTGCTGATATGGCTTATTGCAGAGCGCTGTACGCCAATCTTGTCGGCGAACGACGAGGCGCTCAGGTTTTCCGATTTTATCAGACTCATTACTCGGTCTGCTACTGTTGTCTCTTCCATAGTTTACAATTTATAATTTCCTTGAGTAGTTTACTATGTACAAATATAATCATTTTGTTTATAATGTGCAAATTTTTAAACAACTATTTTACAAAAATTTTCAACGTTTACAAATGTATAATTGTAAACATGAGTTCACAGATGTACAATCATAGAAATCATTTTTCATGACGTGAAATTTGTAAAATTTTCTTTATTTACAAATCTCAGCAAAAAATGGCGCCTATTTACATTCGTAGAGATTGTATGTTTTTATAAACTTTTTGATTTTAAGTTGCTGATTTTAAACAATATCTGTTTAAATAATTTGCTTAATTACTTTATTATCAATTACTTAACGATTTACACTTGTTCACCGGCTATTATATACCGCATCAGGATCATTTGTAGCCGTATCGGCGACAGTATCCCTTATTTAACTTTCACATTTAGTGATAGATAATTAGCAGGTGAATATTTTGTAATGGAAAATTTACACCGATACTGTCTTGGAATACGCTACATTTGCAAATCACTTGAATTTGCGCCTTATTAACTCTTTGGAAATCATGTATTTATCTATGCGTTTTCCTGAAACTTTGTAATCTGAATTGTATTTACTTAACATTAAATTAACATAAAATAATGCAATACTTTAAATAAACTCTCAAAAGTATTGGGTATGAGATAGTTACAGAACAATATAAAGTAAACCTTTATTTCAGTCAATTTTTAAACATTCGAAATAGTCTCTTTTGCATTCTGCTATAATTTTTTATAAGCCCTTGAGAGCACAGTTCAGCCGGAAGAGGAGAGGAGCTGGAAATTTTGATCCGATTTACAAAAATTTCGCCTGTTTACATTTGTTTTGTGTAAAATCTTAATTCCGTATTTGTTTACAAAATTACATCTGTAAACAGAAATGATTTTTTAATAATTTACAAATGTATAATTGTAAACATTAGGAATTTTGCTTAGAAAATATAATTTTGTAAATTTGTCAACATTTTGAATTGGTTTTCTTAAACACTCCGATTTTCTGATTCTGATTTTCGAGTGCGATTTTGTTAATTTCCTGTTTAGAAATCTGATTTCCTTAGTTACCCCTTTAAACCGCAATTTAGAAAATTTATTGATTGTTATTTGCGCTTTCAGGATGCGAATTGATTTTATTTGTCTGTCCTGGTTGTGTTCTGAGTCTTGGGTCTTACTTTTATCTGAAGCAAAGTTTCCAGATTGACGGTTCCACTGGTTTGGAGTTTTGGAATTTCTGTATTTTCTTGCTGTATATTTATAAAATATCAGCTGTATAAACATACACTATTAATTTGTATTTATACAGAAAATATTCATGCGCTTTTCTTGGTTGTGATGGTTGGCTCTGGGATTGCTCCAGCCGGGTGTTCGGTAATGACTTTTCGTTTTCGCTGGTTTTTGTTGATCTCGGTCTGATAGCTTATACAGTATGCTCAGTTGCGGTTTTAGTGATTTGTTGAGAATTTGCGATTTTGTGTTTATTTATCTAAATTACTGAATATCAGCTTATTAGCTAAAATTATTATCTTGTCAGAATTTGATGGGATGTATAGTGGTAAAGTCGGCTTCGCTGTATCTAAATGTCGTTGAGATGTTGCGGGTTTCAGAGAAGTTGCTTTAGCTTGCTTATCTGCATGACATTTTGTCTTGTTTTCGTAATCGCATGGCGCATTGTCCGGCGGTGAGGCCCCGGAAATTTCTTTGCCATTAGCTGCTAAACACCTTGTTTAAAATTTTAGCAATGCTAAAAATATTAGCAATACTTTTAGCGCTGATGTTACATCCGTAATACTTTTGTTTATCAATTTTGTTGATTTACTTAAACACTTGTTTTAGTATAATGTTCTTTACTTTTTGTGTTTTTGTATTCCGAATGTTTTTAATTAACGATTTTATTTTTTACTTTTGTCTCGTTAAGCAATTTATATTGAGATGAAATATTCAAACAAAAATAAAATCAATAAGACTCCAAGCAAATCTAATACCAAACAGGTAGAAAAAAAGGATTTTGTTTTGGCAGATTTTCTGGCTCCGTACAGCAATATCATCGGATATCTGCTTACTGCATTGGCTTTTGTAATGGCTCTTTTTGTTTTTGTTCCGGATGTTTCTGTGGGTGGCGACGACAGCACCTATCTCGAATCGGCATACAAGTTTGCCAACGGAACGGCTTTTCCAACTTGGCAGGGGCCTGTGTATCCGATGCTTCTCGGTTATCTGAGCCATCTGTTCGGATTCCATATTATTCTGTTTAAATTTCTCTCGGTATTGTTTTTCGCGGCGTCGGTTTTTCTTACTCACAGGTTGCTTTCTAAGTTTGCCGATGCTTTTACGGCTGTTGCGGTATCAGCTGTATCGGCCGTAAGCTACATGCTTCTGCTTTATGCGTCATCCACATATACCGAGCCGTTTTTCATGATGCTTCAGTCGGGTTTTCTGCTCTATCTGCTGGAGATAATGGAGCGCGAGCCTCAATGGAGCGCCCTCGATAGCGGCGCGATGTGGAAAAAATATTGCCTCAATTTCGGACTCTTGGCCGTATTGGCCTACGTGATGTTTCAGACCAGGAGCCTCGCCATCGTTGTTATTCCGTCGGTTATCGTCTATCTGCTGTTGGCAAAAAAATACAAGCCCGCGGCGGTTTTTGCCGGCGTGTCGGTTTTGTGCCACATTGTAAACACTGTTTACCGCCGTCTGTTCTGGGATGTGGAGAGTGTGAGCTTCCGCAACCAGCTGGACAGCATTCTGCTCGTAAACCCTTACGACCAATCGGCCGGATACGAGACTCTGGGCGGATACCTGCACAGATTCTGGGACAATTCGGTGCTCTATCTCTCCAAGCATTTCATGAAACTGCTCGGCTGGTACGATTACGACGACCGTTTCATCAATACCACATCCACGGTGGTGATTCTGATAATTTTGCTATCAGCTGGAATATACATCTGGCGCCAGAACCGTAAACTCTTCCTGGTGTACGGCTATACCGCTGTAATGGTGGGAGTTACATTCGTGATGCTTCAGAAGATGTGGGACCAGGAGCGCCTGATAATGATTTATTTTCCGCTGATGGCAGGAATGCTGCTGCACTGTATATATAAGGTGTCGGGCAGGCGCTGGATTATTCCGCTAATGCTGGCCGGAGTGGTTTTTGCGGCCAACCTCGTGAGAACCATCGGCCGGGCCGACGGCAACCTCCGTGACCATTTCGACGGCGGAAGCTACAAGACCTATTCCGACGACTGGCGCAACTACATGCTGGCCAGCAAGTGGGCGAGCGACAGCCTTCCCGAGGGGTCGGTGGTTATCTGCCGCAAGAGCCAGATGTCGTGGATAGCAGCTGATGGCGCACAGAATGTAAAGTTCCAGGGACTCTACAAGCTCCACACTTTCGACAGCGACTCGATGCGCGCCATGCTTATGGACACCCTTAAAGGCACTCACGTGATACTCGCAAATCTTCGTCTGAATCCCTACGAGCTGAACGGCCGCACAATAACAACGGTGCGCAATTCGCTTAAGGTGCTCATAGAAAACCATGCCCCCGAGCTCAAGTTCCTAAAGCAGTTCGGCACTCGCGAGCCGGCCTATATATTTGAGCTCCAGCGCGGAGGAGAGCCCGACGAGAGGGCTTTTCAGGCTGCGGTGGTGGTGGATCCCGAATCGCCGGCCATGTGGCACAACCTCATAATCTGCTATCTGAAATCCAACGACCTCGGCAAGGCGCGCCGCACCGTGGAGGAGGCCGTGAGGCTGAACTCCGGCAACAGCGAGATGGCCGGGCACCTGGAGTTTATGAGCGCGGTGGTATATTTTGAGGCCCACGAGTTCGAAAAAGCCATCGAGGGTTTCGACAAGGTGCTGGCCCTGATGCCTGACAATTTCGATGCTCAGTACAACAAGGCCGTGGCGCTCTACAATCTCAGGCGTTTTGCCGAGGCGCTGCCCGAGGCGCATAAGGCCCTCGAGCTGGGAGCCGACCCCGAGGCTGTGCGGATGCTGGAATCCGCCATACGATCATTCATCAGATAATAATAAGAAATGCAGCATATTACAGACCGCGACAAGCAGCGGATGCTCGATTATTACGAGCAGAACGCCGCCTCGCGCGACAAATGGATACACCGCAACAGGTTTTATCACCGCGAGCTGGAGCGCCATTTCGCATTCATGATCCCCGAGGGCAGCAATGTGCTCGAGGTGGGATGCTCCACCGGCGACCTCCTCCACGCAGTGAAACCGCGCCGGGGGCTGGGCATAGATTTTGCCCCGTCGCTCATAGAGATTGCCCGCTCCAAATATCCCGATCTGGAGTTTCAGGCAGCTGATGGCGAGGAGTTTGTGTGCCCCTTTGTGCCGGACTACGTGATAGTATCTGACCTGCTGGCCTGCCTGGTGGATATACAGAAGTTTTTCCACACGCTGCGCCGCTACTGCGGACCCGATACCCGGGTGATAATATCCACCTACAATTATCTCTGGGAGCCATTGCTCAGGTTTGGCGAGCTGATACACTTGAAACAGAAACAGCCTCTGCAAAACTGGCTGTCGGTGCGCGACATCGAGTGCCTGCTAAATCTGGAGGATTTCGAGATCGTGAAAACCGAGAGCAAGCTCCTGTTCCCGAAATACGTGCCGGTGGTCAACTGGGTTTTCAATACGCTGCTGGCCAATATTCCGCCCTTCCGGGGACTGGATTTGGTTAAGTTTATCACCGTGCGCCCCGTAAGGACCGATACGCGTGAATATTCGGTGAGCATAGTGGTGCCGGCGCGCAACGAGCAGGGCAACATCGAGAACGCGATACTCAGGACACCGGATTTCGGCAGCCATCAGGAGTTTATCTTCATAGAGGGAAACTCGCAGGACGACACCTTTGCCGAGTGCGAGCGCGTGAGGGACAAATATCCGGAAAAGGACATCAAGGTGATGCGGCAGACCGGCAAGGGCAAGGGCAACGCCGTCCGCGAGGCTTTTATGGCAGCTGATGGCGATATCCTAATGATTCTGGATGCCGACCTCACAACTCCGCCCGAGGACCTCCCGAAATTCTACGAGGCCCTGCGCTCGGGCAAGTGCGATTTCGTAAACGGATGCCGTCTGGTATATCCTATGGAGAAACAGGCCATGAGATTCCTGAATCTGCTGGCCAACAAGTTTTTCGGACAGTTTTTCTCGTATCTGCTGGGCCAGAGGCTCAAGGACACGCTCTGCGGCACCAAGGTGCTCTTCCGCCGGCATTACGAGATGATAGCGCGCAACAGGGCATACTTCGGCGATTTTGACCCGTTCGGCGATTTCGATCTGCTGTTCGGCGCCGCAAGGCTCAATCTCAAGATCCTGGAGGTGATAGTGCGCTACCGCGACCGCGAATACGGTGAGACCCAGATCAGCCGTTTCTCCCACGGATGGCTGTTGATAAAGATGAGCGCATTTGCCGCACGGAAACTTAAATTCAGATGATTATGACCAGAGTACTATATATAATAATGCTATTAGCTGCCATGACTCTGACATCGCGCGGGCAGAAAACCCTGGTGGTGGACGGCGGCGGATACGGACTGGCTGATACGGTACTGTATTACGTGCCGAGCCAGTATTCGCAGGATTCGCTGGCGCGCCCGGCCGTGATTCTGCTCCACGGATACGGCGGAAGCCACAGGCAGTGGCCCGGCATAAGCCCTCTTCAGGACCTGGCCGACGACTATGGAATGGTGATTCTGTGTCCCGACGGATTCAAGGATTCATGGTACATAGATTCGCGTCAGGGCAATTACGCCACGTTTTTTGCAGCTGATGTGATGCGTGAGATATCGGCGCTTCCTGAGGTGGATTCGCTGCAGATGTTCATTACCGGATTGAGCATGGGCGGACACGGCGCGCTGCATCTCATGATTAAGTGCCCGGGGAGATTTCTCGCCGCCGGAAGCATGAGCGGAGTGCTCGATCTCAGGCAGTCGTCGCTGGCCAAGACCAGCCTCGCCAGGCTTCTCGGGCCTCAGGGCGCCGGCAATCCCAACTGGGCTAAATTCTCGGCGGTGGATAATGTGGAGGCCGTAGCTAATGCCAACACGCCTCTTATTATCAGCTGCGGTGCGCAGGATTACCTGATAGAGTGCAACAGGACTTTCGCCAGAAAATGCAGCGCGCTGGGCATCAACGTAGTATACACCGAATCGCCCGGCAGGCACGAGAGGCCGTACTGGCGCATCACTCTGCCCGAGCATCTGAGGTTTTTCAGAAAATACATCAACAAATCGATTAATTATTGAATATCATGAAGATAAATGAAGCAAAATTTGTAATGAGCAACACCGACTACAGGAAATGTCCTGCGCCGGAGATTCCCGAGTACGCATTCATCGGGCGAAGCAACGTGGGCAAGTCGTCGCTCATAAACATGCTGTGCGACAATCAGAAGCTGGCCAAGACATCGTCTACGCCGGGCAAGACACAGCTGATAAACCATTTCATCATCAACAACGAGTGGTATATCGTGGACCTTCCGGGCTACGGTTTTGCCAAGCCGGGTCTCGATGTTACCGCCAAGTGGAAGACTTTCACCGAGAATTACCTGAAGAGCCGCGAAAACCTTATGTGTACTTTCGTGCTGCTGGATATCAGGCTGGAGCCTCAGAAAAAGGACGTGGAGTTCATGGAGTTTATGGCCATGAACGGTCTGCCGTTCGTGATGGTATTCACCAAGGCCGACAAGCTCGGCAAGGAGGCGGCCAAGCGCAATGTGGACAAATACCGCAAGCAGATGCTCAAGACATGGCAGGAGCTTCCGCAGTATTTCATCACATCATCCGAGAAGAAGCTGGGCGCCGACGAGATTCTCGGTTTTGTGGAGGAGACCAACAAGCTGTTTGTTAATTAGCTGAAAATATACGGCATTTGACAAAACTCCGTGTTTTAGGCAAAATTTTTGTATTAGCTGATACATACCAAAATCATATCAAAAGACATGAGAACACATTTCTGCTTGAAGACAGCTATCATAGCCGCATTGTTTCTGGCATCGGTATCTCAGGGCACGGCTCAGCAGTCGGCCAGGGTTTCGATATCGAGGGAGGTGGACAGCATGCTCGCCATTGCCGCCCGGATGCCTGACTCGTCGGCCGCCGCAATGTACAACAATATATGCTGGAAGGTGAGAAACTCCAGTCCCGATTCGGCAATAGTATACGCATCGCGGGCCATAGACTGCGCCGAGAAATCGGATCAGTACGAACAGCTCGTGAAGGGATACTCATATATAGGTGTCTGCCAGCGCAATCTGGGCAACTATTCCGAGGCGCTCAGCTATTATGCCAAGGGCCTCGACTATGCCACCCGATACGGCGTAAAGGACCAGGAGGCATACGCCCACATCAATATCGCCAATATCTACCTCTACAATGTAAGCGGTCTCGATATGGCCGAGAGCAATCTCCGTACGGCCCTCAGCATTGCCGAGGAGCTCAAGGACACCGCCATTCTGGGATACTGCTACCTGAATCTCGGACGCGTGGAGCTGGGACGCAGGGATTTCGACAAGGCAGATTCCAACTTCTCGTATTCGCTGGCCCTGCGCACACAGTGCCCGAGGCTCCACTATCAGATACTCGTAACACGCAAGTATCTGGCTGACTCGCACCTGGAGCGCGGCCTCGTGGACAAGGCTTTCGAGGAGTACAACTCATGTCTGGCCGACCACAACATCGACAACGACTTCGACCTTATCTCCGATATCACCCACAAGGTTTCGAGGATATATTTCACCCGTGGCAACTACGACAGCGCACTCTCGCTCGGACAGCGTAGCCTCTATTATTCCAAGCTTGTGGGCAGCAAGTTCTCGATAATGAACGCCTACGACGCCATTGGACAGGTCTATCTGTCTACCGGACAGTACAAGGAGGCGTCCGACCATTTCCGCAGCCAGATTATCTACAACGACAGCATCTTCAGCGACAAGCTCAATCAGATAACATTCAATATCCAGTACAGCGCCCATCAGAAGGAGAAGGAGGGAGAAATCCGCCGTCTGGCCCTCGAGAAAAAAATCTCGCAGTATTTCCTCGTGTTCCTCGGCCTGATAATAATAGCCGGCGTGGTGGTGGTAATCCTCGTGATAAGGAGCAACAAGAAAGTTAAGATGCTGAACACCACACTCGTAAAACAGCAGAAACAGATAGCCGATTCCATATCGTACGCGCAGCGCATACAGACCGCCCTGCTCCCGAGCCACGACGAGTTCGGCAATGTCTTCAAGGACAGCTTTGTGTATTACGTACCGCGCAACGTGGTGAGCGGCGATTTCTTCTGGCAGCACGACGACCCGGATTTCCAGGTGATAGTGTGCGCCGACTGCACAGGCCACGGCGTACCCGGCGCCTTCATGAGCATGCTGGGCATCAGCGCGCTCCACGAGATTGTGGAAGGCGGCAAGGAATACTCCGCCGGCGCCATCCTCAACAAGCTCCGCGACATGGTGAAAACCCTCCTTAAGCAGAACCTCGAGGAAGACGGACAGCCAAAGGACGGCATGGACATAGCCCTCGTGGTAGTAAACAAGAGGGAGCGCACCATAGAGTATTCGGGCGGAAACATTCCCCTCATCTACATCCGCAACGGCCAGCTCCATCAGCTGAAACCCAGCCACAACCCAATCGGCGTATACATCAGGGAGGTTCCGTTCGAATCGCAGATGCTCGAAATCCAGGACGGCGACCAGATCTATCTCTCGTCCGACGGCTACTCGTCGCAGTTTGGCGGTCCCAAGGGCGACAAGATCAAGATGTCGGGCTACAAGGAAGTGCTCCTCAAGAACTGCGGCCTTCCAATGAGCGAGCAGCGCCGCAAGCTCGAGGAATATTTCGTAAGCTGGATGGGCAAGCGTCCGCAGGTAGACGACATCCTCGTGGTGGGCCTTCAGGCATAGTTTTAGTTTTTTTTGCAGCTGATAGCAATAATATTACATCCCCATCATCATGCAAGAAGTTCTTATCCTTACCGACTACACACCCACCTGTTTCTGGAGTGTGGCATACGGACTTGATTTCTGCAGCAGATACGGATTATCTCCCAGGATACTTCACGCGGAGATACCCGGCATGGACCCGGCAAACCCCGTGGAGCGCTACAAGGTGGAATCCACCGCCGAGCTTTACAACAAGCGCTTCAATATAGGAGCCACCGTGGTGGAGAGGCCCGGCCTCCTGAGCGAAGTGGTTCGCAAGGAAACCTCCGGCGGAAACATCAAGGTGATAATACTCTGCACCCACGGCAAGCTGGCTCTTCAGTCGGTGACCGGAAGCGCGGCCTCCAAGATAATATCATCTATCCATATTCCGATATTGGTGATGCAGGGCAAGCGATTCTCTCCGCTCAGCAAGGCGGTGCTGCCTCTCCTGTGCGAGGATTACGACCGCGGCGTGATGTCCAAGTATATGGCGCTTGTAAGCAGGCTTGGAATCTCGGTGGAGGTTTTGGGTCGCGACGACAACATGGAGCAGTGCTCGCGTATGGCCGGCCTTTTCGCCGATTCCAAATGCACGCCGCTTCCGCGCAGTACATCGGGCCTCTCGTACATCAGGCAGGTGGTGGCCTATTGCGAAAAAGAAAATGCTGACCTGATCATAGGACTTCCGCCCGTAAAATCAAGTCAGCATTACCTCGACAGTCTCGAGCAGCTGTTGTTTAATATTCCTCAGATTCCTGTGCTCTGCACCTGAAAATCTCCTCGGCCTTGCGGAGTTTCTCTATAGTGCCGAGGTCGGCCCAGAGTCCGTTGTGGAGGTATCCGCCAATCTTGCCATCAGCTGCCAGCCTCAGATACAGATTGGTGATCGAGAATTTGCCGGTCTCGGTGATGAGCGGAAAAATCTCACGGCTGGCCATCGAGATACCGCTGAATGCGTAGGAATGTGCTCCGTTTTCGGAAAATTCCCTTGATATTTTTTTCTCGCCCGTGGTGATATTCTGCCACGCGCACAGCTTCATATCGTTGTCGAAAGTCAGCTTGCGTGTGCTGTATCTGTCTTTTACAGCTAATGTGGCAATATTTCCGCTGTGGATATGGTGGTCGGCCATCTTGCGGATGTCGATATCGCAGGCTATGTCCACGTTGTACATTACAAAGTGTTCCTCCCGGCTCAGCAAGTCCCTGGCTTTCAGGATTCCGCCGCCGGTATCCAGCAGACAGTCGCTCTCGTCGGATATCATTACATCAGCTCCCCAGTCATGACTTTTTATGAAATCCATCATCATCCCGGGATGGTGGTGGATGTTGATTACCAGCCTGTCGCAACCGGCCTCCACGAGTCTGCCGGCCACATTCTCCAGCATGGTCTTCCCCATGAAATCCACCAGCGCCTTTGGCTTATTGTCGGTGAGCGGAGCAAGCCTTGTGCCCAGCCCCGCCGCAAAAATCATCGCGATCATTTTTTTTAATTACGAATTACGAATTACGAATTACGAATCGCTTCTTTACACTTTACACTTTACACTTTACTCTTCCAGCAGTCCGGGGCGGAGGAGTTTGGTCCTTTCTATTGCCTGCTCCATCTGCCATTTGTCGATGGCGGCCTCGTTGCCCGAGAGAAGAATTTCCGGAACCTTCCAGCCCTTGTAGTCGGCCGGGCGTGTGTAGATGGGCGGTGCCAGCAGATTGTCCTGGAAAGAGTCTGTCAGGGCCGACGAGTCGTCGGTCATTGCTCCCGGCACCAGACGGATTACGCTGTCGGCTATCACCGCGGCGGCAAGCTCTCCGCCGGTAAGCACGTAGTCGCCTATTGAAATCTCCTTAGTAATAAGGTGTTCCCTTACCCGGTGGTCCACACCTTTGTAATGCCCGCAGAGAATTATGATGTTCTCGGCGGTGGAGAGGGTGTTGGCCATTTTCTGGTTGAGCACCTCGCCGTCGGGCGATGTGTAGATTATCTCGTCGTAATGGCGCTGCGATTTCAGGTAGCTGATGGCCTTGTCGATAGGCTCCACCATCATCACCATGCCGGCATCGCCACCGTACTGATAGTCGTCTACGGTGCGTCGCTTGTCGGTGGTAAAGTCTCTGAGGTTCACGATGTTTACCTCCACGAGGCCCTTGTCGATGGCGCGTTTCACAATCGAGTGGGAGAGAGGGCTCTCCAGCAGTTCGGGCAGTACTGTTATGATGTCTATTCTCATTATTGTCTTGATTTTGTTGTCTACAAAAGTACTCAAAATTTTTGTACAGCGCAAATTTTTTTTGTCAGCTGATGGGGTACTTAAAAAAAGGTTTCGTTATAAATCTAAAAAAATGTTAAAATTTCTGCTGGTTTGTTAAATAATTTTTGATGTTAAGGAAATTTGATATAATTTTGGCGTGTAATGAAAAATGAATTATTTATTTGCTAAAATAC
>JAZQPB010000320.1:0-2368 GCA_045628165.1 Bacteroidales bacterium | reverse complement strand
TTCCTCACGTCCTTCCTCACGTCCTTTCTTAAGGCCACGAGCCTCACCATCCTTAACGCCCTTGTTGTACTTTGTCTCAAGAGAGGCATATAAATCTCTAAAATTTTTCATACTCTCCTCATAGTCGCGTCGCTCTTCTGGGGAGAACTTTGCTATTTCGGCAGTCTCGAAAAGTTTCAGAAAAACCTTCTCGGACAACTCTGCAGGACGTTCCAAGAGTTTATTGAGGTTCTTTATGGCAAACAACCATTTCTCATACATATTTTCCAATTCATCAAGAGCCTTCTTGAAATTTGGCATCTCAAGGAATATGAAAGTCAACTTGTCATAAAATACGGTTTTCTTTTTGGTATCCATAAGTTTGACCACAGTCTTGACATCAGTATTCTCGTCATCGAACTTGAAGTTTAGGATTCCAATGCAATATACACGCTTAAGTTCGTAATTCCATTCGCCACGGGGTGCAAACTCCCTGATAGGAAACGAGGCATAATAGACGGCCCTGTCTTTAAAATAATCCTGCTCGGTTTTCTGCATCTCGATTATGAACTTGTCGCCATTCTTGTTCTCGCAATAAATATCAAAAATTGCCCTTCTGTCCTCAACGGCACTACTCAAATGCTCAGTAGGAAGATATTTGATATCCACAATATCCTCCTGACCTGACAACAAGGCATTAAGGAAACTGATGAGCAAATCCTTGTTAGCCTCAGTTCCAAAATATTTCTTGAATGCGAAATCCGTATAGAAATTCGCATACCGCTCGCCCAACTGGTCTATGTTGAAATTGTCTGTCATAACCGAAAAAATACTTTCTGCAAAGTTACAATTTTTTTTCAAATATCAATCAATAATCATAAATAAAGGGAAAAAATAACTATTGGCTCGCAAAAAAAACACATCTATGAGGCTCTCATATAATATAACTCAATCTTGCCAATCCGCAAATTTCAAATTTGGGATTCTTGAAAAATGTTGTTCCTTTTAAAAATCCTTGAATCGTGCAATTCGTCGGCTATCTCGTTGGCGTCTCTGTCGCCTCCGAAGTCTCCACTGAAACAATCAAAAATATGAATATCTTCTTTCTCTTCCCTGACCTCAGCGGTTTTGTGAATATTGGGCATCATCAAAACCATATTGAAAAAGGCCTGCATCTGCTTTTTCAAAGCCACAAGATCTATATCCTGTGTTTCAGGAAGATCAAAAGTCATTGTCATTGAAGCCATAACATAATAATTTTATTTCTATTTCCCGCAAAACTACAAAACATTCTTCGAAAAACAAAATTTATTTCGCATCAATTCTCCCCGACCTCAGCCGTTATTGATACGTGGTGGAGGTCGGGGCTACGGAGCGTGAAGGTCCACAAGTGGACCTATTAACCACATCAATAATTTCGCCAATCCCAGAGGTCTTTAGACCTCCACGTTCCGTAACCCCGACCTTTACCAACCATCAATAATTGCCCAAGGTCGTGGATCCCCACAAAAAAAGCCGTACAGATAGAAATCCGTACGGCTAAATCATATCTATCCAGCCATTGGTTTCCCATTCGTTTTACCATTGGCTTTCATTCGTTTTATTTAGAAAAACCCAAGCCACCGGAGGTGCGCAGGGCCTCAATAAATTACTTTAACTCAATAGTCTGAGCCTTGCCATTGTACTTCACCTCTACGCCCTTAGCCTCGGGATCGAAGGCGACAGCCTTCGAGGCAGACACCGCAACCACGGTGAAAGTCCTCTCCTTCAGCATACCTGGGAACTCGCCCTCGCGGTCGGCGATTGAGAGAGTCTTGGTAGCCTCATTGTAAGAGAACTTGATATTGGCGAAACGGCCAGCCTCGTAGCCGTAGTTTGTGCCCTCGTCCTCGTAGAGAGAGAACTCGCCGTCGGCTCCCTGATAAACATACAGGCGAATGTTGTCGGCAGGTTTCTGACGTGTGTACTCCATCGCGGGGCCAAAAGGAATTATAGAGCCTGCTGGCACATACAAAGGAATGCGCTCGTAAGGAGCCTCCACAGTCTTCTTCTCGGCTCCGTTGGACGCAACCGAGCCAGTGTAGAAATCGTACCAAACCTTGCCCTGTGGGAAGTAAACCTCCTTCTCGCGGACGCCGTACTGATAAACAGGGTTCACCATAATCGAGGGTCCGAACATAAACTGATATGCGATATCAAGCACGTTTTTGTCGGTGCCGAAATCCATCACCATAGGTCTCATAATGGTGTAGTCGTCGAAATACACCTTCGCTGCAAGCGAATAAATATATGGCATCAGACGGTAACGGAGATCGAGGTAATACTTGATAGACTTGTAGGTAGGATCGTTCTCGGGAGCAATATTCCAAGGCTCGCGGAATGGGAACTG
>JAZQPB010000319.1:0-3208 GCA_045628165.1 Bacteroidales bacterium | reverse complement strand
GACGAGTACCATTTTAGGTATAACAGGCGTAATCATATGGACACAATCTTTGATGTGCTTATTCGCAGAATGGTCGAATACCAATTAACTCGCTTATAATCAATTAAATTATCAGTGCGCACTAAGCGCCTATACCTATTATTTAGTTTTCACAATTTATGATTATTGTTTTTTTATGGAACAAGGGTACAAATTGTACTTTAGTTCCCCGTTTTTTTTGTAATTTTGCGCCCTGAATTATAACACTTTTTATCAAGATATGTATAAAGGTTTGATAGCCTTGGCGTTTGGTACATTCGGCCTTGGTATTTCGGAGTTTGTGATGATGGGCATTCTGCCGTATGTGGCTCACGATTTCAATATCGGAATTGCTCAGGCTGGACATTTTATTTCGGCTTACGCGTTGGGCGTTTGCGTGGGTGCGCCGTTGGTGGCCTTGTTCGCGAGGAAATGGCGCTTGAAGAATATTCTCTATCTCCTGATGGCGATTTACTCGCTGTCGGCGGGCTTGATTGCGTGCTGTCCTGTTTACGAGGAGGGCGGTTCGCACTGGCAGTATTACCTGATGATGACGCTCAGATTCTTGCAGGGAACACCTCACGGAGCGTTTTTCGGAGTGGGTGCCGTTGTGGCCGACCGTCTGAGCAAATCCACGGGAAAGTCGGCCTTTGCGGTTGCCATTGTGGCCTCGGGAATGACTTTTGCCAATCTTATCGGAAATCCGCTTCTTACCTTTGTAACTTCCAATTTCTCCTGGCGTTACGTATTCTGTTTTACGGCTCTCTGGGGCATTATCACCTGGATAAGCATTGCAAGGCTGATACCCGATCAAGAGCCCTTGCCCGACCACGGCGTAAAGGGTGAGTTCAGGTTTATGAAACACCTTGCCCCGTGGTTGCTTTTCGGTTGCACGATGTTCGGAAACAGCGGTGTATTTGCCTGGTATTCATATATTTCGCCCACTTTAACCGAACTTGCAGGCGTTCCCGAGAACTGGCTTACCTTTATGATGATACTTGCAGGCGCTGGTATGGTGATTGGAAACCTTGTGGGCGGAAAACTCTCCGACCGTTTCAAGCCTGGGCATACTGGACGTGGGATTGAGATAGTTATATTTATCTCCCTGATACTCATTTATTTCTTTACTCATATTAATTGGTGCGCCGTGGTTCTGATGTTCATAACGGCGGGTGCTTTGTTCGCAGTATCAGCCCCTCAGCAATTGCTCTTTGTGCGTTACAGCGAGGGTGGCGAGTTGATGGGGGGCGCAATGGTTCAGATTGCCTTCAACCTCGGAAACGCTATCGGCGCTTGGGCTGGCGGTCTGCCGATTGTGGAGAGTCAGCCCGAGAGTTACCATTATCCGGCACTCGTGGGCGCGTGCCTGGCAGTGTTTGGAGTGGTTTGCTATTTCGCGTTTTGCAGGAGGTATGAGAGGGGTGTAAAGTTGAAAGTGTAAAGAGGAAAGTTTAAAGTTTAAAGAGGAAAGAGGAGAGTTCATTGGCCTATCATCGAGGTCGTTAGACCTCCACGTTCAGTAGCCCCGGCCTCCACCAAATATTAGCAACGGCAGAGGCCGGGGGACCGTATGGGCGTGGGTGGTGCCACGTCTCCGCAGGCTCGGCACGTGCCGTGCCTCACCAACGGTTAATTATGTGACGCCTCTTCGAGGCTGTTCTGAAATTTTGGTAATAAAATCATTGTTTTGGGTTGCTGGTATTTTTGAGGATTTTGTATTTTTGTTTTGGTAATTTAGGACAAATGTTTTATTTTTGTCGCAAACGATATAAATTTAGTAGTAAATATGAAAATTATTGCAAATCAGGAATTTGGGGGCGAGCGTCCGCTGTATGCCTCTCACGATATCAGGTTGGAGAATGTTACTATCCACGTGGGCGAGTCGTCTATCAAGGAGTCGAGCAATGTGGAGGCCGAGAATTGTAGGTTTGAGGGTAAGTATGTTTTCTGGGAGGTGGACGGTTTCAGCGTAAATAATTGCTATTTTGCCGCGAGTGCGCGCAGTAGTCTCTGGTATTCAAGGAATTGCCGTATGACCAACTGCAATGTGGACGCTCCTAAACTGTTCCGCCGTATGGACGGTATTTACGTGGAGAACACCAAGTTCAATAACGGCGAACAGTTTCTCTGGGATTGCCAAAACATTGAACTCAGGAATGTTGAGATTCAGAACTGCGACTATGTTTTTATGCACTGCGAGAATGTAAGGATCTACGACTATCATCAGGAGGGAAACTATGGTTTCCAATATGCCAAGAATGTTGAGATCCACAACTCGGTGCTCAACAGCAAGGACGCTTTCTGGGAGGCTGAGAATATAACTATCTATGATTCAGAGATTAACGGCGAATACTTGGGCTGGTACGCCAAGAATATGAGGCTTGTCCGCTGTCATCTCACTGGCGAACAGTTGCTTTGCTACGTTGACGGTCTGATACTCGAAGACTGCACTTTCGGACCCGACGCAAATCTTCTCTTTGAGTATTCTACCGTGAATGCCAACATAAAAGGCGATGTCACTTCAATTAAAAATCCAACCTCAGGGACCATAAAAGTGGAAGGCAAGGTTGGCGAGATTATCTGGGACGAAAATCAGAAGGAACCTAAGGACGCGGTGGTCTTGTGCAAATAATCCAAAAAATATTTATATTTGTGACGGTTTTTAATCTTAACAAGTATAATTATGAAAAGGACAATTTTGCCGGCCTTGGCGCTGGCGTTTTTGGCAAGTTGTGGAGGCGGTACTCAGCAGACCTCGCAACAGGCAGGAGAGGGGCAGACAGAAACTGCGCCGTCAGCAACCACTAACGACATTGTGGACGAGACCACTATTATGGATATCTATAATATGATACCCGGCAAGAGACAAGGTTTCAAGGAGTTTGAGAAGGTGAATGCTCAGTGCTACCGTCAAAGGAAATTGTTGTGCGAGTATGAGGGTACGGAGGATTATTTGACAGAGTCCCTCAACTTCTATAAGTACAACGACGGTGGATGGTTGTTGGTTTTCTCCGGTTCTGGCTATGAAGGCGACAATTTCCAATGGTTGTATGATTACAAGGACGGAAAACTCACACCTTCCAAAATGAAGTTACCTACCAAGAGGGCGAAGGATTTGGTAGAGGATTATCTCTATTTCCTTGGTGCTGAGGATCAGTTGGCTGATGATGAGTTGACCGCATTCCCATAC
>JAZQPB010000318.1:0-7987 GCA_045628165.1 Bacteroidales bacterium | reverse complement strand
GAATGCAGCTCCATTCGTTCGTCCAGAGAAGAACGACAGCGACGATATCTCTTTGATTTACTTTACATCAGGCACATCGGGCGAGCCTAAGATGGTGGCCCACGCACATACATACGCTCTCGGACATATTGCCACAGCCTCTTTCTGGCACAATATCAACGAGACCGACATTCACCTCACAGTGGCCGATACCGGATGGGGCAAGGCCGTTTGGGGCAAGCTCTATGGTCAGTGGATTGCAGGTTCGGTGGTATTCGTTTACGACCACGAGAAGTTTACACCTGCCGATATGATCAAGATGATCGTTAAGCACAAGGTAACATCATTCTGCGCGCCTCCTACAATCTACCGCTTCCTTATCCGCGAGGACCTCTCTAAGTACGACCTCAGCAACCTGAAGCACCTCTCTACAGCAGGCGAGGCTCTCAACTCTGCCGTTTACGACACAATGCTTCAGCTCACCGGCCTCAAGATTTTCGAGGGATTCGGTCAGACAGAGACCACTCTCTCTATCGGTACATTCAAGTGGCTGGAGCCTAAGTCTGGCTCAATGGGTGTTCCCAACCCATTGTACGATATCGACATCGTGACACCTGACGGCCGCAGCTGCGAGGAAGGCGAGCAGGGCGAGATTGTTATCCGCATCAACAAGAAGCGTCCATGCGGTCTCTTCAAGGAGTATTACCTCGACCCAGAGCGCACCGCCGAGGCTTTCACCGACAATGGCACTATCTACCACACCGGCGACGTTGCCTGGCGCGATCAGGACGGCTACCTCACATTCGTAGGCCGTACCGACGATGTTATCAAGTCGTCTGGCTACCGTATCGGACCTTTCGAGGTGGAATCAGCCCTCATGACACACCCTGCAGTAGTGGAGTGCGCAATCACAGGCGTTCCCGACGAGATCCGTGGCAAGGTAGTAAAGGCCACCATCGTACTCGGCAAGGGTTACGAGCCTTCGGAGGATCTCATCAAGGAGCTTCAGGACCACGTAAAGAAGACCACCGCTCCTTACAAGTACCCACGTATCATCGAGTTCGTGAAGGAGCTTCCCAAGACCATCTCAGGCAAGATCCGTCGCGTAGAGATCCGCAAGAACGACGAGGCTAAGTAGTTTTCCTGCTTGCCTTTTTCAGAATATAGAAAATCCCATACATGCGATGAGGCTGTATGGGATTTTTTTTTGTGGGGATAATTTTTGTGTAATAGTTTTTTATCATTTTCTCTTTTCCCAAAGTGCAAAAATTGCACTTTGAAATCCTCGCGCTATTCCCATATCACTTCCCAATATCCATTCCGCTTTCCGTTTATGCGGCGGATGATGCCTTTTTCGCTGAGGTTCAGGGTGATGGTCTTTACTGTGCGCTCCGATTTGCCTATTTGTGCCGACATTTGTTTCTGTGTTGCTTTGGGGGCTGATAGTATGATTCTTACTACTGCCAACTCTTCCAAAGTGCAATTTTTGCACTTTGGCGGCAAGGAAGTTGCACTTTGGGTTTGTGTGGAAGAGGCGGATTGTTCTCCTCTCCAATCAATGTGCAGTTCACGGTTGCGGAGTTCGTTTTGCTCGTTGAGAAGCATATTGCGGAAAAAACGCTCCAGAAAAGTGAGGTTTTCTGTGATGCCCTGTTTCAGGTTGCTGTAGTTGGCCCTCACTAATGCGTTCCTGAAATACCAGGAGTCTTGGGCAAAGGCTGTGTTGCCAACCGAGAAGCCCAGTGTCTTGAGATATTTAATCATGAATACCGCGATGGTGCGGGTGTTGCCCTCTCCGAAAGCGTGTATTTGCCAAATATTGCTGCAAAAACGTGCGATGTGCTCAATGGCCTGATTGATGCTCAGCCCTGCATAACTGAAGTTCCGCTCGTTGGACAAATCATAATTGATGTTGTCCACAATGGCGTCGCAACTTGAATAATAAACCGTGTTGCCATTAAGTACCCATTCTTTTTTAGTGATATTGTAGTCGCGGATCTTTCCCGCAAACTTGTATATTCCATCGAAAAGTCTTCTGTGGATTGATGTTATTTGCCCAGGTGTAAAACTGAACGATTCTTCCTGTATAAGTTCCGTGATACGGGCAGCCACCTTGTCGGCCTCTTCTGTGCGGTCGTCCTCTTGGATGGTTCTTGCTCCGCGTGATTTGTAATAGGTGTCTATGAGTTTTTGGGCCTCTTCAATGGTGATTTCACCGTCGATATGCTGACGGGCGGTGTCCAGCAAATACTCCGAAGTAGAAAGCCCGTCCACCTGTTGCAGGCCAATGGCTGTCTGCCAAGCCCAGCCTCTCATTCTCGCATGGGGCTCTGCCTGACGGATGTATTCTTCCAGATTGTTGTATTTGCCGTGTTCCATTTGTTGTGTATATTGTTTGACGCAAAGATAACAAAAACTTTTCACTCCCCCAAATATACCAAATCCCACATCCCTTGCGTTTGATGTAGAAAAAATATATAAACACATCTTTTTTTACACCCTAAAACACAAACGCAACAATGAACAGCAAATCTTTTCTTATCATTGCCGTGCTGATGCTGATGTTTCAGACGGCTGTGGCGCAGAGGCTCAGGCAGGCCTTCGTGGATCTCGACGAGGGATATTTCCTGGACGCCAACGATCAGTTTTCCTCAGCCATCAGGAAAAAGAAGGACCTCCCCATAGCCAACTACGGTATGGGACTTTTCTACATGAACGGCAGAAATCCCAAGCACAATTTCAAGCAGGCGTACAGTTATCTTGGCAAGGCCAAGCATTATTACGCCAAACTCCCTGCTAAAACGGCGCAGTATTACACCGGCAGTTACGGTATCAGCATCGACACCATAAATGCCAGGATCGACGAGCTTGCAAGGCCCGAGTTCCTGAGAATAGAGAAACTGAACTCGGCAGCCCTTTACAGGAGTTTCGCGCATCAGTACAGGGAATGTGTGCTCTACAAGGAGATTGCACTGCATAGGGCCGATTCCATAGACGCCATCAAGAACCATCTGGCTGAAGTGGAAGAGCGTCGTGCCTGGGAATACATCAGCGACCCAAATACCGATATGCGGATGGCTGTAACCCTGATATCCAGGTACGAAAAGAAATACAAGGACACGCCTTTCCTGCAGAAGCGCAAGGCCCAGTATGATTCACTTCTGCTGGCCGTTAGGGACAAGATAGTGGAGACCGACAACTACGGCGCCGCACAGAAATTCAACAAACTTTTCCCGAAACTTGTAACCTCCGAGACCCTTTACGCGGCCATCATCAAGGACCCGAGAATGGGGCGCGCCGCCTGGCGATCTATCATGGACGGATCAAACACCAAGGCCTTCAAGCATATTGGCACCGAGAAAAAGGCTGCCATGCTGAAGGCTTGTGGGGATTTTATCAAGATGACGGAGGAGTCCAACGGCTTCTCGATTCTGAAAACTACCAAGGCCGACAGGAGGTACTTCTCCGTCATAGACAGCGCCTACGTGAATGTGCCGTTCGATTCCAGATACGACAAGAAAAACGAGCCCATCTTCAGGGATTTCATTGCCAAGGCCGCGCCCCACGAGCTGGCGTATCAAGCGGTGCTCAGGATCATGAGCCCGTATATCCGCGACAAGAACTACGACAAGGCCGCCGAGATACTGGAGCAATACCGACCGCTCTTTCCTCAGATGGACAGCAGGATAGAGAAAACCATCAACCTGCTAACCCTGAGCGCCCCTGTGTTTGAGGATTTCCGCAAGCTGCCGCAGAGCGTAAACTCCATGGATGCGCACAGTCCCGTGCTGTCGGCTGATTTCAAGACACTGTATTTCGCCATCAGTACCCGACCAAACAACCTTGAGTATATCGACTACGACGAGCAGGTGATGCTCTGCGACTACAACGGCGGACAATGCACCAACGTGCGTCCGCATCCCAAGCTCAGCAATCCATATTGGTACGAGGACCCCTCGGCCATATCGCCCGATGGCAACACACTCCTGTATTACTACAGAAACCACATGTATCAGATTCCTATGTTCGACAGTTCGGCAAAGGGGCGCATGGTGGACAGCATCAATATCAAATATGGCTTGACTTTGGTAAAGACATGGACTCCCGATGCCACATTCTCGAGCGATGGCAATGCGATTATCTTTTCCAACAATTGCAATAGTGATTTTGTAGAAAGGGTGGGAGGCTACCACGAATCCAACTATGAGCTCTTCCATGGAGGCAGGGCAGGCAGTCCCGACATTTATGTTTGCCTGAAGGACGAGAACGGCAATTGGGGCGAGGTGATCAACCTGGGACCCACCATCAACACGCCGTTTGCCGAGCGGAGTCCCGTGCTGGCCTCTGATATGAAGACACTCTATTTCTCGAGCAACGGACACTATGGCCTTGGCGGTCAGGACCTCTTCATGAGCCGGCGCCTCAGGGACGACAGCTGGACCGAATGGAGCGAGCCCATCAACCTTGGCCGCAACATAAACACCGAGAAATCCGAGAGTTCCTTGAGGATAGCATCCGATGGCAAATTGGCCTTGTATTCCAGCGGAGGCGATATCTACTCATTCATCCTTCCCGAAAACCTACAGGCCGAGGAGGTGAGCGTGGTATCGGGCAAGGTGCTCGACAGCAAGGGCAACGCCCTGAAGGCCAGCATATCGTGGGAAGACCTCTCGAACGGACGCCTGATAGGCACTCTCGGCAACAATCCCGAGACCGGAGAGTTCTACATAACCCTGCCCACAGGCAAGAACTACGGCTACACCATAGAGAGCGATGGATATTTCCCCACCAGCGGCAGTCTGGATACCAAGGGGTCGCCCCAGGCAGTAACCGTAAACAGCGATGTAAGGATGTACTCGCTCAACGAGGTGATAGATGGAGGCATATCCATTGTGCTCAACAATGTATTTTTCGAGACCGGCAAATACGAGCTGAAGGCCGAATCGCACAGCGAGCTGATACGTCTGGTAAGATTCTTTGACCAGCACGCCGACCTTAGGCTTCAGATTTCCGGTCATACCGACAATGTGGGCAATCATGAGGCCAACCTCCGCCTGTCGGAGAACAGGGCCAATGCCGTACGCGAGTTCCTGCTCGGTCTCGGTCTGCCGGAATCGTCCATAGAGGTGGTGGGCATGGGAGACAGCAATCCTATAGCCGACAATGCCACACCCGAGGGCCGCGCCCGAAACCGTCGTGTGGAATTCAAGATACTGAAATAGCAACTCAAAAAAAACTGACTGAAAAATGACAAGAAGACTTATTATAATATTTGCCGTCCTGATGCTGGCAGTTCAGGGCGCGTCGGCACAGAAGCTAAAAAAAGCCTTTGCACTGCTCCAGATAGACAGCATTGAGCTTGCGCAGGAGAGGTTCAAAAAGGCTGCTGTAAAAAAGAAGGACCCTGTGGCCGCCCACTATGGAATGGGGCTCGCATACATGAGCGACCTGAATCCGAGAAAGGACCTCAGGCAGGCCTACTCTCAGCTCGCCAGTGCCAAGACAACCCTCCGCGACAAGAGCCGCCGCAAGCAGGTGGAGTATTACGCCAAGGCTTATCAGCTGGATACCAACGCTATACAGGATAAGATAAACCTCTCCGTCAGGGACATATTCCATAAGACCGAGCAGATAGGCACCATGGATCAGTATTATCAGTTTATGCGCAAATACAGGGAATCGGGTCCGTTTTACGAACTCGCCAAACTCCGCTACGACTCCCTCGTGGCCGAGTATGAGAAAGCCATGGCAGCCGAGGAGAAGCGCCTGTGGAATTGCATATTCGCCGATCCATGGGAGGGCGGCGCCGCATTCGACAGCCTGAAGGTGTACCTGGGCAAGTTTAAGAAAACCAAATATTCCCAAGGGCGCAACCTCGATTCAGCCCTAATATACACCAAGTGCAGGATAGTGGCCTGCGGCGACAAGGAGGCTGCAGGGAGACTGGTTGCCGCTTTCCCTGACTTGAGCGACAAGGGACTTTTATGGACCATGACGGAAAAGAGGACCATGAACGGCTGGCCTACTTCAGAACAGATCCATGCATGGTATTTTATCATATTTGGCGGACAATACGATTCCGACCGTCAGTTGCAGGACAGCGTCAGGAAACTGTACGCCGACTATGTGTTCAAGTATGGGGAATGGACCTCGTACACCTATACCACCAACGACGACGAGCAGCGCATTCAGGACGTGATAGAGAGCAGGCGTGCCCGTATGCCCTTCGATTCCGCCTACAAGCCTCGCCACGAGTCGTTCTACAGGTATTTCGCCAAGGAGGCCGCACCTCATGAACTGGCCTATGTGTCGGTGCAGAGGCTGATGGCGCCATACATAAAGGCTAAGAACTACGCCAAGGCCGCCGGGATTCTCATGGAATACAAGCCCCTCTTCCCCCACAAGGAAAAGTTGATTCATGACACCTACCGTCTGCTCACTAACCCGGTCGTGGAGGTTTCCAATTTCAGAAAACTGCCTGCCTCCATCAACGAGGGGCAGTGTGTGGGTCATCCGATATTCTCTCCCGATATGAAGAGACTCTATTACTGCACCAAGGGCATGGTAGAGGGAAAGTACGGCATGGAATACCATGAGGATGTCTGGGTGTGCGACTACGACGGCGGCAAGTGCTCCAATCCACGGCGCATGCGCAGCAAGCCTGCGTTCAGTCAGCACCCGGTGGGTATTACCCACGACGGCAAATCATTGCTCGTGTATCGTGGCGACTGCATTTTCCGCCCCAAGATAGACGGCGACACATTGAAAGGCAAGTCTGAGGTTCACCACTGGTTTATGGGTGACGAGAGCGACGCGTGCATATCCAGCACCGGCAATGTGTTGCTCCTGAGCACGTCGGGCCCGCAGTCGGGAGGCCCCGGCCCGTTTGGTGTCAATCTGGCCAATGTATATGACACCGTGCCGCGTGTAGGCGAGGAGGGCGGAAAATACCATCCCCTCAAGTTCTATATCCCATTCGGACGCGCCGATACTCTGGGCAACCACGATATATATGCAAAGTGCAGGGAGGCCGACGGCAAGTGGGGATATCCGATCCACATTGGAGGTGTGATGAATACTCCATTTTATGAGGGAAGGCCGGTATTGGCGGCCGACAACAGGACTCTGTATTTCGCAAGCGATGGTCACTATGGTCTTGGTGGGGCTGATATCTACATGACCAAGCGCATCCACGCTGCCAGCTGGACACAGTGGACGGTTCCCGTGAATCTCGGTCTCAGGGTAAACACCGAGGCCAACGACCTCGAGTTCTGCATCGGAAGCGACGGCAAGACCATGATCCTGGCCAGGGACAATCAGCTCTATTCGCTGGAGCTCCCCAAGCAGTATTGCGCCGATCCAGTCCATAGAATTTCGGGCAAGGCCGTGGATACCAAGGGCAACCCCATCGGCAAGGCAAGGGTTGTATGGGAGGATTTAGCTGATATCAAGCCTATGGGCTCCATGACTGTGAATCCCAGGACTGGCGAGTTTTTCTTCACAATGCCCAACGGCAAAAACTACGGCTACAGTGTAGAGGCCGACGGTTACCTGTACGTAAGCCGCAATATCGACACGGTGCTTACCAAGAAGAAGCCCGTCGAGATCATGGACCAGACATTCACCTTGCTGTCGAGGGACGAAGTGCTCAGGAGCGAAGAGCCGTTCGAGATAGCCAACATATTCTTCATGGAAGATGCGATAAACCTGCATGGAGGCTCCAGACCTGCGCTCCGTCGTTTCAGCAAGTTTGTGGACGATACTCCAGGAGTCAGGTTCGAGGTTTCGGTATATGTGGATGGTGGGGCCGACGGCAAGACAGCTGAGGAACTCTCCGAACTTCGCGCCAAGGAAATCGTCAACTATCTCCGCAGGATAGACGCCTCGCCCCAAATCGAGGTTAGGGCCATGGGGCAGGGCCGCAGTCGTGTGGAATTTCGTGTGGTAAGGTAGCGATGATATTTTAGAAATATTTGCGTATGAGCCGATTATTCATTACCTTTGTAGT
>JAZQPB010000317.1:0-2534 GCA_045628165.1 Bacteroidales bacterium | reverse complement strand
TCACAGAACGACATGGCTACGATCCGACTTCTACCAGAAAAAGGACCCGAAACTGGAGCGCGAGGTTTTCGGCATCAAATTCCCTAATCCAGTGGGCCTGGCGGCAGGTCTCGACAAGGACGGCGAGGCCATCGACATGCTCGGCATGATGGGTTTCGGTTTTGTGGAGGTAGGCACGGTAACTCCCGTGGCCCAGCCCGGAAACCCGAAGCCAAGACTCTTCAGACTGAAACGCAACAAGGGACTCATCAACAGAATGGGTTTCAACAACGCCGGTGTTGAGGAACTTGTGAAAAAACTTAAACAAAAGTACACTAATGTGGTAGTGGGAGGCAATATCGGAAAAAACAAGGTGACCCCAAACGAGAACGCCACCAGCGACTACATTAAGGACCTGAAGGCACTGCACGACTACGTGGACTACATCGCCATCAACATCAGCTCGCCAAACACTCCAAACCTCCGCGAGCTTCAGAATAAGGAGCCTCTCAAGGAGCTTCTCTCGGCACTGAAGGCAGAGGACGCCAAGTTCGACAAGCGCAAGCCAATACTCCTGAAAATTGCCCCAGACCTCACTAACGAGCAGCTCGACGACATCGTGGAGATTGTACGCGAGACCGGCATCGACGGAATAATAGCCACCAACACCACAATCTCGCGCGAGGGAATCGACTACACCGAAGAGGAGATCAAGGCATTCGGCAACGGCGGAATGAGCGGTCAGCCCGTGAAAAAACGCAGCACCGAGGTAATAAGATACCTGCACGAGAAAACCAACGGCGAGATTCCAATAATAGGCGTAGGCGGAATTTCCGACGCCCAGGACGTGAAGGAAAAACTGGAAGCCGGAGCCAGCCTCGTGGAGCTTTTCACAAGCTTTATCTACAACGGCCCAGCCTGCGTAAAGAGAATACTAAAGGAATTGTAGTGATACCCAATGTACCGCGAATACGCATCATATATCAAGCAAAAGTTTGGAATGAGGGTTCAGAAAATAGCCCTCAATCCAGGCTTCGGCTGTCCAAACAGGGACGGCAGAATAGGTACCGGCGGCTGCACATACTGCAACAACCAGACCTTCAGCCCGTACTACGGACAGCAGGGACGCGGGATATCATCGCAGCTGCAGGAGGGAATCGACTTTTTCGGGCGCAAATACAAGACCCAGAAATACATCGCATACTTCCAGAGCTACACCAACACATACGCCGGAATCAGCGAGCTGAAGGCCATCTATGACGAGGCCCTCAGCCATCCCGACGTGGTGGGCCTTACAGTGGCCACGCGCCCCGACTGCGCCGGCAACGACGTACTCGACCTCCTGTCCCAATATTCCAAGAAAGTATACACCACGGTGGAGTTTGGAGTGGAAAGCTGCTACAACGCCACGCTGCAGGCCATCAACCGCGGCCACACATTTGAGCAGGCCGCCGACGCCATAATCCGCGCCCACAACCACGGCATAGAGGTATGCGCACACCTTATAATGTATCTGCCCGGCGAAACCCGCAGCATGATGATGGACACCGCCAGAATAATGAGCAGCCTGCCCGTAAATATCCTGAAACTCCATCAGCTGCAGATCATCAAGGGCACGCCCATGGAGAAGGTTTTTGCAGCTGATATGTGGCATCTCCCGAGCGTAGACGAGTACGTGGATTTCTGCGCCGAATACATCCGCCGGTCGCGACCCGACATCATCTGGGAGAGATTCATAAGCGAGTCGCCGCGCAACATGGTAACGGCGCCATGCTGGAACGGAATCAAGAATTTCGAATTCACCGACAAACTCCACAAGGCATACGAGAAAAAAGCATAGACGGACCGCCCGATGCGGCCCGTTTTTTTTATACGGAAATTTTTAAGAATTAAAAGAATTATTCTTTGAGATTCTAAACATTTTTCTTATTTTTGCCTTCATTATGAAGAGAGCAATAGCCATATTATATATGTGTATGCTGAGTTTAATTGCCATAGGGCAAGGCGCTCAGCATCAAGATATTAATGTAGCATTGCTGGGCGACAGCAACACATGGCTGGGCGGCGACGACTGCTCCAAACCCAAGGGCTGGAACACATATTTCAAGAAAGAGTTTGCGCCCCGGAGCTGCGTGAGCCTGGCCCGCAGCGGCGCCACCTGGACCAACACCGACAGCACAACCAGAAACCTCACCGAAAACTCCGGCATCATCACCCACTGCAACGTAATCTACAATCAGGTATGCAGGCTGATGGACGGCTGCGAAAAAGGAACATATCAGCTGCCAAACCTCATAATAATAGCCGCCGGCACCAACGACGGATGGTTTACCCAGAAAAGACCCGGATTGTTCGATATGCCAGCTGATGGCGAGATTATCACCACCAAAAACGTAGGCGAGATTACAACCCTGGCGCAATCGGTGGTATACAGCTGCCTGATAATCATGGAAAATTTCCCCAAGGCCAAGATCGTGCTGCTGACTCCCATGCAGTCGACAGCGGTGCCCGATGAGCGGACAGCGCAGGTGGGCGACATCATAGAGCAATGCGGC
>JAZQPB010000316.1:0-4975 GCA_045628165.1 Bacteroidales bacterium | reverse complement strand
TAGCGGCGGGGTTCCACCTCTTCCCATCCCGAACAGAGAAGTTAAGCCCGCTTGCGCCGATGGTACTGCGATACAATGTGGGAGAGTAGGTAATCGCCTCTTTTAATCAAAAGCCTTTCAGAAGAGATTCTGGAAGGCTTTTTTCGTTTATAGAAATCCGCAAGGCTTTTTTCGTATACAATCCCCACCCAATCCTTTCCCATCCTCATCCCATATTCCGCCTCAATTATCCTTGTCCAGCCGGCTGACCAGTTGATCAGCCCGACCTCCCAAAACTCTCCTTCGTCCAATTGCCTGGCATTCCCGCTTTTTCATTTAATCGTTTATTACTGAAAAAAATCACATTTTTTCTTTGTTGTTATCAATTTTTTTTTCTTATATTTGTTGCTAGTATAAATTGTAAATCATCAATTTTTGTTATGGAATCATTATACTGGCAGCAAAATGCTGATGGACTGCATGTTAGGGTCGGTGGACCTGACAACAATCCTTTTGTGTTTGTAATCGAGAATGCTTTTATTAATTCTCTTTTGGCGGGCACACCTCCCATATATATCGTTTCTGTGATTCTGAATGGCAGCAGCGACGAGCAATTTTTTATGTTGGACCTTTCGAAGGCGCGTCCTTATATCGACAGGTCCAATGCCTTGAAGTTTTCTGTTGGTAGAAGGTCTGTTTCTTCTTCTGCGTTTTCCGGTCAGACAGTTGGCAGATATTCTCTGCAGCGTGGTGAATGTTATCACGAGAGGTATTTTTCGCCTTCTGGCTGGAAATATCAGATTACATATCATGATGTGTTTGCGCAGGGTAGCATATCAGCTGCTCCACAAATGCCTCAGCCTCCAGCTTATCAGCCTCCTGTTGTGGAGACTCCTGTTGGTTCGCCATCAGCTGCTAAAAATAATGATGCTGGCGATGATGAGGAAGTTCTCGATTTGCTGGACTAAGATTTTATAATTTTTGACAATAAACCTAATATTGTTGATATATGGCAGATTTTACATTAATCGCCAATTCTGGTATTCAGTTTTTTACCCACAAGATTAATCTGGGAGCTAAATCTGATGCCATGAGGATGAATGGTGATTTTTTTGAAAAATTGGAAGAGGATATCGATGGCAATAAGGAGATTTCTTTTATTTTCCCTTATTACCACGAGAAACTCAAAAAGTATATTGAGCTTACTGAGGAGATTAAGAGAGTGGCTCTCGATCCTCAGACCAAGCAGATTGATGAGTCAAGGATTCCTCAGGCTCTTGTGAAGCCTATTCCTGATCAGAAGATTTTTACAGCCCGCGCCCGCGATGCCGTTCAGTGCTATGAGGGTGTGTGGATTCCTATTCCTTATCTCCGCCGCAGCTACGACGGCAAGATTTTCCAGCAGGGTCCCGAGACTTGGGCCATGGCGTGGATAAGCCGTATTAATGGTGTGGACGATGAGTCGGAGTTTACCCACAATGTGGTGCTCGCTTTTGATACCAAGTGCGGCGATAATCCTGATGCTTACCTTATTCCTACTGAGAGGGATGCCGTGAATTCTATTTTTGAGTGCGCTACCGACAGCGAGGATAATTTCTTCTTCTGTTCCAAGGTTTGGGTTCAGGAGTGGCTGAAGTCGGTTTTTGACCGCAAGAGGGATCAGAAGCTTATCCGCGTGGAGGAGGATATGTATTTCCAGCATGTGTCTAATTATCTCACTTTCCTGAAGGTTTTGGGCAAGGCTGAGGCGTTCCCCAAGGTTACTCTTACCACAAGCGAGATGTCTGTGGATGTGGACCTTATTCTCGATGTGGGTAATTCGCGTACTACCGGTATTCTCGTGGAGAGCCAGCGTTCGGATTCGCCTTTCGATTTCACCGATGCGGTGCCTCTCGAGATCAGGGATATGTCGTACCCCGACCGCACTTACCGCGACCCGTTCGATATGAGAATTGCTTTTGCAAAGGCTCAGCTCGGCGAGGAGTCTCATTTTATTATTTCGGGCAATCCCGACGCGTTTCTCTGGCCTTCGCTCGTGCGCATAGGTCCCGAGGCTCAGCGTCTTACTGTTTTGAATTCGGCGTCTAATAGCAATGCCGTTATGAGCTCGCCCAAGCGTTATCTCTGGGATTTGGAGAAGAGACCTTTCTACTGGACTTATATTTCCAAGAATGAGGATACTTTTGCCAAGCCGGCTCTTTATGGTATTGCGGAGCTCTTTACGGAGGATGGCAAGCTTCTGTCGAAGGAGCGTGCCAAGGCCGCCCAGGATCCTGATATGAAGACTCCTACTCCGGCGTTGTCGCCTTATTTCTCGAGGTCGTCGGTGCTCACTTTCGCTTTGTCGGAGATTTTCATGCAGGCCATATCGTTTGCCAACAGCTATTCGTACCGCAAGCACCAGGGTATGGATAATATACCGAGAAAGCTGAAGCGTGTGGTTCTCACATGCCCTACCGCTATGCTTGTGAATGAGCAGATTATCCTGCGCGAGCATGCCAAGGAGGCTATCGAGGCCCTCAAGACCAAGTTCGGCAAGAGTTTTATCGACGAGAATCTTGTTGTGATTCCCGATCCAGAGGATATTACTCCTGACTCGGAGAAGAAGAAGGACTGGAACTACGACGAGGCTACCTGCAATCAGCTGACATTCCTCTATGGCGAGATCAAGGACCGTTTCATGAACAAGGCCAAGCTCTATATTGATACTGTGGGCCGCATAAGGTCGGATGCTCCCGATCCTTCGCAGCCTGCCGTTACCATAGCCAGCGTGGATATCGGCGGCGGTACCACCGACCTCATGATTGCTAGCTATCAGGCTAATCCTGAGGCCAATATCTCTGTGATTACTCCTACTCCTCTGTTCTGGGAAGGTTTCAATCTTGCGGGCGATGATATCCTGAAGAGAGTGATTGAGCGTGTGATTCTTCCGGTGATTGGCGACAGCGCATCCAAGCTGGGTTGCGCCAATTCCATAGAGATTATGAACTTCCTCTTTGGTCCGTATCAGGGAAGCACCAATGCCGAGGACAAGCTCATGAAGAAACTTTTCTGTATGCAGGTGGCCATTCCTATGGGTACCGATGTGCTGCAGCACGCGAGCGAGGAGCGTCCAAACGAGAAGCGCACTTTCGATTCGTTCTTCGTGAACAATCCGCGTCCTTCGGTTCATGTAATCGAATATATCAACAATAAGTTCCGACGCGCCGGAGCCGTTGGTTTCGATCTCGAGAAGATTGTATGGAGCCTCAATAATATAGCCACCAACACCATTGTAAAGGATGTGATGGAGAAGAGGCTCGGCGATCTCTGCGGCATTATCGCGCAGTACGATTGCGATTATGTTCTCCTCTCGGGCCGTCCTACTCTGCTGCCGGTTATCAGGGATCTGTTCCTGAAGTTCCTGCCTGTATGCCCAAGCAGCATTGTTCAGCTTGGTCACCATAGAATAGGCAGCTGGTATCCTTTTGCCGATGGCACAGGCGTTATCACCGACCCCAAGACTTGTGTTGTGGTGGGTGCCACGGTGGCCCTCATGGCCGGCCGCCTGAACAGGGTGAGCGATTTCTCTATCAATACCAACAAGCTTAGGGAGATGTTTAAGTCTACGGCCGATTATATCGGTGAATACGATGTTCAGAAGGCTCAGCTCTCATCGGTACTCCTCGACGAGTCGACGCCGTCTCACGAGGTCAAGTTCTTCGGTCACATGTTCCTCGGCATGAGGCAGATGCCTCGTCAGGACTGGATTGCATCGCCGTTATACAAGTTTACCTACGATCAGTCGGTGGCCGAGGAGATGAAAAACCGCGAGCCGCTCAAGTTCGAGATTGTTATCGACCCCAAGGATCCTGAGCGCATCAAGCCGCTCAAGAATATTACCGACAAGGATGACAAGAAGGTTTCGCCTGACAGCATCAAGGTTACCATGCAGTCGCTGGCCGATGAGCATGGCTACTGGATGGATTCGGGTATCTTCCTGGTTCAGTTGTTTAATAAATAATTGTATCAACTTAAAATCTGTTTATTATGACTAAACTATCCCTGTCAATAAGTTCTCCGGCGGCCAATCCGGCTCCGGAGACTACGGCGGCCAAGATATCCATTTCGCAGAAGCTGGGCGATGCAGCTAATGGCGTATCAGCTGCGGGCACTCCCAATTCTGCCCCATCAGCTGAAAACATGATGTCTGCGGCCTCGGTCTCTGTGCCTGAGGCTGATATCGAGGCCATTGTGAATGAGCGTATTGCGCAGAAACTGGAGAAATACAATGCCAAGTTTCAGGAGATGCGCCAGCAGATGGAGGCCCTGGAACTGGAGAAGGCCGAGGTGCTCAAGAAACTTAATTCCACCATCCAGCTGAAAGTCTTCATTGATGAGGTTTTCGGCGTTAAGGATGGTTCCACTCCGCATCAGAGGGATATCATTGATGCCCTGCGCGAATCGGCCGAGATAGCCGACGACAAGAATCTCCCGGTATTCGTTGTGAGGTTTGCCAAGGGCTGGGTGGTGCTGCAGCGTGCTCTCCGCATCATGGATACTGTGGAGAAGGGAATGCCTCAGCTCAATCTCGTGTACGATGCGCTTACATACTTGCTGTCCTGCATCTCGGGCTGTTTTGCCTCCGACCGCAGAACCCTGCTTGAGCTCGTGGCCGGTCATTGCTGCGATTATTTCCAGGAGTTTGTGTTTATTTCTCCTGAGCATACTCTCAATTTTGACCCCGAGATTCACAGTGTGGCCAATGCCAACGGATCTTCCACCATCAGGGAGGGCGTGTCGTTCGCGGTAATCCGCAGCGATACCAAGAAGACCGTGAAATATGCCGAAGTTGTTTTGGCATAGGCATTTTTCTTTATTGTTAATTTTAAATTACACATATTATTATGTCAGATATCAGTCAACTTCTTCAGCAATGCTCCACCGTAAAGCAGGTGATTGAGGACAGCATGAATTGGGTTGTCAACAATGTTGAGAAAGACAAGCAGGCTGTAAC
>JAZQPB010000315.1:0-13272 GCA_045628165.1 Bacteroidales bacterium | reverse complement strand
CAGCCCCAGTCATTTTTACCTTTTTACAACAAAGGTACAAAACAACTGACCGTTTTTTATGGTTATGGACGTTTTTTTGTCCAAAACTGCAAAGATTTAATGTGGAATTTTAGACGCAACAAACTTAGAGCCGTGCGTCTCCACCATACGTTTATAAAATCAAATCGCACAGAAGACAAGGGATTGTTTTCTGTGCGATTTTTTTTGTTTTTAAAGGTTAGTTTTTTCTTGCTGGTTTTCTTGCTGGTTTTCTTGCTGGTTTATAATAAAATCATTATTACAAGTACTTGCAATGCGGTTCTTATGTTGGTTTTTATGCTGGTTTACAGGTCAGTTTTAAAGGTCAGTTTTTAAAAAAAACTGACCTTTAAACTAACCTTTATTTTTTCTTAATCGAAAAATTGCTAATTACTACAAACCAATATCCGTCCTTCTTAGATCCTTTGCGTTGCAATAATCCATTAGTTTGCAAAATATCTATGTTGTATTTTATTCCAGAACGGCTTAATCCTAACATTGATCCTAATTCAACCAATGTCATTTTCGGCTCATTTTGCAATGTTTTCAATATTTTGTATTGAACCTCGCTGACTTTTACACCATGTTCTACATTTTTTGCTTTGGGCTGTTCGGCCTCAACAGTCTTGGCTTCGTCGAACTTGATTACTATTCTTATGTAGTTGTCCATAAATACGAAACTTTCCTTGCCGATAGTCCTTACAATTAAAGGCATTCCGGAACCGAGGGCCTCCACCATATCAAGGTCGCAAAATATGCGCATAAGTTCTTTGTTGCGTGGATTTGATACGCCGGAGAAGAACTCTTCTTTTGAGAGGCCTTCGGGAAGGCGTCCCGCTGACGTGATTTCTACTCTGTCGGAGAATATCTCGAATTTGGGCGGAACCTCATTGAAGTAATCGTTATGGACAATTGCGTTAATGACAATCTCCCTCATTGCCTTTGTATTCCACATAGGCTTGTTGACGCGGTAAGGGTACGTTTTCTCGGTACGGATTTCGTTCTCTATGTCCATACGTCCAAGAACTGAGTCGGTGGCCTTCAGGATAGAGCAGAAGCCGTAATCTGTACTGGCGATAAGCTCGGTTCTGTCGGTTCCTGCATATTTGGCGAGTTTCAGTGGCATAGAGTTGTTGTCGGCCAATAGGAATGCGATATAGTTTGGTTTCCCGTCGTCGGTGAGCAGCTGAAGACTCTTCATAAAATTCTCGTTGAGATTATGGCCGTGCTCGTCGTAATAGATTTTCAGCTGACGGAATGTGAGGTCTTGCATTGGTGATGGAACATTCCTCAATGAACGGCGCACACGATGCGAGAACAAGTCCTCTATCATATCCCTGTTCATGGGCTGACACGCAGTACCCACGCGTATGTGACAGCCTTGCTCTGTCATCCCGTATTTCTTCCAGTAATATGGCTTCTCGGATCCTGTGGCTATCGAGATCATGATCACCCTTTTCTCATCCATATCCTCAATCTGTATGTCGAAAAGACCCAACGGTGATGGCAAAATGTTTTTCAGGATTCGGTCTTTTGCTTTCAGAGTATCTCCGTCGGCGTCTTCCACACCAATCACAGTGCCCTCGTCGGCAATGCCAATATATATACGGCCTCCCTCCCGGGAATTTAGGAACGATACTACTTCTCGCTCAATTTCCAATTCCTTGGTGAGTTTCTGTTTGAATTCTATGCGGTGGGTTTCTACAAGATTCATATTTACTAGTTTTGATTTCCGCAAAGTTACTTGTTTTTCTGATGCTGGCAAAAAATGCTTGATTGTTTTCTGTGCGATTTTTTTGTTTTACTCAATTATATTCCATACTTTTGCCTAAAAGAAATTATTGAACAATGTCACAGAGTCTTACGATACAGCAATTGTCTCAATTTGCTGGAACAATAATGCCCAAGGATAGCAAAGTCTGGCTTTATGGTTCCAGGGCGAGGGGCGACAATGGAGCAAATTCCGATTGGGATTTGCTTATATTGCTAAATCATTCTACTATCAGTGGAGATGATTTCGACAACTATGCCTATCCTTTTATAGAATATGGCTGTATGCACGATGCAGATGTAAGCCCTCAGATATATTCGTACAATGAATGGTCTAATCTGGGAAAGCTTCAAACTCCGTATTATCAAAATGTTATTGAGGACAAAAAGGTAGTATATGGCAATGACTGAGGAAAACCGTAGCGATCTTATAGACTTGTATTGGCAGAAGTCTGTAAGCACATTCGAGGAGGTTCTGTTAGGAATATCGGCACAAAGGTGGAACTGGGTCGCCAATAGAATATATTATTCAACATTTTATGCTTTATCAGCAATGTTTATTAAGGATGCGTATCCGATAAAATCACATAGAGGGGCTAAGGCCGTTTTTACCAAGAATTATGTCTTGACAGGTGTGTTCGATAAGAAATACGGTACCTTGTTCTCAAAACTGGAGACATTGAGAGACAAGGCAGATTATGATGTTTCTTTTGCTGCCACCAAGGAAATGGTTGACGAGTTTAAGCCACAAGTGGAGGAGTTGTTGGCTTTGATAAAGAGCAGGTTGGATTCTTGAGTTTTTTCTCTCGCCTTTACAAAGGCCGCCCAATACGCATTGAAAATAAAAAAAATCCCAAAAATCTTTTGCAAATTCCCAAAATTTCTACTACATTTGCGATAGTATTAATCTATAAAACGGAAAACAAGAAACAGACATATAATCATTACATATTATATAGCGACATACGACATTAACTAATAATCACATTCAAAATCAGAGCCTAGGAAACTCGATTCACTGAATAGAGAGTATAGTTATATCATTCACGGACAGCCATAGGTGTGTTGTTCCTGTTAATAACCTCGTATATGTTGATGTTTGCGCCACAAACAGGTGTAGACATTTTCTATCGAGGTTATGCGGGCTCTTTCCTAGGCTCCCCGTGAATGTGATTTAGAAGGTTTGCACCTTCTTTGTATCTATAGGTTTCCTTTCTTATCTTTTTTTGATTGTGTCCCGGGTATGCCGAAAACGGGATGTTTTGATTTTCTGATAAATATATTATTAATTCTAAAACTTAAAAAAATGAAGGTTATTGTAGTAAAAGGACGGGAAGAATCCGGAAAGACTTCTACGATTAAGGAATTCGGAAGTTTCTACAATCTAAATCCTTATCAAAAAGAGGATTTTATTGCCATTGTTGATAACATTGGCATATTGAGTTGTGGTGACGGCAATGTAAGAGACCAAGATTTGGAAGTTAAGCAAGGTGTTCCGTTGCCTAAGAAGGATGTGTATACAGAAAAGGATATGCTTGATGCATTAATAACAAAGGAACCTAAGATAATAGTTTGTGCTTCTAGAACTGCTGGTAAAGTCCTTGAAGAGATCAATAAAAAGTTTAAATCTGAGGACATAGTTTGGTTTGAGAACCTAAGATGCGAACCGAAAGAAAATACAGCACAGGCTTATTTGAACAAGATGTCGGCAAAAGCTATCCAGTTTATCGTTCAAGGAATTCTCAGTGGAACATTGAAATTCTAAATTTTAGTCAATACTTCTGCCGCAATGTGGCAGAAGTATTGATTATTTTTGCCAGAAAGTATATTAATAATCAAATCAATCAAAAATAATATGAAGAAAACATTTTTATTTTTAGGGTTGGCCTTGTTGATAGGAGTTCTATGCTCTTGCGGAGGAAATGCCAACACTAATTCAGGAGAACAGTCCCCTGATTCAGAAATGTATGACTCGGGAGACGGCCCCTCCGAAGAAGAGTATGAATACGCTCAGGCTTCCAAGGGGAACAATTTCAAGGCAGTTGCTTATTCTGAGAAGGACAATATAGGCTTTTTGCTTTATACCACTGAAGACAGAACCGCGTACTATCAATTTGACAATGAAGTTGATTATGCGAATTTACTATTGGCTGCCTATGTATGGTATAATGCATATATCGCATTGGATGATGAGACTGTAGGAAAATATGGGCATTTGATTTGGTCTATTCCTTATGCAGAGCAATTGAAAAATGACCCTATGCTAAAGAATGCTTTTCTTAAGACTTATTATAATTGCAAGGATAAGCGCTATTCTGTAATAAGAAGAGAGTTTGGGTATCAATCATTTAAATTTTGTGGGTTGGATATTGCCTTTGTTGAGTTGACTGATGAATACAAGTCCTTAATTGCGAAAAACCCCAATGCAGGTGCGCGGGCTGTTCAAAGGCTAAATGAATGGGGCATACCTAACGGTTCTGTTCTTGTTCAGTTTCAACATTATAATAAATTTTGGCATTAATTGATTGAAATATGAAAAAAACATTAGTTTTAATCGCACTTGCATTGCTAAGTGCTAATTTATTTGCTCAAAATGATTTGGGCGACTCGTACTATTCTCAGAAGGATTACGAGAAGGCTTTGGAGGCATATATGCCGCAAGCCGAACAGGGTGATGCATACGCTCAAAATAAAGTTGGTGAATGTTATCGCGAAATGGTCAACTACGAGAAGGCTGTAGAGTATTTTAAACTCTCATCCAAACAAGGGTTTGCTTTGGGGCAAAGAAATCTTGGCTATTGTTACGATTATTCGTTAGGAGTTAGTCATGACCCAATAGAGGCGGTAAGACTGTATGGGTGCGCATATAAACAAGGATGCCTTGAGGCTTATGCGGATTATGCCTATATGTTTGTAAATAGCGAAGGTGGCATTCGTGACCAACAAGAAAAAGGTGTCACGATATTTAAAGAGGGAGTCGCCAAGAATGACCCTGCATGTATGTCCGGATTAGGTAGTTGTTTTAAATACGGACGCACCTCTTTGCCTAAAAATGAAATTATGGCTTTGAGGTGGTTTACAAAAGCGGCCGAGATGGGCGATCCTGTTGGTCAGTATCAAGTAGGATTATTTTATAGTAAAGGAGCTGCAGGCTTAGAGGTTAATGACAAAGAGGCTGCTAAGTGGTTTCAGATGTCAGCTGATCAAGGAGATAGAACAGGGCAGAATTATCTTGCAACCTACTATTACAATAATGAGCAATATTCACTTGCTTTCGATTGGTTTCTGAAATCGGCAAAGAGATGTGATCCAAATTCTCAAATGATGGTTGGTGTGATGTATGCGTATGGTCAAGGTGTTGTAAAAAACGTTGATAGCGCTGGTTATTGGTTCGAAAAGTCTGCACGTCAAGAATATAAGAAGGGATATGATTGGTATGAATGGTATGATAATATTAAAACGGTTATTGAACGTGCTGAAGAAGGATATACTGATTATCAGATACAATTGGCGGAATACTATTTGGAAGGGAATTGGATGGTTCCCAAAGATAAGGCCAAGGCGTTGGAGTGGTTGGAAATGGCGGCATTGGCAGGTGACACCCATGCGTGCCGAATATTGGGAGATAATTACTCCGGTCGCGACAAAAGGTATGGACTTCCTATTAATTTGCAAAATGCGTTGCGTTGGTTCAAATTAGGAGGTTCTAAAGATGGAGAATGGAAGATTTATTGTCAGAGTGCGTATGAGACTTTGTCGAAAAATGGATTACCAAAAACTCCAACTGAGAAGAAGTATGACGAAAGATAAAAGATGTATTTAACTTTAAAACAGAGATTATATATGGAAGAAACAAAAAAGAGATATGCAATTGTGTTGCGTGGTCCTCAGGATAGTGGTAAAACTACTATTCTTAAGGCCGTAGCAACTATTTTGATGAATTCCTCTACCCCCTTGTATGTAAATGACTCGGATTTTGTCACTACGATTAATTATAATGGCAATAAGCCAAAGATAATTGGCGTGGTAAGTTGTGGCGATAGTGGAAGAATAAAGTCTGTAACAACTTCCACCAAAGATGAAAACGAGGTGTTGTTTGATAATATTCCGCCTAATGTATTAGGAGGGTTGAACATACGACGTAACAAACCACAATTGTCAAAGAATGTCTCAGAATACAGTTTGTTGGGTTATTTGAGAAACTCATGTGATATCGTAGTTTGCGCTTTAAGCTATGGTTCAAAAGATGCCGTTGAGGTTTGTGGCGACATTAATGAAGTTTTTGCTAACGATGAAATCATATGGATAGAAAACGCTCTGTGTCATGCAGATACCAAAGTTCCGTCAATCAATTATGATTATCAATACGATCTTGTTACGCCATTGGCCCAAGGCATTGTCAATATAATCAAAAGATTGTAAGATTTGATTTTCATTTCCTATAATTTTCGGAACGAGTCAAGCTTAACCCGAAAATATAGGATTCACCCCAAATCCCCAAAATAAATTCTCTTCTATTTTGGGATTAGGGGTGTTTTTTATCCCCCTAACCTTCAACTCTTGCCTAATTTTCTCGAACAAATACAAGATCCTGATGTCTGTGATAATGCCATGTGTCAATTCGCCGGTTTCCGTTTTTAAACAGATTGTTACATGTTCGGGAGAGTTTGTTGGGGACTCATGCCTCAATTTTTGCGTCAGAAATTAATGAAAATACTACGCGTTGAAAAAAGAAGAAGGGATTTTTTTGAGCAGGATATTTGTTTTTCTTATTAAATAGTATTTATTTTGTACAATCTTTAATTACTATACTATTATGATGACTAAAACAACAAAATTATTCATGCTTCTGATCCTTTGTTTGGGATTTGCCGCACAATCGTTCGGTCAGAATCAAAAGACAGCCGACGATTATCTACAGGAAGGCATTGGCTACTTCAATGCCAAAAATTACGGAAATGCGGTAGAGAGTTTCCAGAAATCCTCTTCCATGGGCAACCATGTGGCTACCTCCAATCTGGGTATCTGCTATGAAAACGGATTTGGAGTAGATCTGGCATCATGCTACTATTTCGGCATGGGCGTGGCCAAGGACGTGCCAATGGCCAAGATGTATTACGAGAAAGCCGCCGCACAGGGCAACGAAAACGCCAAAAGAAATCTCAGCGTTCTTAAATTCTAAATAAAAATATACAAATTATGAAACTTAGACTATTTGCAGTGCTTAGCCTGATGGCGGTACTTATGATGTCGTCATGCGGCAAGGAAGACAATGTAATCAGCTACGTGGAGCCTGAACCGGAAAACGAGAGCCCTGCCGGCAGTATGGATATCGAAGGCATGGACCTCAGCTCCTACAAACCACAGAAAGAATTCTCCCTTGCCGACGTTACACTCAGCAAGGCAAGCTACAATACCGGTAAAACCTATCAGAAAGTGGTGGGCATAGGCGCCATGCTTCCCCCAAAAGGCTGGGCACCGTCGCCATCCACCGGACAGATCGACGTATTATATAAGGAGTGGGGCATGAACATCCTCCGACTCTACATCTATCCCGACAAGGCCAACTGGGGAGCTGATATCAATGTGATAAAGCAGGCCGTAGCTGATGGCGCAATAATACTCGCCTGTCCATGGGAGGCACCCAAGAGCATGGTGGAGGAGGTTACCGAGATCGTGTGGAGCGATGGCCAGAGAGAGCAGCGTCAGCAGAAAGTAAAACACTTGAAATATTCCACAGCCAACTGGCAGGCATACGCCGACCACCTTGTGGCTTACGTAAACTACATGAAGAATCAGGGTGTGCCCATCTACGCCATGAGCGTGCAGAACGAGCCTGATGCCGAGTTCATGTACTGGGCCCCAAGCGAGATCCGTGAGTTTGTGGAAAAATACGGCAACTACATCGTAGAGAAGACCGGCGTAAAGCTCATGGCACCTGAGGCTTGCGGCATACGCGAGGACTATACCAACCAGATCCTGAACAGCCCCAAGGCATACGCCGTCACCGATATCATTGGCGGACACCTCTATCAGGGATTCAGCAACATATACGGCACAGCCCACAACAACGGATACGTGAAAAACCGCTACAACTACATCAACGGCCTCTGGGACAAGATAAAGGCCGACAAAAAGCAGTGGTGGATGAGCGAGCACCTCTTCAACGACGGCGAGAAATCCACAAACTCGGCCGATTGGCAGTTCCTGAACTGGGACTACTGCATGAACCACCTCGGCCTCGAGATGCACGACTGCATGGCCGCCAGCTGCTCGGCATACATCTACTGGTACATCAAGCGTTTCTACGGCCTTATCTACGACAACGACAAAAATGGCCGCCAAGGCAGCAATCCCGAAAACTCATATTCCCACAACGCATTCATAATGGCCCAGTACGCAGGATACGCCACCGGCAAAACCCGAATTGAAGCCTCCTGCGACGACAAGGACATCAGGCTCACCGCATACAAGAACAGCAGCGGAAGCCAGCTCTCGTTTGTGGCCCTCAATTTCTCCAACAGCACCAAATACCTGAGCATCGAGGTTCCGTCAGAGAAATTCGGCGCATACGGCCTTATTTGCGACAAGACCAGTCAGAAAAATCAGAAACTCAACAAGATACGCCCCAACTGCTTCACCAAGAGAGTAGTGCTCACCATCCCGGCCATGGGCATAGGCAGCGTTACCGTGGTTACACAATAAAACGATACCCCGTATAGAATAATGAAACGCACAGAGGTATGAGAGATACATCTGTGCGTTTTCTGTATAATGTGCTATTCTTCGTAAAACATATTGAGCCTCATGATGGCGTCGTTCAGTTTCTGGGCGCTTAGCTTATAGCCGGGCATGGGATCCAGCTTGTGGTCGGTGATATCCAGCGAACCGTCGAAATGCTTTTCCACTATGGAATTGTCTTCTATTATGAAGGCGAAATTGTCGTTGTTGCCCACTATGTGCCAGTTGCGGAATGTGGTGTCAGTTAGCAGCCTGCCCATGCTGTAGTCTGATACATCATTGCTTACTCCCAAAATATCGTGGAGCAGGGTAGTGGATATGTCGAAATGCGTGGTTCTGTGGCTGAATACCTGATGACTGCATCCCGGGGCATGGATTATGAGCGGAATATGGATCTGCGCATACGAGAAATCGCCGCCGTGGCCCCAGATATTCTTGTGGTTCTCGTTGAACTCCTGCCCATGGTCGCCGGTTATTATTATGTATGTGTTGTCCATCATGTTGCGCTCCCTCAGGTTCTCTATTACGATGCCCACCAGCGAATCCACCGCGTTTACGGTGTTCAGATACAGATTCCAGAATGGGGTTGGGTCCATGTCGTTGTTCAGCTTCATGTAGTCGGCGAAATCCCACGATGGTGTGAATTTCTTTTCCATCTCCGGCGGAAACTCGAAACTGTGGGCCAGGTCGTAGAATAGGAACGAGAAAAACGGTTGCCGTGCGCTGTCGGAATCCAGAAACTCCAGAAAATCATGCGTGAGATTGCAGTCGCGGTCATATACTCGGTCGCCCTTGGTATCGGCGTTGATATCCACATTCCTGAATATCAGTTTCTGAAAATTGGGGCTGGTGAGTGTGGCGCTGGCAAATGTCTTTACGGAATATCCGCTATGGGCCAGCTCATCTATAAGCACAGGTGTGGTGCCGCTTATCTCGAAATCTTTCCAGTAATACGACGATATTCCGAAAAACAATCCGAATATGCCGCCCCTGGTGCCGTTGCTGGAGCTCAGGTGGTCGGAGTAGTAGATATTGTCTCTCATGAAGGCCGATACATTGGGCATTACCGTATCCGATAGGCTGCGGTGGTTCCATGAGTCTATCGCTATCAGTACTATGTTCGGTCTGTTTGTCAGTGTGTTGCCAACGATCTCATGTTTAGGATATCGGAACCCTGTCTGTTTGCCGAAATCCGCATTTATAAGGTCGTCTTGCGATACCACTCCCAGGCTCTTCATCAGTCTGGTGGCCGTTAGGGGATAATTGTACGGGAGAAACGTGGCCGACTTGGTTACCGACTGCCTGGCAGCCACGGCCGCGTATGCGTGGGTTAGGTTGGCAAAGAGGGCGCATACAAGTATTGTGGATAATGCGGGCCAGAAATACACCTTGCCCATCCTTCCGGCAAGTTTCCTGGCCAGATAGCGGAGCAGTATATTGATTCCCAATATGGCCAGTATCACCAGCGACACCTTGATATACAGCATGGTATCGAACTTCACCACCTGATCGCCGCCCTCGCCGAAACACAGCTCCAGCATCATGCCGTTTATGTGGAAGCGGTAGAATGCGAATACGAACCCGTTGATATATACAAAGATGTTTACGATGGACGCCATCAGCACGTGCACCACATCGCAGGCTGTCTCTTTTCGGCTGATGAGGCCGGTGATGATGGCAAGCAGGAATGGCGGCAGCGCAAACAGGGCAGAGTGGGCTATATCGGCCGTTATGTAATAGCAGTAGCCCAGCAGGTCCATGTGATGCGATTGTGGACTGTTGGCCAGATACATATAAAACTGTATGGCTACCACTATCGCGGTGGATATGTAATATAGGAAACTTTCCCTCAGTATCTTTTTCATTGTTTTTTTAGATTATGGCTGTATGATTTCGGACGGCAAATTTATGAAAAAAATAGGTTATTGTATATTTATTTTTTTATTACTTTTGCAAAATGCACTTTTAATATATAGCAACATCATGTATAAGCCAAAGGTAGTAAACGATCCAGTATATGGAATCATCGGCATCGACAACAAACTGATCTACGATATCATAGAGCATCCTCTGCTGCAGAGGCAGCGCCGCATCAAGCAGCTGGGCCTCAGCTGCCTTGTGTATCCGGGAGCCGTGCACTCGAGGTTTCAGCACGTGGTAGGCGCCACATACCTCATGCAGCAGGCCATCGACGAGCTTCTCGGCAAGGGCCTGCGCCTGAACCGCGACGACCGCGACGCCGCCATGGTGGCTATACTCTGTCACGACCTGGGCCACGGCCCGTTCTCGCACACACTGGAAAACAGTTTCTTCACCGATATATCGCACGAGCAGATATCCGAGGAGTTTATGCGGATAATCAACAGCGACCTCAGAGGGCAGCTGATAGGAGGCATTCAGGTATTCAACAACAGCCACGAGCTCAAGATTCTGCACAAGCTCGTAAGCAGTCAGCTCGACATGGACCGCCTGGACTACCTCTCGCGCGACAGCTTTTTCACGGGAGTAAACGAGGGTGTCATCAGCTGCGACAGAATAATAAAAATGCTGAATTTCCATGGCGACGAGCCGGTGATAGAGCACAAGGGTATATATTCGATAGAAAAATTCCTGATAGCACGCCGTCTCATGTACTGGCAGGTGTATCTGCACAAGACCGTGGTGGTGGCCGAGGAGATGCTCAAGAAGATAATCTGCCGGGCCAAGAAACTCACCATGGAGGGCATGGATCTGTATGCGCCTTATCAGCTGAAATTCTTTCTGTCTCACGACATTACATCCGACAGACTTCACGAGAAATTCAACGGAATGACACCGCTGGAGTATTTTGCCGAGCTCGATGACAGCGATATCATATCAGCTATAAAAGTCTGGAAAAACTGCGACGATTATGTGCTCCGGGAGCTCTGCCGCCGCCTGATAGACCGCCGTCTGTTCAAGATAGAGATATACAACGAGGAGATTCCCGAATCCAGAATCAACGCCATAAAAGATTGTGTATCAGCTGAAACCGCAATACCTGATGAGTATATCGACGATTTTGTGATAAGCGGCGCGCTATACAACAGGGCATACTCGCGGCACCGCGACGAGAAGATCAAGATCCTGATGAAGGACGGCCACGTGGGGGACATAAACTCCACATCCGACATCTCGATAGTATCGGCCCTCAGCAAAACCGTTACCAAGTATTTTGTGTGCTATGCGCGATGATTTTTATTTTTGAAACTTTGCGTGTAAAATATTTGGTTATATGGTTTTTTGTTTCTAATTTTGCACTATCAGAATAATAAAAAAGTATAATTTATTAACACTTTTTATGGAACTAAATTTGGAAAATAAGAGAATTATGTTAGCAAGCAAGCAAGCAAGCAAGCAAGCAAGCAAGCTTAGTTGCTCTTATGCACTTTTAGTTTCTAATTTAGAAAATATATACACATTGGGCGCAATGCGCAGGCTGCAGAGTCTTCTGTAGTCTGTGCATTGCGTTTTTTTTGTGTATTCCGCATCCTTGCGACTGCGTTTGCGGAAAACCGATGTCTCTCTATGATTATTCAGGAAGAAGCACTCGGTGCGAATAGCAAAACTCAAAGTATTGGAAATCTTGCCAATACGTCCCCCGGAAAGGAGATTTCTCCCGACGGGCAGTCGGTTATTTATACCCATATTTTCCGCACTCCGCACTGGTATCCGATACGCGCCACAAGGCAGAGGGCGCTTTCTGTTTACGAGCAGATAAGGAAACTCAGTTTCGACGGCCGCACTTTTGAGCCATATCTGCCTCTGCGCCGCCGCATTGTGTATTCCAACGACGATTTCAACAATCCCACTCAATATATTCAGGATTCTCCATTGGACGACGGACTTCTTTTTGTGAAGACAGTGCACAAGGATTTCCGCGCCATGCTGGAGCTCGATATCAAGGGCCTGACTCCTTTTTATGACCATTTCTCGATGAACGAGTTCGGCACCAACAATTATCTCACCATTCCCGAGCGTCAGATGCAGAGTTTCAAGATAATAGTGGAATCGGGCATTCAGGATGTTCTGCTCGATCAGAGCGAGGCGCCAAGTTTCCTGAAGGGCGACGAGGTGATTGTAATCGGCGGACCTTTCGCAGGGGTGGAGGGCAAGGTGCTGAGGTACAAGGGGCAGAAACGCGTTTTTGTGGAGCTCCCCGGCCTCGGAATTTTCGGCACGGCGTATGTGCCGCCCAAATGGCTGCGGAAGATATAACAATCATTATGTATAAGTGGTTTCTGATACGTGCGGTTTTCAACAAGTCGCGGCAGGTTTATGACGCCATCCGCGCATTGGATGAAAGCGACAGGTACGAGCCGTTTATGCTTATACAGAACGGCGAGGAGATTTTCCCCGGAATGGTCTTTGTCCGCTGCACCGAGAGCGATTTCCGCAGTCTGCTCGATATGAAGATTCCCAACCTCACCGCCTATTATAATATTAATGACGGCAGGAAATCCTTTGTGTCCTTTGCCGATGCCGATATCAGGATGCTGCGCATAATAGCTGATTCCGGTCACGACGACCTCATACTCAATCAGTCGATAGCTCCGCAGTCTCCCTGCGGCGATTCCGTCTCGGTAATCGACGGCAGCTTTGCCGGAGTCTCCGGCAAATTCATGAAGTACAAGCGTCAGAGGAGGGTTTTTGTTACTATAGCTGGTCTCGGCACGTTCGGCACTGGATATGTGCCGAAGGACTGGGTGAGGCTGGTGGGGTAGG
>JAZQPB010000314.1:0-18417 GCA_045628165.1 Bacteroidales bacterium | reverse complement strand
GTAACAGTAGGCATACTGCACTCGCTAAGCGGTACTATGGCTATATCTGAGGTATCTCTCCGCGACGTACTGCAGATGGGCATCGAAGAGATTAACGCCCAGGGCGGTGTGATGGGACACAAGATCATTCCACAGATTGTGGACCCGGCATCAAATCCTGACCTTTTCGCAGAGAAGGCCAAGGAACTGCTCGGCAACAAGATTCCAGTAGTGTTCGGCTGCTGGACCTCGGTATCAAGAAAGTCGGTTCTTCCTGTTTTTGAGGAGAACAAGGGTCTGCTCTTCTATCCCGTTCAGTACGAGGGTCAGGAGTGCTCGCCAAATATCATCTACACAGGCGCCACACCAAACCAACAGCTGATACCTGCCGCCGACTACCTTATGAGCGAGCAAGGCGGCGGATACACCAAATTCTATCTGCTGGGCACCGACTATGTGTTCCCACGCACTGCCAACCACATTCTTAAATCGTACCTTCTGGCCAAAGGCATCAAGGCCGAGGATATTGTGGAGGAATACACTCCATTCCACCATCAGGACTATCAGACAATAGTATCCAAGATTAAGACCTTTGCCACAAATGGCGACGCCGCAGTACTCTGCACTATAAATGGCGACAGCAATGTACCTTTCTACAAGGAGTTTGCTAATCAGGGTCTTAAAGCCGAAGACTGCCCAATCATGGCTTTCTCGGTGGCTGAGGACGAGCTGAGAGCTATGGACACAGAATTTCTCGTAGGACACTATGCCGCATGGAACTATTTCCAGAGCGTGGAGGGCGACAACAACGCCAAATTCGTAAAGAACTTTGTTGACTACTGCGTAAAGAATAATCTTCCTGGCGGCTCGGCAAGAGTTACAGACGATCCTATCTGCTGGTCATACACTGGCCTCTATTTATGGAAGGCTGCTGTAGAGAAGGCTCAGTCGTTTGATGTTGACAAAGTGATTGCTGCTCTCTCTGGTCTGGAATTTCAGTCACCTGCAGGCAATGTTAAGATGCACGAGAGCAACCACCACCTCGCCAAGCCAGCCATCATAGGCAAGATAAAGAAGGATGGTCAGTTCGAGATTGTTTCCTCTACAGAGGACCTCGTGATACCTGAGCCATTTGGCGACTACTCTAAATAACAGAGATCTAATTTGTATTAATTTAATAAAAGTTGATATGCTATGAGGCTAAAAATCATTGCAATAATCATATCGCTTTTAGGATTTATAACCAGCGTGGCGGTGGCACAGGATACCGGCGCCACGCCGGATAAATCCATCAGCCTTACCAAGGAACAGAAACGCGAACTTCAGCAGATGCTCGACACTTCCGACCGTCAGATACAGATGGAGGCTATCAGCACCTTGCGAAACTGCAAATACAACGACGCACTTCCACTGCTGAAAAACTACCTGAGCAACTCCAAAATACAGGATGCCAACTACATAGAGGCCGAGAAAGCCGTGAAATACTTTGAGCACCAGGAGAAAAACACAACAGGCATACAGAATCTTTTCAGCGGTCTTTCGCTTGGCTCCATACTCATTCTCGTAGCCCTGGGTCTTAGCATCATTTACGGACTGGCCCGCATCATCAATATGGCCCACGGCGAATTTATGATGATAGGCGCCTATACCACATTCTGTATGCAACAGTTGTTTGTGACGATATTCGGCGAGGGCGCATCCGACATTGCCTGGTTTGCCTCATTGCCAATATCATTCCTGGTATCGGCAATGTTTGGTCTGGCAGTGGAGCGTCTGGTGATAAGGCATCTCTACAACCGACCTCTCGAGAGTCTTTTGGCCACATGGGGTATCAGCCTTATCCTCATTCAGCTGGTAAGAACAATATTCGGCGACCTCACAACTGTGAAATCTCCAGCTTGTCTGGCCGGCAGCATTGATTTCGAATCTGGATTGTCGCTGCCATACAACAGACTGTTCATCATGGGACTTACAGTGATAGTATTTGTGGCCGTGGTGCTGGTGTTCCAGAAAACCAGACTCGGCATCAAGATACGCGCCGTAACCCAGAACCGAAACATGGCCGCCGCTGTGGGTATCTCCACAAGCCGAATCGACATGCTTACATTCGCCATTGGTTCGGGCCTGGCAGGATTGGCCGGATGCGCCATAACACTCATTGGAAACGTGGTGCCCGATATGGGACAGACATATATCGTTGACTCGTTCATAGTGGTAGTTACAGGAGGCGTTGGCAAACTGGCAGGCACAGTGGTTTCGGGTCTGGGAATAGGAATTTTCTCAAAGATATTCGAGGCATTCTTCGAGGCTGTATATGGCAAGGTTCTAATACTGCTGCTGGTGATTGTATTCCTGCAGAAACGACCCCAAGGCATTTTCCGCGACAAGGGACGTGTAGGCGAAGACTGATTGTAAACTCATAAAAACAAAACAGAAATGAGCAAAGACAAAATCTCATACATCACGTTTCTAGGCATATTCATGCTGATAATGCCGATTTGCAACGTATGCGGAATATTGGAAACCAACACACTGTCGCTCTGGGGACGATACCTGAGTTTCGCCATAGCTGCCATAGGCGTAGATCTGATCTGGGGCTATACCGGCATCATGACAATGTGCCATGCGTTTTTCTTCTGCCTGGGCGCTTACGGACTGGGAATGTATCTCACCATAAGCAATCTGCCTCAGGGTGTGGCTGTTCCCGACTTCATCAGCTGGAATGGCATGGACCACCTTCCTGCATTCTGGCTGCCTTTTCAGTCGCTGGCAGGCACTCTCATAACCACAATCATCATCACAATACTGGTGGGCATGATAAGCTACTTTATCTTCCGCCGCAGGATAAAGGGCGTGTTTTTCGCAATAATCACACAGGCCCTGGCGCTGGCGCTCTACCTGCTCTTCTCGCGCAACGAGACTATGCTGGGCGGCACCAACGGACTCACCAACTTCAGATACCTGGCCGGGCTCGACCTCTACAATCCCAACGTGAAAGTGGGAATATACATAGCTACCGTGGCAATGCTTGGCCTCATCTTCTATCTGGCCACCAAGATATCTCAGTCAAAATTTGGACGGGTGCTGATAGGCATTCGTGATTCCGAATCCAGACTCAGGTTTGCGGGATACAATGTATCACACTATCAGACAGCCGTATTCATCATAGGCGCCTTGATTGCCATGATAGGCGGCATGCTCTATCTGCCCCAGACAGGCATCATCACACCAAGCAAGATGGATGTAACAGCATCAGTAGAGATGCTGATATGGGTGGCGCTGGGTGGCCGAGGCAATCTGAAGGGCGCTGTTATTGGTGCGTTGGTTGTCAACCTACTCTACAGCATGTTCACATCACTTCTGCCACAGGCCTGGCCATACATTCTGGGCCTGATGTACGTAGTAACAGTGCTGTTCCTGCCCAACGGTCTGCTGGGTCTTTCTAAAACAGTATTCGAAAAAATCAAAAAACTTAACCCAAAATGCTCACAATAAAAAATCTTATGGTGTCTTTCGGCGAGCTCGTGGCCCTGTTTATCCACAAGTTTGAGCTCCGAGACCAGGAACTGAGGGTTATAATTGGCCCCAACGGCGCAGGCAAGTCCACAATGATGGATATTCTCTGCGGCAAGACAGCCCCAAACGAGGGCTCCGCCATATTCAACGGTGTGGAGCTGATAGGCAAATCTGAACTTGAGATTGCAGAACTCGGCGTAGGTCGCAAGTTTCAGAAACCATCAATATTCGACGGACTTTCTGTCTACGACAATCTGCTGTTGGGACTCAAGTGCAAGAAGGACATTTTCCATTCAATGTTTTTCAAGCTCAGTCCCAAACAGAAAGACTACCTTATGTACACCGCCGAGCGTGTGGGTCTGATAAACAACCTCAACACCCTGGCAGGAGCATTGTCGCACGGACAAAAACAATGGCTGGAAATTGCGATAGTTCTGCTTCAGGACCCCAAACTGCTACTGATAGACGAGCCTGCCGCAGGTATGTCGGACTCAGAGACCGCCAAGACAGGCGACCTCCTGATAGAGCTTGGCAAAGAGCGTGGAGTGATTGTTATTGAGCACGATATGCACTTTGTGGAACAGATTGCTCAAGAAAAAGTATCAGTGCTGGTTAGGGGCGAGATCCTGAAGGAAGGCCCGTTCCAAGAGATAAAGGCCGACCCCGACGTGATAGCCTGCTACTTGGGATCGCCCGACTCGGCCCAGATGAGAAATATGCATATTAAATAAACCCTGAAAACAATGCAAATATGGAATACATACTGCAAACAGAAAACCTGCAATCGGCCTACGGACAGAGTCAGATACTTTGGGGTGTGGATATGAACGCTCTCAAGGGCAAGGTAACCACCATAATGGGACGAAACGGAGTAGGCAAAACCACTCTTATGCGTACTATTACAGGTCAGCTGAAAACCCTGGAGGGCTCCATAAAACTATGCGGAAACGAGATCAGCCAACTGCCTACCTACAAGAGGGCAAAGGCCGGAATAGGCTACGTGCCTCAGGGAAGGGAGATCATCAGCAAGCTCACCGTATGGGAAAACATATCAATAGGCACCGAGGCCCGCAACGACAATATCAGGACATTCGACGAAGACGAGATATACTCCCTGTTCCCGATACTGAAAACATTCGAGAAGCGTCTTGGAGGCAACCTCTCAGGCGGTCAACAGCAACAGCTGGCAATAGCGAGAGCCCTTGTGGGAAATCCTCAGCTCCTGATACTCGATGAGCCCACCGAGGGAATACAGCCATCCATCACATACGAGATTGCCGACGTGGTGAGGCATCTGGTGGAGACCAAGGGGCTGTCGGTAATCCTGGTGGAACAGAAACTGGATTTCGCAAAACGCCTGTCGGACTATTATTACATAATGGACCGCGGAAAGGTGGTGACCCACAACGACAAAGACAATATCGACTACGACAAGCTGAAAGCATATCTATCGGTATAAGACAATATCAATCAACGCTAAAAATACAAAACAAAATGAGAATAGCACCCCGTGACATAGAAAAACTATGGCTACACACAGCCTGTGTGGTGGCTCAGAAAAGATACGCGAGAGGCCTCAAACTCAATTATCCCGAATCGATTGCATTGCTGTCGGGTCAGATACTTGAGCTAATAAGAGACGGACACACAATCGCGGAAATCAACAAAATGGCCATAAACATACTGGGCACCGACGACGTATTGCCCGGAGTTCCCGAAATGGCCGAGGAGGTTCAGGTGGAAGGAACTTTTGTGGACGGCACCAAGATGATATCAATCCACAACCCGATACAGAAAAGCAACCTCCCGCCCGATCTGGCGCTCTATGGATCAGGCCTCGTAAAGAACGACCTGAAAATAAAGACCGACAACTCCACCGGATACATTCCCGGAAATACCGACATTCAGGAAGGCGACATAGAAATCAACAAGTACAGGAAAACCAAACTCATAGAGGTCACCAACAAGGGATCGAGACCAATACAGGTAGGCAGTCACTGCAACTTTGTGGAAACCAACAGATACCTGAGTTTCGACCGCAACGAGGCCGTGGGATACAGACTCAACATTCCCGCAGGTACAGCCATCCGCTGGGAGCCAAATCAGACCAAGGCCGTGGAACTTGTGGAAATAGCTGGCGACAAGATAGTACTTGGAGGCAACAATATCGTAAACGGCCCGATAAATGGACGCGAAGATTATATCGCCGATAATATCAACACTTTCCTCAACAACAATTAATCAAATCAAGACAAAATGGCTAAACTAAGCAAAAAACATTATGCCCAAATGTATGGCCCAACCACCGGCGATACAGTAACACTGGGAGACACCGGACTTAGAATCACGGTAGAGAAAGACTTCACCACATACGGCGAGGAATGTGTATTCGGCGGAGGCAAGGTAATACGCGACGGTATGGGACAGGCTTCGGGATTTTCCGACAGCGAGGTGCTCGACCTCGTGATCACCAATGCCATTATCCTGGACTACAAGGGCATAGTAAAAGCCGACATAGGCATTAAGGACGGCAAGATATGCGGAATAGGCAAGGCCGGAAACCCTCACATACAGCCCAACGTAACTCCCGGAATGATAATAGGCACCAACACCGAAGCCATCTCAGGCGAGGGAATGATAGTGACAGCGGGCGGAATAGACACCCACGTCCACTATATCAGCCCGCAACAGGCCGACGAGGCCCTCTCGGCAGGCATCACAACATTCATTGGCGGAGGCACGGGACCCGCCACCGGAACCTACGCCACCACCTGCACAGTAGGTCCATTCTATCTGAGAAAAATGTTGGAGGCAACCGACAATATCCCGATAAATTTCGGTTTCCTCGGCAAGGGCAACAGCTCCAACCCCAACGCGATAGAAAGTCAGATAAAGGCAGGAGCCTGCGGACTGAAACTGCACGAGGACTGGGGCTCTACACCATCTGCCATAGACACCTGCCTATCGGTAGCCGACCAATACGACGTTCAGGTTTGTATCCATACCGACTCAATAAACGAGTGCGGATATGTGGAAGACACCTTCAAGGCATTCAAGAACCGCACAATACACACCTACCATACCGAAGGCGCAGGCGGAGGCCACGCTCCTGATATCATCACAGCGTGCAGCAAACCCAATATCCTCCCTTCGTCCACCACACCCACAAACCCCTACAGCATCAACACATTCGACGAGCATCTGGATATGCTGATAGTGTGTCACCACCTCGACAAGAACAATCCCGAGGACGTGGCCTTTGCCAAGAGCCGAATACGTCAGGGAACCATAGGCGCCGAGGACGTGCTCCACGATATGGGAGCAATATCAATGTTCACCTCCGACTCTCAGGCAATGGGCAGGATAGGCGAGGTAATCCTCCGCACCTGGCAGATTGCATCCAGAATGAAAGAGGTCCGCGGTCCGCTCCCCGAGGACGAGGGAACCGACAACGACAACTTCCGCGCAAAAAGATATATCGCCAAATACACCATCAATCCGGCCATTGCCCACGGATTGTCGCAGGTGGTTGGCTCTGTTGAGAACGGCAAAATGGCCGACCTCGTAATCTGGAAACCATCGTTTTTCGGCGTAAGACCCGAAACTGTCATAAAAGGCGGTTTCATAGCCTACAACCAAATGGGCGACGCCAACGCATCGATCCCTACACCAGAGCCTTACATACCAAGACCTATGTTCGGCGCCTTGGGCAAGGCCAACTCGGCAATATCGTGCGTATTTGTATCTGAGGCATCGCTGGAAAACGTGAAATCATACGGCCTCAGCAAAAAGGCAATCTCAGTGAAGGGTTGCAGAAACGTTTCCAAGTCAGATATGAAACTCAACGACACAATGCCTGACGTAAGCGTTGACCCGAAAACATTCCAGGTATGCATCAACGGCAAGCCACTGGAATGTACCCCCGCCGAAAAGCTACCATTAGCACAATTGTATAACATGTTCTAGAAAAGGAAAATACCTATTCATTTTTGCACAGCGGGCTTACGCACATTTTTTTTGCGTTTGCCCGCATTGTTTTACAAAAAAATAGCGGAAAATGAAGCGCAACTTGCTCATTTTCCGCTATTTATTTTTGTAACATTATGTTGTTTACAATTGACAACTGTAAATTTTCATATACCTAATTGCGGCTGACATGGACCGTATGTCAGGCGGTGAAGGGGACAAACGCCGTGCTCGAGGATTGCCATACGGTGATCCTTTGTTGGGTAGCCCTTGTTTTTCTCCCAGTGATAAACGGGATAGTCGGTGGCCAGTTTTGTGATGAGTTCGTCCCTCTCGCATTTGGCCAGAATGGAGGCCGCTGCTATGGAGAGATACTTTGAATCACCCTTCACAACTGTCTGAAAAGGAGTATGGTTATAATCCCGCCATTTATTTCCGTCAATGATGATAAACTCAGGCCTTTGGGTGAGCTGATCGAGCGCGCGGTGCATCGCAGTGAGCGAAGCCTGCAGGATATTAATGCGGTCTATCTCCTGATTGTCGCACATTCCTATGCCGAAAGAGATAGCATCGCGCATAATTTCGTCACGCAGTTCAAAACGCTTTTTCTCAGACAGTTGCTTACTGTCGTTAATCTTTTGATTGAAGTAATCACGGGGGAAAATTACCGCCGCAGCCACCACCGGACCCGCCAGACAACCACGTCCAGCCTCATCGCAACCCGCCTCCGGGAACTTGTCGAACTGAAAAAATGCTTCCATATCTACATAAAATTATATTTCGGGAGGGCTTCGCCCTCCTGATTTTCAACACGAATTACCATAAATTACCACGAATTATCATTAATAATAATATATCATTCATTGTTTACAATATTCATACTTTTATCTAACAAAATACATTCATTCGTTTCACTAATGTAACCATACCTTTCACCCTGCATTTGTTTCGTTCCAAAATTTATCAACAACCCAATAGGCTTCTTTGTTAATCGCATATAATTAAAAAGTTGGGCTCTGTGTTCCGAAATAATACCACTCACTGATTTCAACTCAACACAAATATCAGAACCAACGACTAAATCCATTTTATAGGTTTTCTTTAATTTGTGATGTTTGAAATAGCATGGCAATAACACTTCTGATGAGTTTTCGATTCCTCTATCGAGTAATTCAAGATGAAGACATTCATTATACAATGGTTCCAACAATCCCCAACCCATTTGTTTGTGGACATACATTGCAGAACCTATAATTTGATAAACAGCCTTCTCATATTGCGTAAAATCAATCATATAGCAAAGTTTTTTTTGATAATTCGTGGTAATTTATGGTAATTCGTGTTGAAAAAAAAGACACAGCCGCAAGGCTGTGTCTATAAACCTATTCGTAATAATTAAAACTTAGATCAGCGGAATGTTTGCAGCAGCGCACTCGGCACGCATCTCGTCGCTCCAGAGAGAACACTGAATCTCGCCGATGTGGGCCTTCTTGAGGAAGTACATGCAGAGACGGCTCTGTCCGATACCGCCACCGATTGATTCTGGCAATGTGCCGTCGAGGAGGCGCTTGTGGAAGTAGAGCTCCTTACGCTCGTTCTGGTTCTCGATCTCGAGCTGACGGAGAAGAGCTGTCTTATCTACACGCACACCCATTGATGAAATCTCGAATGAGCGCTGGAGAACGTCGTTCCAGAGAACGATGTCACCGTTGAGACCGTTGAAGCCTGCTGAGTTTGGTGTTGACCAGTCGTCGTAGTCGGCTGCGCGGCCGTCGTGCTTCTTGCCGTCGGAGAGCTTGCCACCGATACCCATAATGAATACTGCGCCAAACTCCTTGGCTGCCTTGTCCTCGCGCTCCTTTGATGTGAGGTTAGGATACTTCTTGCAAAGCTCCTCGGCTGAGATGAATGTAATCTCTTTTGGGAGAGTAGGCTTTATTTGTGGAAAAGACTCATAAACGATGTACTCGGTCTTCAAGAGAGCAGAGTAAATGCGCCTTACGATGTCCTTCAGGAAATCGATGTTGCGGTTCTCTGGAGTGATGGTGCGCTCCCAGTCCCACTGGTCCACGTAGAGAGAGTGGAGATTGTCGAGCTCCTCGTCAGGACGGATGGCGTTCATATCGGTGTAGAGGCCAAAACCTGCTGGAATATTGTAATTGGCGAGGGTGAGGCGTTTCCACTTGGCGAGCGAGTGAACAACCTCGGCCTTCTGCTCGTTGAAATCCTTGATAGGGAATGTTACAGGACGCTCAATGCCGTTGAGGTCGTCGTTGATACCCTGACCCTTCAGTACGAAGAGAGGAGCAGTTACTCGGCGGAGCTGAAGCTCGGCGCTCAATGTGGACTCAAAGAAGTCCTTTACTTTCTTGATAGCCAGCTCGGTCTGCTGAAGATCGAGCAATGGCTTGTAGTTGGCTGGTTTTAATAATTGTCCCATTTTATTTCGTGTTTTAATGTTCAAAATTTTCAATTCCAAAATTATTGAAAAAGTATCGAATGCCAAAATAAATTTCAACTTATGAGTTTTTTTTAGAAAAATACTTATTTTTTTATCAAATACGCTTTTTTTATCAAAAAAAATTTACACCTTTGTAATTGATAAATTGTAAATAAATGAAAATAGCTGAAACACTCAAAAATACTGAGAAAACACTGTTCTCTTTCGAGATAGTGCCACCACTTAAAGGACACAATCTGGATAGCCTCTACGAGAAGCTGGACCTTCTCGCCGAGTTCAATCCATTGAACATAAACATCACATACCATCAGGACGAGACAGTCTACACTCCGCTGGAGAACAATCTCCTGCAGAAAAAGGTTGTAAGGAAACGTCCCGGAACCGTGGCGCTGGCCGCCGCGATAAAAAACAGATACCCGAATGTGAACACCGTTCCGCACCTGATATGCGGCGGAATGAGCAAGCAGGCCATCGAGAACATCTTGATAGACCTCAACTTCCTCGGTATCGAAAACATACTGGCTCTCAGGGGCGATGCCGTATCAGGCCAGAAATATTTTATACCCGAGCCTGATGGCCATGCTCATACAGACGGCCTGATAAACCAGATAATGGACCTCAACAAGGGAATTTATCTTGACAGGGACCTGAAAAACACCGACTGCACCAACTTCTCGTGCGGTGTGGCAGGATATCCTGAGAAACACATCGAATCTCCCAATGCGGAGATCGACATGGAGTACCTGAAAAAGAAGATAGACGCCGGCGCCGAGTTCATCGTTACGCAGATGTTTTTCGACAACCAGAAATTCTTCGAGTGGGAAAAACGATGCAGGGCTGCGGGGATCAACGTCCCCATAATCCCGGCCATCAAGCCGCTCGGAAAAATGCGCGACCTTCAGGTGATACCTCAGGTATTCAACATCGACCTCCCCACCACACTGGTGAAAGAGGTATTAGCTGCCAAGGACGACAAGGCCATATATCAGATAGGCATAGAATGGTGCATAGCACAGAGCAGGGAGCTGATAGCGCACGGAGTTCCCGTGGTCCACTACTTCTCGGTAGGCCGTACCGAAAACGTAAGAGAGGTAGCAAAAGCAGTTTTTTAGCCAAAACAAAAAAATCGGTACGCTGTTTGATTGGAAAATAAGAAAAAATCTTATCAAAATGAGACAATTAATATACAATTTGAGCATCAGGAGCAAGATACTTATCGGTTTCTTCATGGTAACCGCAATATTCTTTCTCCTCGGAATATACCAGTACAATGCGTTGGAGAGCGTAAATCGTACCAATGAGATGATTACGTTTGCCAAAGACATGAACTCCACAGCCGCACAGATCAAGTATCTGGTGGCCAAGGATATCAATGTGCTGCGCAATTTCAATTTCGCCAAAAACGACAAGGAATTGAGATCGCTGCACAAGGAGCATGTCAATTATGTAGAAAAGCTCAATTCAATTTTCAACGGAGTAGGCAATACCACCAACAACAAGATGGTAGACGCAATGCTGCGCCACAACTTCCGCGATACCATACAGATGGTGCGCAATAAGTACATCAACGAATTCTGCACCAACTACAACGAATTCCATGTCAATCAGAAAACCCTCATAAACCCCGACGACCTCAGCCGTCTGCTCAAGATCAAGATCATTCAGGCTCAGGGAGCTGATAAGGACACCGCTGGACTCTCCCAGAACATGAACAGCGCCGATTTCAAGGCAATGTCGGAGGAATACATCAACGAGCTGAAAATCCAGCAGAGAAAACTCTACCAGACTATCACACAGATAAACGGCGAGATCGACAAGATTCTATCAATTATAGAGCTGAAATCAACCGGAATCATCAACCAGTGCATGAGCCAATCAGCTACTATAAGCAATGCAAACATCAGAACACTCATCATTTTCATACTGATAGGCATAGCAGTATCAATGATATTAGCTATATACATATCCAGCCTGATAGTAAACCCACTCGAGCGACTAATGAAATACGCCAAGCGACTGAGCGAGGGCGAGCTTCCCGAGTTCAAGGAGGAGGTTTACAACGACGAGGTAGGTATGACAGCGGCTTCTATCGAGCAGCTGACAATAGGTCTTCAGAAAACTTCGGAGTTTGCCCACGCCATAGGACAGGGCGACTTCAAAACTTCTTACCAGCCACTTTCCGACAAGGACGTACTCGGCAACTCACTGCTCAACATGCGTAAGTCGCTCCAGAACGCCAACAAGGAAGCCAAGAAGCGCCAGAACGACGATATCCAGCGTAACTGGACCACTGAGGGACAGAACCTATTTGCCGAGATTCTCCGCCACCACACCGAGAATGTTACCGAGCTGGCCGACGATATCATGGTAAACCTCGTGAAATACATCAACGCAAACCAGGGCGGTATCTTCTTCTATCAGGACCAGGATCCAAACGATGTATATCTGGAGCTGCTCTCGGCATACGCCTACAACAGAAAGAAATTCATCAAGAAGAGAATACACCTCGGCGAGGGTCTCGTAGGATCGTGCGCACAGGAGAAATACACAATCTACCTCACCGATATTCCTGACGACTACATAGAGATTGAGTCTGGCATCGGCTCGGCCAATCCTAAATCCCTGCTCATCGTTCCGCTCAAGATAGAGAACGACATACTCGGCGTAATAGAGATTGCATCATTCAACGAGCTGAAGCAATACGAGATAGAGCTCGTGGAGAAGATTGCCGAATCTATTGCCGCTACTCTCCAGACCGCACGTATCAACAACCGTACCGCCGACCTCCTCAAGGAATCTGAGCATCAGAAACAGGCCATGAAGGATCAGGAGGAGGAGATGAGACAGACCATCGAGGAGATGCAAACCACTCAGGAGGAATCCATGAAGCGCGAGGACGACTTCTACCGCGAGCTCAAGGAGATGGAGGCTATCAACAGAACTCTTGAGCAACAGGCTTCGTTACAGGACAATGAGATAGAGAACTTGAAGACCAAGTTCAACACCACCAACAAGCTGGTACTCGAAAGAGAAAACTACGAGCACAATCTCTACAATATTATATCAGCTGCCATCGTTACTACAAGTGACGACGGTACAATCCAGTACGTAAACGAACTGTTCATCAACCTTCTCGGATACAAGTCGGCTGAGGTACTCGGACGAAGCATCTACAACATCCTCGGTTTCGAATCAAGAGAAACCGAGATGGCCAAGGCGCTTCAGGCCGAATACGGCAACATCGTAAATACCAAGGGCAGGGAGATAAAGATGAAGACCAAGAGCGGAAACAGCATTCAGTTCTGGCTCTCCATCACAGCCAACATCTTCAATACCAAGGTAGTATACACATTTGTGCTGAACGACCTCACCAACCTGACTCTCGAGAGAGCCAAGTCGAAGGCCTTTGAGGAGGATATGCTCATTTCGAGATTCGAGCTCGAGAACAAGACCGAGCTTCTGGAAGGCCTGCTCATCAAAAACAAGATAGAGCTCCCTGGTTTCGATCAGGAATACACCATCCTGGAGTGGGACGACTACAAGATCGGCCTCAATATCATAGACTCGCAGGCCAAGAAGTGGATAGAAATTATGAACAAGGTATATGCCGAGTTCAAGAAGAAATCAAATCCGGAGACTGTGATATCAGCTATCGACGAGCTGATAGACTACACCGGATACCATTTCGGATTCAAGGACAAGTACATGAAGGATTTCAACTACTCCAAGTACGATACCCTGAAGCAGAGCCACGATATATTCCTGAGCACTCTGCAGGCCAACAGAGACACTTACGCATCGGGCGAGAGCATTTCGCTCATCAAGATTGTGTCATTCATCAAGTCGTGGATGATAACATACAAGTCTCAGCTCGACGACGAATTCGTAAAGATGTTTAAGAGCCACGGCCTGTCGTAAACAGATTGGTGCACCGTCGAAATATTGCCATCAGCTGAAAAAAAACTAAAAAACTACAAAAATGAGAAAGACATTGCTGTATGTATTCATGCTCATGATTTCGACGGCCTGCATGGCGCAGGACTTTGACGGATTTACCGAGGTGGACGACTCCGGACAGAAAATAGAAGCTCCCGAAGTGGACGATTACCTCGGTTTTATGCTTCTGCCCGGATCGAGCGACCTTATAAGATTCTACGAAATACATGAAAACCAGGACCATACTTTCAAGTATACCCAGCTTACGATGGATTCCTTCGTAAACCGGGCCAAGGGTCTGGAGCGCAGCAATGCTAATCCAATGGGCAAAAACCTTTTCGAAAGTTTCGGAATCAAGAATCCAAGCATAGTATGCCATCTCTGGAAACTCCGATACAAGGAATATCCATACTGGAGCCAGGGCAAACCCGAGCCGGGATGGGCCAACAACGAAAAAAGCGACATTATGCCCAGCCCCGACCAGATGAGAATTCTAAGCAAATACGGCATCAGGAGGATTCAGGATCTCTGCTACGGAGAGATGGCTTTTCTGCTGCTGAAGGATATGGAAGACAGCAACTGGCTGTCGCAATACACAAACATTGGCTGCGGCGGCGCTGTTCCGCAGACCAACGTTCCTTCGGATGAGGAATACCTCCCTCCTATCGACAATTAAATATCAAAACCTAATCGAGTTATCATTTTCAGGCCAATACAAAGGTGGAAATTTCAGAAAAGAAAAGTCTGCAAGACGATATCAACAGTTTTCCGCTCATAAAAGCAATATTGTTTTACATTCCGGGCATCATCATCGGATATTATACCCGTATCAGCTGGCTATATGGGCTTATAGGCGCATTATTGTTCCTCGCCGCGGGTATTTACTCATACAGGAAAAAGAAATCCGCCAAAGACCATCTTATGGAGGCTCTTTTCGGAATGGCTTTTGCCGGAATGTGGATCTGCATGGGAATATCGATAACGGATTATCAGACTCCAGCTCCGGCCAGCATGGAAGCCATCCAGAACGACAGCATCCATTATGGTGTTATCAGCTCACCAATCGAAAAAAAAACAAACAAGCACAGAACCACCATAAAACTGATAGACAATGGCGAAGAGATACTCGCCGATTTCAGCAATGACACTCTGAATCAATTACCAAACTACGGCGACCTGATAGGATTTTTCACCAAGATTGATACCATCACCAGCTACGGCAACCCACTGGGATTCAACCAATCCGAACACTGGGCGATGCATGGAATATATTACAGCACATACATCAAGAGCAAGCAATACGAAATCATAAAACCGGCATACCGCAAGGGAATTAGGTATTACGGAGGCCTGGCCCGGCAGAAACTGCTGGACCGATACCGCGAATCGGGCATAGAAGGCGAAGAACTCGCTGTGCTCGAGGCGCTTACCCTCGGCTACAAGGACGACCTCGACAAGGAAACCAAATCGGCATTCCAAGCCAGCGGAGCCATGCACATACTTGCAGTATCAGGTCTGCACACGGGCATTATAATGCTCATTTCCAATATATTATTGTCGTTTATGAATCGCGGCAAAGTGTGGCGCACGGCCAAGACAATTATAATAATATCAATTCTGTGGGCTTTTGCCGCCATCACGGGATTCAGCAGCAGCGTATGCAGATCGGCGCTCATGTTTACCATAATGCAGATTACCATAATGAGGGGATTCAAGGCCTCATCGTACAATGCTGTGGCAGGTTCGGCATTCATACTGCTGATATTCAATCCGTTGCTGATATTCAACACAGGATTTCTGCTCAGCTATCTGGCCGTAATGGGCATATTGTCGTGCATGCCCATCATGGAAAAGGCCCAGCCCGAAATCCAGTACTGGCAATACAGCAGACTAAAGATTTTCATGCTAAACCAATGGAAAACCGTACTGGGCGTAATGATGGTATCGGTGGCCGCGCAGATAGGCACAGGAATACTCAGCATGAGGACATTCGGAGTATTTCCGGTATATTTTATACTCACCAACTTCATAGTACTGCCCCTGTCGTACCTCATAATGATATCGGCCGTGGCGCTGCTCGCCCTCGGATTCTGGGACACAGGCATCGAATACGTAACAGAAATACTCAGAACCCTTCTGGAATGGCTCACATCGTCGGTTCACTGGATAGAATCGCTGCCCGGATCGTGCATTACGGGAATACACATCACGCGGCCCGGCGCCATACTGCTCTACGCCATACTCGCATTAGCCATACTGGCCGTACATTACCGCGGCCACGCCATCAGGACGGCATTGCTTGCCAGCGGATGCGTTTTTCTTGCCATCAGCTGCATATCCGATTACCAAAACAATGTAGACAGCCAGCTGATAGTATACAATCAGTACAGGAGCGCCCTGTATAGTTATGTATCAGCTAATGGCAATATATCCATATACCACTCCGACACCGACTCGGCAGTAACTGACTATCAAAATCCGGCCACCGTGACCGCCGACATACTTGGCATAGACCACCGCAAAACCCTGCATCTGGACAGCATAGCCGACCTCCGGGATATGTACATGAGCGTAAACGGAAAATCATTCTACATCCTGAGATCGCACCATCAGCTCCGCATAATGAAAAACAACTATCTGAAGGCCGACTATCTGATAATATCCAACAACACAGCCATAAAGGCCGACGAGATAAGGAAATATTTTGGAGCTGAAAGGGTGATACTGGACGCCAGCAACGGCAGGAAAACAATAGCAAAAATTACTGATGACTGCAAGAAAGCCGGAATAGAAATACACAACGTACAGCAAGACGGAGCCTTCGTATATGGCGACGGCAAAAATGTTTTCGACTGGTACTGAGAAATTTAAAGAAAAAAACTAAATGATAAAATCGATGCCCAGAATGGTAACATCGTCGCGGATGGCCTTGTTGGAGCGCTGGATATCAAGCTCCCTGAGTATGCTGGCCATGGTATCGTGAATATTGCACTGGCACGATACGCACTGCTCCACCACATTCTGACCGAAATCAGGAATGCCGTCGCGCTCCATCTCCACCACTCCATCGGTAAAACAGAGCAGTTTGCTGCTGCTGCCGAGCACTATGGAGCCTTCTGTCACGCACGGCAGCTCATCGAGCATTCCCAGGCCGGGACAGCCCTTGGTGAGGTATGCAAGCTGATTGGTATTGCGGTAATAGAGCATCGGCGCATTGTGACCCGCATTCACATAGCGCAGCTCGTGGGTTGCAAAATCGTAACGCCCTATAAACAAGGTGATAAACCTATCGCCCTCGGCATTGCGGACCACTATGCCGTTAAGTCTGGATACAAGCTCAGAAAGCGAGATTTCGGGAGTAATGAGCGCCTTGAGGCTGGCCTGGAAATTGCTCATCAATATGGCGGCCGACATTCCCTTGCCCGATACATCGGCTATGCAGAAAAACATTCCGCTGTCGCCCAAATAATCGAAATCGTAATAATCGCCGCCCACCTCGTAATGAGGCAGATAGAACTTATCGACGCAGATATTGGGATTTCCGCGGAAAACATCCACCTTGGGCACCAGCATATTCTGCATTCTGGATGCCAGGTCCATCTCCTCCTTCAGCTTGGCCTGACGCATATTCTCTTCCATCAGGCGGTGGTTTTCGATAGATACGATTATGATGTTGGAAAGTGTCTGCACAAACTGGAGATGCTTGATGGAGGAGGCCATGCCTTTCTCGTCCTCATCGAGATCGCCTATTATTACGTATGCTATCTGCTTGCCGTCCTTGATGATGGGAATTATAAAATCGAAACCGCTCATGCAGCTGAGGCCGGTGTAATGCGTGCCGGATATGTCGGTAATCTTGCTGAAATCGCGGTCGGGCTGTATTGTGTCGTATTCCGAGGCGTCTACACCCGTTTTAAGTATTACATGCCACTCGCTGCCCTGAAGTATAAAAATGAGTATCTTGCCAATATTGAGCTGAGTCTGAAGGATTCCCTGGAATTCGGCGAGCAACCTGTCGACAGGCGAATTCGTGATAATAGTCTCGGTAATATTGAGCAAGGTCTTCAACTTGAAGTTGGAGAACCTGAGCCTCTCAATAGATGCCTTGGAACCGTCTGTCATGATAAAAGGGTTTTTAGAAAGGGGAAAAATAAAAAATCAGATATGGACGCCGGACTTAGCGGCCGGCATCCAATATCTGTATAAAATATGCCACATGGGCTTAGCGTCGGGGATACAGAAGCTATTAGTTGGCTCTCTCCACGTATGAGCGGTCGCGGGTATCAACCTTGATCTTGTCGCCCTGGTTGATGAAGAGAGGAACTCTTACCTCAGCGCCCTCGCTCTTGGTAGCCGATGCTATGGTGGCAGGCTTCATTGTGTTGGTGGCTGTATTGCCCTTAACACCTGGCTCAGAGTAGATAACCTCTGATACTACGAATGGAGGAAGCTCCACTGTAAGGATGTTGCCTGTCTCTTCCTGAATTACAATCTCTACGTACTGGCCGTCCTGGAAGAGGTCCCAGTTATCGATGTTCTGCTTAGGAACATTAATCTGC
>JAZQPB010000313.1:0-16711 GCA_045628165.1 Bacteroidales bacterium | reverse complement strand
ATTATCCCTCTCCTCTCTAAAAAAGCAATGCCTCCGTAGCGTCGGGCCCACGTGCCCGACAACATCAATTTTGCCATCATCCATCCTACATTTCATTGCCTCCATGCGACTTTTTCAAACGACTTTTTGGCAATTCGGAGGACTGTTTCAAACGACTTTTCTCAAATTCCGCGACTTTTTCAAACGAGTTTTTTTTCTAAAAAAACATTCACAACTTCCAAAATAATTTCCTATCTTTGCGGAAACAATATATCAATTCCAAATATGATAGAAGAAGTAAGACTGAAAAACTGGAAAAGTTTTGAGGATACTGTATTATATATAGAGCCTCTCACGGCAATCATAGGCTGCAATGCAAGCGGAAAATCAAACATTTTCGATGCGTTGAAGTTTGTGTCGCTGTTGGCTAATGGTTATACTATTTTTGGCGCTATAGACGAAACAAGAGGCAAGGAAGAATACATTGTAAGAAAAGGACAAGAGCAAGCATCAATTGAATTAAAAATTCATGATGATGAGACTGATACAGATTGTGTATATAGTGTCGTTATTGATACAAATATTGGAATTGGAGGATCACATAACGTAAACAACGTAATAAAACTCCAGAATATCTTCCTTCTTAACCCCAATCCGCAAGCAATGCGCGACTACTCGCCATTAGGAAAAGATTTGAAAGAAGATGCATCAAACATAGCCGGAGTTTTAGCCGCGATTGATGAGGAACAAGGAAAGACTATTCAGGAACGAATCACCAAACTAGCCCAACTTCTCCCCGAAAAGGATATCGTGGAAGTTTGGAGCGAAAAGGTAGGACGTCTTGGCAAGGACGCAATGATATACTGCAAGGAACGATGGACCAACGACACTGAAAACATTCTGGATGCAAGTGGCATGTCTGACGGAACATTAAGATTCATCGCAATTATCACCGCATTGCTAACCCGCCCCGAAGGTTCATTGCTGATGGTGGAGGAAATCGACAACGGACTTCATCCTTCAAGAGTAAAAGATCTTGTAAAGGCATTGAAGGAAATTGGTGCAGAACGCAATATCGACATCCTTTTCACAACCCATAATCCTGCATTGATCGACGCTTTGGGATCAGAGCTGATACCTTGCATAAATTATATCAAAAGAAATCCTGATACTGGAAGCAGTGAGATAAACACCCTCGACCAAAACGAGGATTTATTCCAGATAATTTCAAAAGGAAGCATAGGAGATTCAATGATAGAAGGGAGGATATAAAGATGGTGGCTTAAAAAACTACGAGTATAAAATTACTGGTCAGCAGGGGAAACTCCGCAGAAACAGGAAACAAATCTAATCCAACAAAAAATGAGCAAACCAATTATTCTCGCAATATCACTGATGCTATCAGCTGCCATGATCTCCGGATGTGACGATGGAGAGGTGGCGGAGGTGCAGGACGAAAATGTTTCTGATACCGGAACCCAGAACTCCTCCACCGGCACCGTAACCGCATGGAAAGACGGATACATAACATTCTACGGTCAGCCAGCTGATAACAACCAATTCCCGTGGCCCCTCCCCGAGATGGAGAAAGGCTACTACAACGTGGCGCCCGGAGTGCATTTCTTCCCCGACTACATCCTGGGCTCGGCATACGAGATCCAGTATGGCAACAAGACCATCCGAGTAATCGGCAAGGATATCTGTCCCGACGGCGACAACTCATGGTTCGACAACACCCCCGAGGCTTTCGAGTACCTGACCGGAAACAAGGCCCTCGGCAAGGTGAACGTGAAATGGCGCGAGACCCCATATTACACCGACAAGAACGTGGTAGTAAAGATAAAGAACGGCTCCAACAACTGGTTTCTCGGCCTCTTCATCTTCAACGGCAGATATGGCGTAAGCAAAGTAGAGTTATCAGCTGATGGCAAAACATTCCACGCCATGAAGCCATTCACCTACAACGCGTTCTGGGAACTCCAGTGCCCATTCGACCAGTACAACAAAGACCTCACCATACGCCTCACCGACAGATACGGCCACGTAATCACCGGCCAGATGAAGATGACCGGCGTACAGGACGGCAAAACATACGACTTAGGTAAAAACTTTGATTATTAAATAAATGTTGAAGTGTTGAAATGTTGAAGTAATTGAACGCTTCAAACACATCAACACTTCAACCACTTCAACACTTCAATCACTTCAATCACTTAACAATGAACGATCGTTACGCACAAATCATCGCCGACAAGCTCGGCATCAGAGAGATACAGGTAAGGAACACGGCGTTCCTCTTCAGCCAGGGCGCCACAGTGCCCTTCATCAGCCGCTACCGCAAGGAGCAGACCGGCACATTAAACGAGGTGCAAGTATCTCAGATTCAGCAGGAAATAAAGAAATACGAGGAGCTCGACAAGCGCCGCGAGTCCATCATAGAATCCATTGAGGGTCAGGGCAAGATGACCGACGAGCTCCGCAAGAAACTCGACGAGGCTCTCGACATGACCACCATCGAGGACCTCTACCTGCCATACAAGCAGAAGAAGAAAACCCGCGCATCAGTGGCCAAGGAGAAAGGTCTTGAGCCGCTCGCCGACAAGATCTTGCTATCTCAGAATTCCAGTGCTGAGGCGTTCGCAAAGGCGTTCGTAAATGACAAGGTGGCCGATATCAAGGAGGCTCTGCAGGGCGCGCGCGACATCATCGCCGAGCGCATCAACGAGGATACCGACGCCAGAAACAGGATGCGAAACCTCTTCAGCCGCGACGCCGTAATCTACTCCAAGCTCGTGAAGGGCAAGGAAGACGAGGCCCAGAAATACAAGGACTATTTCGACTACGAGGAAAGACTCTCACGCATTGCAGGCCACAGACTTATGGCCCTCCAGCGCGGCGAGGCCGAGGGCTTCCTCAAGATCACCATAGAGCCGGCCGAGGACAAGGCCATGAACATCCTCGAAAGGCAGTTTGTGCGCGGCAACGGCGAGGCCGCCAAGCAGGTAGCCGAGGCTGCTGCAGATAGCTACAAGCGCCTGCTCCGTCCAAGCATCGAGACCGAGTTCGCCAACCTCAGCAAGGCCAAGGCCGACGAGGAGGCCATCAAGGTATTCACCGAGAACCTCCGCAACCTGCTGCTCGCCAGCCCATTGGGCAAGAAGAGAATCTTAGCACTCGACCCCGGATTCCGCACCGGATGCAAGCTCGTTTGCCTCGATGAGCAGGGCAACCTCCTCCACAACGAGGCCATTTACCCACACTCGGGCATCAAGGAGGAATTCGCAGCCATGAACAAGGTTACAACCCTCGTAGAGCAGTACAAGAGCGACTGCATAGCCATCGGCAACGGCACCGCAAGCCGCGAGACCGAGCGTTTCATCAAGAAAATCCGCTTCAACAAGGATATCAAGGTTTACATAGTATCGGAGAGCGGTGCGTCGATCTACTCGGCTTCCGAGGTGGCCCGCGAGGAGTTCCCCGAATACGACATCACAGTGCGCGGCGCGGTTTCCATAGGCCGCCGACTTCTCGACCCATTGGCCGAGCTCGTAAAGATAGATCCGAAATCCATCGGAGTGGGTCAGTATCAGCATGATGTAAACCAGACCAAACTCAAGGAGAGCCTCGACGAGGTGGTGGTATCGTGCGTAAATCAGGTGGGCGTAAACGTGAACACCGCCAGCAAGCACCTCCTGATGTACGTATCAGGACTCGGCCCTACACTGGCACAGAACATCGTGAACTACCGCAAGGAAAACGGACCTTTCGGCAGCCGTCAGGAACTAAAGAAAGTGCCAAGAATGGGCGAAAAGGCCTTTGAGCAGTGCGCGGGTTTCCTCCGCATAGATGGCGCCGAGAATCCATTGGACAACTCGGCCGTTCACCCCGAGAAATACTACATCGTAAACAAGATGGCCAAGGATCTCGGATGCTCGGTATCAGATTTAATTATATCAGCTGATACCCGCAAAAAAATAGACCCCAAGAAATACGTGGACGACAAGACCGGACTCCCAACCCTGGCCGACATCATGGCCGAGCTCGAGAAGCCGGGACGCGACCCACGTGGAGTTTTCCAGGCTCCGGAGTTCGAGCAGAGCATCTCCACAATCAAGGATCTCAAGGAGGGAATGGAGCTTCAGGGTATTGTTACTAACGTTACAAATTTTGGTGCGTTCGTTGACCTCGGAATCCACATCAACGGCCTCATCCACGTATCGCAGATGAGCGACCGCCGCGTGGCCGACCCAACCACAATCCTGAAAATCCACCAGCCAATCAAGGTGAAAGTCCTCTCCATCGACATGGACCGCGAGAGAATAAGCCTGACTTTGAAAGGCGTAAAACAATAATAATTTTTAGTTGAAAGTTAAAAGCTTAAAGCTTAAAGCTTAAAGTATAAAGCTTAAAGTATAAAGAACCATTCAGGCGTAAACTTTAAGCTTTAAGCTTTATACTTTACACTTACTTTAAGCTTTACACTTTCAACTTTACACTTTCCCAAAACCATGCAAGTTTTATACGAAGATAATCACATAATTATCGTAAGCAAGACGGTGAACGAGATAGTGCAGGGCGACAAGACCGGCGACGTCACTCTTCTCGACACCGTGAAGGCTTACATAAAGGAAAAATACAACAAGCCCGGAGAGGTTTTTCTGGGTCTGACACACAGATTGGACCGTCCCACATCCGGCATAGTGATTTTTGCCCGCACCAGCAAGGCTCTCAGCCGCATGAACGAGCTTTTCCGCAAGGGCGAGGTCCACAAGACCTACTGGGCCATCACCGCCAAGCGTCCGCCCGAGGACGAGGGCACTCTCCGCAACATGGTCTACAAAAACGAGAAGCAGAACAAGAGCTACCTGGCCCATCCCGGCACCAACGACGCCAAGGAGGCCGTGCTCAATTACAGAATCATCTCTGTTTCAGACCGTTATTATCTTTGGGAGATCGACCTCTTGACGGGTCGTCACCATCAGATACGCTGTCAGCTCTCGGCCATCGGCTGCCCCGTGAGAGGCGACCTCAAGTACGGCTATCCGCGCAACAATCCCGACGGCGGTCTCTCGCTCCACGCACGCCGTGTAACGTTTGAGCACCCAGTAAGCCACATACAAATCGATGTGACCGCCCCCGTGCCTCAGGAGAAAATGTGGCAGGTATTCGAGCAGGACAACTAACAGCAAATACTCACAAAACGCAAATTACCATAAATTATCACCCTAAAAATCAAAGATATCCAGCTAAAGATATTTTTGATAATTCGTGATAATTTATGGTAATTCGTGTTTATATACAGGAACGCCACAGGCGTTCCCAACTAAATAAATTAACGTGCCACTGCCGGTTTTCCATACAAATCGAACTCCTCGGCGTCGGTGATTTCAACATCGTAGAAACCGCCAATCTGCATATCAGCTGCAACAGCTTTCCTGATGAGAACCTCGCAATCCACGTCGGGAGAATCGTACTGAGTGCGGCCCACTAAGAATTCGCCCTCTTCCCTATCGATGAGCACCTCGAAAACCTTGCCTATCTTGGCCACATTGAGCTCCAGGGAGATTTTCTGCTGAATCTTCATGATATAATCGGCGCGCTCCTGTTTCTTCTTCTTCGAGATTCGGTCCTTGTAGTTTTGGGCGGAATATGTGCCCTCTTCCTCGCTGTATGGGAACACGCCCAGACGGTCGAAACGGGCCTCTTTCACGAACTCCACAAGTTCATCGAAAGCCTTGTCGGTCTCGCCCGGGAAACCCACGAGAATGCTGGTTCTGAGGGCGATTCCGGGAATCTCCTCGCGGAACTTTCTGAGCAACGCCCAGGTCTCCTCCTTGGTGTGTCCGCGCTTCATCTTGCTGAGCACATTGTCGTTGATGTGCTGAAGCGGAATGTCGAGATACTTGCACACCTTGGGATTATCGCGCATGATGTCGAGCGTGCGCAACGGGAAATTGTTGGGATATGTGTAGTGAAGACGTATCCAGTGCACCTTCTCGATGACGGCCATTTTCTCCACAAGCTCGGGCAGGCGGAACTCGCCATAGAGGTCCTTGCCGTAGTAGCTCAGGTCCTGGGCAATGATGTTGAACTCGCGAGTGCCAGCCTCGGCCAGTCGTGAAACCTCGTCCACGATATCCTCGATGGGACGGCTGATGTAGCGGCCTCGGATATATGGGATTGCGCAGAAGGCGCACATGCGGTTGCAGCCCTCGGCTATCTTGATGTATGCGGTATGCTTGGGTGTAGAAATCACCCTCGGCTCCTGTACTACGGAGTTCTTCATATCCTGACAATCGAGGATGTCGAGAATCTCGTTGAGGCTATCCACACCGAAAAACTTGTCCACCTCGGGAATCTCGCCCTCCAGGTCCTTCTTGTATCTCTGGCTCAGGCAGCCGAACACAAAGAGCTGACCTATCTTGCCCTCGTTCTTGAGGTTGGCGTATTCTATGATGGCGTTGATGCTCTCCTCCTTGGCGTCGAGTATGAATCCGCAGGTGTTTAGAATCACCACGTCGGCCTCGTCGGTATCCTGAAAGGTAACATCATATTTGCGATACACACGGGTGGCTATGTCCTCGCTGTCCACGAGGTTTTTGCTGCATCCTAAGGTTATTATCGCGAGTTTCTTCTTGTTCATTATATGTATTTTAATTCAATACTATTTCTTCTCCTCGGCAGGAGCAGGTGGCTTGGGAGCACCGCCGCCTCGCTTGGCACCGGCCTTCACATTAGCTGCCTCCTGGGCATAGAACTTTTCGAGAGCATCGGTCAGATCTTTCTCCTTCACCTTGCCGGAGATACAAATTTCGGCACCACTTACACCCACAATGCGGATATCACTGCGTTTCAGCTTCACCCATTCCACCAGAGTCATGCAGAGAGTGGTGAGAGGCTCTGTGGCCGAACTTATCAGTCCGGTGAGAGCAGGAATAATACCGGCACCCATCTCGCCTTTCTTGGGCTTTATAGTGGCGGCCTCTATCTTCTTCAGGTCCTTTATCTTCTTCTTCTCGATATGGGTCTTCAGGGCCATGAGATCCTCCTTGGTGGGAGTTCCCTTTACGTATTCAATTTTTATTTTCATTTTTCAGCTAATGGTAAATAAATATTTGTCATTTTTCGGAGGGTAAAGGTAGAAAAGATTTTTGAGAAATGCAAAAAGAATTATTAACTTTGCTGTCGAGAAAATAAAAGCCCAAGCCATGCAGAGATACTTCAATACAGAATGTGCGTGCAATCCCGACCGTGACTACATGGTGGATATCACTGAGAAATTCCTGAAAACCAGAAGACTTATCGACAACGCTAAGTACTTCTGCATCAACCGTGCCCGTCAGTTCGGGAAAACGACGATGCTCAGCACCATCAACAAACAGCTGGGCGACGATTATGTGGTCATCAGCATCAGTTTCGAGCGAATAACAAAAGAAACTTGGCAAGACCAGTCAAGATTCTGCAAAGTTTTTTGTTCGATGATTGAGAACGCACTATTTAACAAAGCATTAAGCGATGAATACGTAAGCTATTGGCATAATGCCGGCAACGAAGCAATAGAGCTGGAGCAGTTGTCAATGACTATAAAACGCTTTTGTCAAAAATTTCCCCAAAAGATTGTTCTCATTATCGACGAGGTGGATAATGCCTCAAACAACGACTTGTTTATCAGTTTTCTGGGACTCCTACGTGAACTTTATAATCAACGTATTGACTCTTCCAACTACAAACTGACCTTCTATTCAGTAATCCTTGCCGGAGTTTACGATATCAGGCACCTGAAACTTAAAATCCGTCCCGACGGGGAAAGCCGTCTGAATTCACCATGGAATGTGGCCGCCGACTACAATGTTGATATGACATTCAATCCCCATGACATCGCAAACATGATTGCCGACTACGAGGCCGACCATCATACAGGAATGGATATCGCCATGATATCAGAGAATATCTATCAATACACATCAGGCTATCCGGTTTTGGTGAGCGCAATATGCAAACACATTGATGAAAACGAGTTGGAATGGACTGCGGATAGCGTGCAGAGGGCGGCGAAAAGCATTATCGTGAGCGACGATTTCTCCCTCACCAAAAACCTTATAAAATACATAGAGGACTACAGTGACCTGAAAATGCTGATAAAGGCTATGCTGCTCGACGATTTCACCTTGGATTACGAGGCCAAGAATCCGCCGGTAAGGGTAGCCAAAATGTTCTCAATTATAGGCAGGGATCAAAATGGCAAATCCAAGATCCACAACATAATCTTCCAGCAGGTTCTCTACAATTATTTCATCAACGAGGAAATACTATCCACGCTGAAAAAAGAGCCCACAAAATCTCAGTTCATCAAGAACGGCGACCTGAATATGGAAATGATAATCCGCCGTTTCAGCGACCTGATGCACGAGGAATACCGCGACCGCGACCAGAAGTTCATCGAGCAGCAGGGACGTCTGCTGTTCCTCTGTTACCTGAAGCCGATAATCAACGGCACGGGCTTCTATTACGTGGAGCCTCAGACAAGGGAAAACGCACGCATGGACCTCGTGGTAACCTACAACCGCAAGGAATATATCATAGAACTCAAGATTTGGCACGGCACCCAATACGAGACCGACGGCAAGATTCAGCTCGCCGAATACCTCGCAACAAGAAACGCCAGCGAGGGCTATTTAGTCACATTCTCGTTTCTGAAAAACAAGACTATCGAGGAGCCGTCATGGAAGGTACAGGACGGGAAACGGATTTATGAGGCGGTTATATAGAATCGGCGGCAAGACGCCGATATATACAGAAAAAGCGGCGGGCCATCCCGAAGATTAGCCCGCCGCCCTAATATCTTGACGAAAAATATTAGTAGTTATTTAGATGGACACCGTCCGAATCGTGAATGGAGAAATTAATCAAGCCACATTCAGAGTCGGCATGAATTTTTATCATGACTTTGTATTTCAGAATCCATTTCAGTCGTATGGACAGTATTCCTTTAGTCAGATAAGCAGCCACAATTGGGTTTACCTTTAGAACCAATTTCTTAACATTATTCTCATCCAGGATATTCTTGATATTATCCTCAATCTCGTCGGCCAATACGATGGTGGAAGTAATCTGACCAGTACCGCCGCAGCACGGGCAGGTTTCCTGGGTCTTCATGTTCATCTCTGGCCTTACTCGCTGACGGGTAATTTGCATCAGACAGAACTTGCTGAGAGGCAAAATATTGTGCTTTGTCTTATCGTTGGCCATAGCCGCGCGCATCTTGTCGTAGAGAGCCTTCTTGTTCTCGTTCTTGTGCAGGTCTATGAAATCCACCACGATAATACCGCCAATATCCCTGAGTCTTAGCTGCCTTGCGATCTCGTCGGCCGCAGCCATATTCACCTCAAGGGCGTTGGATTCCTGGTCGGCATTGTTGGCTCTGTTGCCGCTGTTTACATCTATCACAAAGAGTGCTTCGGTGTGCTCCATTATGAGGTACGCACCATTCTTGAAAGTTACGGTCTTTCCGAAGGCAAGCTTTATCTGCTTGTTGATGTTGAAGTATCTGTCGAAAACGGAGACCTTATCAGTATCAAGTTTTACAATTTTTTCCTTTTCAGGGGCAATACTGCCAATAAATGTCTTAGCTTCGTGATATATAGCAGGGTCGTTTACGATTACGCTGTTGAATGAGTTGTTTAGCGTATCGCGCAGGAGCGTGGAAGTAGCATCCATCTCTCCGGCCAACAGCAATGGGGGAACACTCTTGGCCAGTGCCTGACAGGCCGATTCCCACCGCTCCACCAAAGACTTGATCTCGGCATCCAAAACGGCCACGCGCCTGTTCTGCGCCTCGGTCCTTACTATTATGCCGTAGTTCTTGGGCTTTATAGACTGTATCAGCTGTCTCAGGCGCTCACGTTCCTCCTTCTGCTTAATCTTCTGCGAGACCGAAACCTTGTCGCAGAACGGCAGGAGTACCAGATTCCTTCCGGCTATGGACACCTCCGACGTAAGCCTGGGGCCCTTGGTGTTGATTGGTTCCTTGCTTATTTGAACTACCACCCTCTGTCCCGAGGATAGCTGCTCAGTGATTTTGCCCTTTTTGTTAATCTCGGGCTGGAGACTTATGCTCTGAAGAGGCTTCAGATTCTTGGGATTGTCGATGGCCACCTGCGTGTACTTGTGCAGGGTGGCAAACTGAGGTCCCAGGTCCTGATAGTGGAGAAAGGCATCCTTGTCGAATCCCACATCCACGAAAGCCGCGTTGAGCGCCGGCATTATCTTCCTCACCTTGCCGAGGTAGATATCGCCCACGCAGAAACGCTTGTTCCTCTTCTCCTTGTGTATCTCTACCAGCTGCTTGTTTTCAAGCAATGCCAGTACTACTTCCGACTCTGTAGCATTAATAACTAAATCATTAGTCACTTGTTCGTTGTTATCCACTATGTACAAGTTTTTTAATTCTGTATGATACAGAGAGTTAAGAGAATGTGAAAGTACAATACGAGAAAAGTAAAAAAGAGCCGCCAAATAGCATTTGGGACTCTTCTTTATTTTTTCTCGGACTTAGATCAAGAACGAAAACTATTTCTTCTTGTGTCTGTCCTTACGCAAACGTTTCTTACGCTTGTGTGTAGCCATTTTATGACGTTTTCTTTTCTTTCCGCTTGGCATTTTTTTATTAGTTTAATGGTTAGAAAATAAAATTAATATCTTTGCTGTTATTCAGATGACTTACAGAATTATTTCTTCTTCTTTTTGTCCTCTTCCTTAACCTGGTTTACAAACACCTTGCTTGGCTTGAATGCAGGAATCTTGTGCGCATCAATCAGCATTGTTGTGTTCTTAGAGATATTTCTTGCGGTCTTCTGGGCTCTCTCTTTGATTACAAAGCTGCCGAAGCCACGCAAGTATACGTTCTTCTGTGCTGCCAGTGAGTTCTTTATGGTCTCCATGAAAGACTCAATAGCATTCTGTACATCCTTCTTCTCAATTCCCGTGGTCTTGGAAATCTCGTTTACGATATCTGCTTTTGTCATTGCTAAATATATTTAATATTCTGAGGTTTATATTTTATAATTTTGGTGCAAAGATAAATCATTTCTAAACATATAGAAAATTTTTGCGCCTTTTTTTTCATCTTTTTTTAAACTTTTTTTTCTTTAATGTTTGGTTGTCAGACAAATAAACACTATCAGCTGATACAAAAGCCTAAAAATCAGACGATTAACCAATCCTCGAGATGAGCGTCCTTAGCGCATGTCGTTTACCTCGGCGCCGGGATATTTGGCCGGATCGTAGGTAAACAGGGCATCAGGCATGGTTACATTGGTCTTGTACTCGGTAATCTCGATTATCTGGTCGGTGCCGTTCTTGAACTTGATGGTGATGCTCCTGATCTGGCTGGTGGCCTTCTCTATCACAAGCTCCACTGTGTGGAAACCCTTGCCCTTGGGCGACTCGGGATACAGGTCCACAATGCTGCAGGCCTTAGTCTCCGAAACCACCTTGCCGTCCTTCTTAACCTTTACGGCCACGTTCTTCTGATCCTTGAGCTGGTACTTGAAACCCTTCTCGTAGAGATTGAAAATCTTGGTAGGATTGCTTACGATGCTCTCGTCGCTCTCATCCACCTCGTTGATCTCTATCTCGTTGGCGTCCTTGGAATACTGCCACATTGTGGTGCCGTCAGAGAAAATCTCCTGGCCGCCAAGTATCAGCTTGTACTTGTCGCCCTTTATAAACATGTGGCCGCTCTTGGTGTCCTTGGTCTTCTCGGCCTTGTTCTCCATAGTCCAGTCAAACGACGCGCGGATACTCTCGCAGGCCTTGGTGTTGGTGGTCACCTTCTCGAGCACGGCCTTGGCCTGTGGATCATACTCATTCTGTGCCATGGCCGGCATAGAGAGCGCGCCTACCATGAGCGCGGCTGCAAAAAACTTTGTAAGTCTCATATTCGTATTTGTTTTTATTGGTTAGTAATCTGACATTATAGTTGCAAAACGTCCAAAATTCTGAATTTATTATCATCATTTTTTTTGCAGCTGATGGCAAAATCTACAGATTCCTGTCCAGATTGTTGATATACTGCTCCAGGGCATACTCGTTGTCGATATTCACGGCGCGCGCCTTGCTGCCCTCGTTGGGGCCCACAATGCCTGCAGCCTCCAGCTGGTCCATGATGCGTCCGGCGCGGTTGTAACCGATCTCGAGCTTGCGCTGAAGCATAGAAGTGCTGCCCTGCTGAGACATCACCACAATTCTGGCCGCCTCCTCAAACAGCGAATCCCTTCGGCTGAGGTCCACATCCTCGCCCGGCTCGCCGGCCTCTATGTCAGGCTCAGGCAGCTCGTAGGTCATCACGGGGGCCTGCTGCTGAGAGATGTACTTGGTGATATCCTCCAGCTCGGGAGTATCTATGAAGGCGCACTGGAGACGTGTAATCTCGCTGCCGGTGTTTATGAGCATATCGCCACGGCCTATGAGGTTCTCGGCGCCCACCTGGTCCAGGATGGTCTTGCTGTCCACACCCGACATGGTGCGGAATGCCACACGCACCGGGAAGTTGGCCTTGATGGATCCGGTAATAATCTTTACGTCAGGGCGCTGTGTGGCCACTATCAGGTGAATGCCGATGGCGCGGGCCAGCTGTGCCAAACGGGCCAGAGGCTTCTCCACCTCCTTGCCGGCAGTCATTATCAGGTCGGCAAACTCGTCGATCACCAGCACGATGTACGGCATAAACTTGTGTCCGCGTTCAGGATTCAGGCGCCTTGCTATAAACTTGGCATTGTATTCCTTCAGGTTTCGGCACTCGGCCTCCTGCAGCAGACCGTAGCGGTTGTCCATCTCCACGGTAAGCGAGTTGAGCGTGGCCTTCACCTGGTCCACATCAGTGATGATGGCCTCGTCGCTGTTGGGCAGCTTGGCCAGGAAATGCTTCTCTATCTTCTTGTAGAGTGTAAGCTCCACCTTCTTGGGGTCCACGAATACAAACTTTACCTGACTCGGATGCTTCTTATATAATATAGAGGCAATAATGGCGTTGAGACCTACCGACTTACCCTGACCTGTGGCACCGGCCACAAGCATGTGGGGACACTTGGCGAGGTCTATCATGTATGCCTCGTTGTTTATGGTCTTGCCGAGGATTATGGGCAGCTCGTAGTCGCTCTCCTGGAACTTCACTGTGCTTACCAGCGACTCCATCGATACTATGGCCGGCACCTTGTTGGGCACCTCGATGCCCACAGTTCCCTGTCCCGGAATAGGCGCGATTATACGCAATCCCTTGGCTTTCAGGTTCATCATGATATCGTTCTGAAGGCTCTGAATCTTGGAGATCTTGACTCCCGGAGCGGGCTTGATCTCGTAGAGTGTTACAGTAGGACCTATTTTAGCTGATATCTTGACAACCTTGATCTTGAAGTCCTTGAGCACGTTTACGATCTTGGCCTTGTTCTCGGTGAGCTCGTCGTTGGATACCGACGATTTGTCGTTGTTTACCCTGAGGAGCGAGATAGGCGGCAGATGATAGTTGGAGAGCTCGGCCGTGGGGTCGTACGGCGGAAGGTTGGATATGTCCTCGGCCCTCACCTCGTGATTGATCTCCACCTGCATAGAGATGGCCTCGCCGTCGCTTACAGGCTGGGGATTTGCCATGTCCATGCCGGGAACTATCGTTACAGGCTGCTGGTCGGGGTCGGGCGCGGCTATGGTATCAGCTGATACGCGCACGCGGCCGTCGTTGAGAGTGGTGTCCTCCACCTCGAACTCCAGAAGATCGTCATTATCAGCTGGCTGAGGCTCCTGACCCTGACCGCCGATTACGTATTTCTCGCTTATGGTCTCGGGGCCCTGCTGTCTGGGTCGGGGCGCCGGCGGATTATTGCGCGGAGGAGCCGACGGACGCTCGTCGAAATCGAGTTTCTGCTCCTTGCCCACGTAGTCCTTGCCGGTGAAAATGTCCTTGAAGAAGGATCCGATGCCCTTTTCCTTGTCGGCGCCGGATGCGCTGGATGTGTTTACGGGGCTGTTGAGCGATGATGACTGCGAATCGTCGTCGTCGCCGAAATCCACATCGAAGTCCTCGTCGTCGCTCTCGCCATCAGCTGCACGGCCCTGGGGCTTAAACTTATCAGCTGACCTGATCTCCTGATTCTCACTGAGATTGCGGGTAAAGGTGTTGGCGCTCTCCCATGCGGTGCGCAGGCTGTGGTGCTTCTTGAAATCGTTGAAGAATATCTTGAGCCATGGCACAGAGTTGTCGAATGTGAATATGAGTATGGTGCCAGCTAATAGCAAGAGAAACAATACCGTGCAGAATCCGCCGCAGAGGGTATAGAGCCAGTACGAGACCGAATAGCCGAACACGCCGCCGTAATAGAACGGGCTGGACTGGAAGACGAATCCGAAAAACATCGACAGCCAAACCATCCATATAAGTGTGTGTGTAACAGTGGGTCCGAACGGGATGGGCTCGTATTTGATGCAGCGGAAGGCCACCAGAACCATAAGGAATATAAGCGCAAACGACGGTATGCCAAACAGATGGTGGATGCAGAGGTGCGCCATCAGGGCTCCCCACTTGCGTCCCCAGTTTTCTACCGAGACCTCGGGATCGAAGATGTATTTCCAGATGCCGAGCTCAAATTTGTTTTGGTCCTCGCGCCAGTACATGAGGTACGAGCAGAAGCCCACGAGGGCCAGAAATGCCGTGAAGATGAGTATTACGAAGAGGGCAAACTTGAATTTGTCGTCCTGGCAGAATATCTTCAGCCGTTGTATAGGGTTGAGGTATTGGTCTTTTTTGCGTGCCATATCAGTTAATAGTAATTTTCTGCAAATGTAAATATTATTGTACCAGTTTCCAAATTATTTTAGCTAAAAATCCAAACAATCAACCACGCTCGTCGAGAGCCTTCTGATACTCAAACATCTTGTCGCGGAGCTGGGCAGCTGATACGAAATCGAGTTTCTTGGCTGCGCGCTCCATCTCCTGACGTGTTTCGCGGATAAGGCGCTCGAGGTCGCGCTTGGAATAGAAGCGTGTCTCGCTCTCGGCGGCGCGGCGCTGAGTATCCATCTGGATATCGGGGAACTGGCGGTCGGCCGTGGCCTGGTCGGCGCGGCCTATCTGTATAGTGGTGGTCTTGCGCACCTGACGCGGAGTGATGTTGTGGTCCTGATTGTACTGCATCTGGATGCTCCGGTGACGGTTGGTCTCCTCTATGGTGTCGCGCATTGAGTCGGTGATTACGTCGGCGTACATTATCACGCGTCCGTTCACGTTTCGGGCGGCGCGTCCGGCGGTCTGAGTGAGCGAGCGGGCGCTGCGGAGGAATCCTTCCTTGTCGGCATCGAGAATGGCCACGAGCGAAACCTCGGGCACATCGAGACCCTCGCGCAGGAGGTTTACGCCCACAAGCACGTCGAAAGTGCCGTTTCTGAGTCCGTCCATTATCTCTATGCGCTCCAGTGTATCCACGTCGCTGTGGATGTATTTGGCGCGCACGTCCATGCGGTCCAGATACTTGGTGAGCTCCTCGGCCATGCGCTTGGTGAGTGTGGTTACCATCACGCGCTCGTCGCGCTTGATTACCTGCTGTATCTCGTCCATGAGGTCGTCGATCTGGTTGGCGGTGGGGCGCACGTCGATAGGCGGATCGAGCAGGCCGGTGGGACGTATCATCTGCTCCACGATTACTCCGCCACATTTCTGCAGCTCGTAATCCGCCGGAGTGGCCGACAGGTAAATTGTCTGCGGTGTAAGCTCCTCGAACTCCGTGAATTTCAATGGGCGGTTGTCGAGGGCGGCGGGCAGACGGAATCCGTATTCCACGAGGTTCATCTTTCGGCTGCGGTCGCCGCCGAACATGGCGTGTATCTGTCCGAGTGTTACGTGGCTCTCATCCACCACGAGCAGAAAGTCCTCGGGGAAATAGTCGATAAGGCAGAACGGGCGGCTGCCGGGCTGTCTGCCGTCAAAATATCTTGAATAGTTCTCGATTCCGCTGCAATGGCCAAGCTCCTGCATCATCTCGAGATCGTTGTTTACGCGGTCTTCTATGCGCTTGGCCTCCAGGGCCTTGCCCTCGTCCTGAAAATACTGTATCTGCATTCCGAGGTCTATGCGGATCTGCCGCATGGCCTGCTGAAGGCGGTCGGGAGTGGTTATGAAGTTTTTGGCCGGATATATCACACACTCGTCCACGGCGCAGAGAGTGGCTCCGGTGGCGGGGTCGAATTTTATGATCTCGTCCACCTCGTCGTCCCAGAAGCGGATGCGGAAGGCGTAGTCGTCGTAGGCCACAAAGATGTCTACGGTATCGCCTTTCACGCGGAAGTTTCCGCGCTTGAATTCTATCTCGTTACGGCTGTAGAGGCTCTCGCTCAGATTGCGCAGGAGCTTGGTGCGGCCGATGTTGTCGCCTTTCCTGAAATGGATGATGTTGCAGTGGAAGTCTTCGGGATTGCCTATACCGTACAGACAGCTTACCGACGATACCACGATGATGTCCTTGCGGCCCGACAGCAGCGCCGTGGCGGCCGACATTCGCAGTTTCTCTATCTCGTCGTTGATGGAGAGGTCTTTCTCGATGTATGTGTTGGTGGTAGGGATAAAGGCTTCAGGCTGATAATAATCGTAATATGATACGAAATATTCCACGGCGTTCTCCGGGAAGAAAGCCTTGAACTCGCCATAGAGCTGGGCGGCGAGACTCTTGTTGTGGCTCAGCACCAGCAC